>CACWZK010000058.1 GCA_902765365.1 uncultured Lachnospiraceae bacterium
TCCCTGAGCCTGCCAGTCAAGCCAGAGACCTCTCGTGCAGTGATGGAAATGATTTTTGCGGATAATAACATCGATGGCCGCATGCATCTTGATTCCGCCTATTTCCGCGCCCGCAAGGTTCTGCTTGTTGTTTATGTTGTGAATATGATTGTTCTCGATGATCGAGAATACACCGCCGAGATGTCCGACGATACCGGTCTGTCCGCAATCATGAATATTGTTGTTTCTTATTATGTGGGAACCGATTCTGTCTTTGTTCCAGCCCTCAATCTGAGCCTGGCAGATGCAGTCACGCTCGGTCTGGGTACCGTCTTTATATTTCCATTTAAGCCACTTGTTATCGTTGTTGCGCTGGAGGTATTTACCAAGCGAAATACCCGAGCACTTCGACTCAAATATATCGCAGTTCTCTATGATCCATCCCTTTGACCAGTGAGGACCGATCATACCGTCCTGATATGCCGTGGGAGGAGCCCACTGCGTAGCGGCCTTACAAACTGTAAAACCGTCGAGTGTGATATAACCGATGCCCTCTTTTATGGGGTAAAAACAGTTCTGTCTGACGGTAATTTCCGTAACGGCATATCTCGGATCAATCTCCTGGAAATTGGCAAAAATAACCGTCTTGTCGTCTTCCTGTTTGGTAAACCACGTATAAACGGTAAAATCCTTGTCCCATGAAGATAAGTTTTCCTTGGGATTAACAACATCCTCGTACTTTGTGACTTCGTACATTGATTTGCCGTTTAAAAAGACATCTCCCGTATGGGCCGTGAAATTGGCATCAAACCAGTCGCCGGATACAAGAGTGGTAAACGGATTGTATTTGCCGAAATAAGAATTGTCATAAACGGTTTTCCAGACATGCGGTTCAACTTCTTCCCAGTCGTTGACACGGTCTGCGCCGGTAATTATCGCCTTTAACCTGTTCTGTGCACGATACGTAATTCTTGCGTAATCTCTTCCGGCATTTTTCGGATTGACATGCTCGCGGTAAATTCCGTCGGCAACAATTACTTCATCCCCCGGCATCGCTATTTCTGCCGCTTCCGAAATTGTCATAAAAGGAGCACTCTGCGATCCATCCCCTGATACATCAACATTACAATTCACATAGTACCTCATAAAATATCCTCCATTTTCAGTATCTATATCATATATCGGCACTTCTATGGTTCACTATAACACAGCCCCTATAATAAAACTTATCATTTTCTTGGGTTTTCTTATCATTTTTTGTGAAATAAAGCACTCTTACGCGCGTTTGGGGCTTTTCTTTCCTTTTCGCTCAGACGGAGGGATTCCCACCGGCGGCTCGGCCGCCTTTCAGGCCGGCTACGACACGAAAGCTCCACCGGAGCTTTCTAAACTGCTTCGCAGTTTGTCTAGCGTTCGAATCCCTCCGTCCACAAACGAAAAAGAGACACCCTTTCGGTGTCTCTTTCCGTTTCGCGCAGACGGAGGGATTCGAACCCTCGTGACCCGGAGGTCAAACGCATTTCGAGTGCGCCCCGTTATGACCGCTTCGATACGTCTGCTTGTGTCGGAGCCAGGCACCCTTGCGGGAGCCAGGCACCTTCTTTTTTCTTTTATGTCTGTGACGACTTTCCTATTTTACCAAACTTGCAGTCTGTCTTGCAATAGCTAATTCTTCGTTTGTGGGAACAACCATAACGGTTACCTTGTCGCCGTCGTTTGAAATGATTGCTTCTTCACCGTGAACATCGTTCTTTGCATCGTTAATGCTTGCACCGAGATATCCAAGGTACTTGCCTGTCATTGAACGAACTCTTCCGTCGTTCTCGCCGATACCTGCGGTAAATGCGATAACGTCAACGCCGTTCATTGCTGCTGCGTAAGCACCAATGTACTTTGCAACTCTGTATGTGTATGTTTCGAGAGCCATCTTTGCACGTGCATTGCCAGCATCCATTGCTGCAGATAAGTCTCTGAAGTCTGAAGATACACCTGACATTCCTTCAACACCGGACTTCTTGTTCATGATGGTGTTGATCTCGGAGATTGTAAGGTTTTCTTTCTTTGAGATGAACTCGATGATGGCGGGATCGATATCGCCACATCTTGTACCCATGATAAGACCTTCAAGAGGTGTAAGGCCCATGGATGTGTCTACGCACTTGCCGTGGTCAACTGCAGAAATACTTGCACCGTTTCCTAAGTGGCAAACGATTATTTTAAGATCGTCTCTCTTCTTGCCGAGGATTTCAGCTGCTCTTGCGGATACGAAATCATGGCTGGTTCCGTGGAATCCGTAACGACGAACTTTGTATTTCTCATAATATTCGTAAGGAAGTCCGTACATATATGCTTTCTCGGGCATTGTCTGATGGAAAGCGGTATCAAATACAGCTACCATGGGAACGCCGGGCATAATCTTTTTACAAGCGTTGATACCGATAAGGTTTGCAGGGTTGTGAAGAGGAGCAAGATCGTTGCATTCAGCGATTGCATCCAAAACTTCGTCTGTAATAACAACAGACTTTGCAAACTTCTCACCGCCGTGCACAATACGATGACCTACGGCATCGATTTCTGAAAGTGACTTAACAACGCCGTGTTCCGCATCTGTCAAAGCATCGATAACTGCCTGAATAGCATAAGTATGGTCGGGCATCGGAGTTTCTTTTGTAACTTTATCCTTTCCCGAAGGAGTATGCTTAATACATGAGCCTTCCATTCCGATTCTTTCGCAAAGTCCTTTTGCAAGCACTGCTTCGCTCTCAGAATTGATAAGCTGATACTTAAGTGATGAACTTCCGCAGTTAATTACCAAAATATTCATAAAATACCTCCTAAAATATTGAAACGCCGCATCTTTCACGCAGGCGAAATCTTTCACGAACATATAGAATTGTAGGCTTTTTTTATGCTTTTGTCAATTCATAGAGAGCGGGCCAAAAAACAAAAACCGACTTTTAGTCGAAAAAGTGCTTGACAAACAAAAATCGCGGTTGTTATAATAAAACCGACCGATAGTCGAAAAGGAGAGAAAATCATGAAAAAGGGCGAAATGAGAAAACTGGAACTTGTTAAGATAGCATACCGTATGTTTCTGACAAAAGGATATGAGAATACCAGCGTGGATGAAATCATCGAAGAAGCGGGAATTGCCAAGGGCACTTTCTACTACTATTTCGAAAGCAAGGAACTTCTTTTGGAAGAAGTAATCTGCATGATGATAAACAGTGAAGCCGAAAAAGCATCCGAAGTGTTAAAATCGGACCTTCCCATTCCTGTAAAAATCACCGGAATAATCATGTCCCTTCAGCCGGCAAAAGAAGAGTTTACCATCGAAGAAGCTCTTTTAAGTCCTGAAAACGCCCTGATGCATAAAAAAATCAAACAAAAACTGTATGATGTTGCGACGCCCATACTTTCCGAGGTTGTCGAAGAAGGCATAAAACAGGGGATTTTTGACTGCAACAATATCCCCGAGCGTGTAAAGATGATGCTCCTTGTCAGCAGTGAAGTTTTCGACGACGGTCATTTTACCGAAAGAGACATCGAAGTATTCATCGATCTGACGGAAAAACTTCTCGGTGCCCGGAAAGGTACTATGGAATTCGTTCGCGACATGATTGTACGCGGAGAATAATAATGAACCAAAAAAGCAATTTCAATAAATTTTTACTTCTCTGGTTCGGAGAACTGATCTCTTCCATCGGAAGCGGTCTGACCGCCTTCGGACTCGGAGTATATGTTTTTAAAGTGACGGGAAGCGCCGCGAGTATGTCTCTTGTGACTCTTTTAGGATTTCTTCCCTCGCTTTTATTAAGCGTACCTGCAGGCATTTTGGCCGACAGATACGATCGTAGACTTTTAATGATGATCGGAGACGGCTTCTCGGCACTCGGAGTGCTTTTTATCCTTATCTGCATGATTCGCGGAGAGGCCACTCTCTTTCAGATATGTATCGGTGTCTCGATAAGCGCGGTATTTTCCGCACTCCTTGAGCCGTCCTACCGCGCAACCATTACGGATCTTCTGACAACGGAAGAATTCTCGAGGGCAAACGGTCTCGTTTCGCTCGCGGGAAGCTCGAGATACCTTTTCTCACCCCTTATCGCCGGACTTCTTCTTACAATAAGCGACGTTAAACTTTTACTGATAATTGATATCGCAACCTTCTTTTTAACCGTGACGGGTGTTGCTGTTGTAAGAAAAGGAATCGGCGTAAAAGAAACAAAAGTAAAAGAAGCATTCTTTGACAGCATAAAATCAGGCTTAAAAGTTTTACGCGAGACAAAAGGACTCCTCGCCCTTGTCTTTTTGTCTTCCGTAGTCACTCTTTTCATGGGAATGTTTCAGACACTTGTAAAACCGCTCATTCTTTCGTTTCAGAATGAAAGAACGTTAGGAATCGCGGAGACAATCTGTGCGAGCGGAATGCTTGCGGGCGGATTAATCCTCGGCATCAAAGGAATCAGGAAAAACTATGTGACTTACCTCGCCCTTTCACTGTCACTCCTGGGACTTTGCATGTTCGGCTTCGGTCTTTTTGAAAATATAATTACAATTTCCATTTTCGGTTTTCTCTTCTTCCTGGTTCTGCCTGTTGCAAACAACTGCATGGATTTTCTGGCAAGAACCAACATACCTTCAGACAAACAGGGCAGAGTCTGGGGCTTAATCGGTTTTATATCCCAGCTGGGATATGTGGTATCTTATGCCGTCTCGGGAGTGTTGGCTGATGCTCTCGGACGAATCGGAAACCGCGGAGTCGGAAGAGGTTCGGCGCTTTTAATCATGATCGCAGGACTCAGCCTAACGGTTTTCTCGGTAGGCATTTTCTTTCGCAAAAACATAAAATCACTCGAACCCAAGGAGGTAATATATGAAATCTGATAATAAAAAATATAAATACAGACCGGTTCTCTTTTTCGCACTTGCATATCTTTTCACATGGATTTTCTGGATTCCCGCAATATTCGTAAAAGAGAATTTAGGCGCGGCTTTAATGCTTTTGGGACTTCTGGCACCCGCAGTGGTATCGACCGTATTTGTTCTCGCATCGGGCTCGAGCGCTCTTAAAAAAGACTTAAAGCTTAAGTTAATCGGCTTTTATAAAGTAAACTGGCTCAATGTTTTACTTGCAATTCTTGTTTTCGCGGGAATTGTTGCTGCCTCAATCCTCTTGTCTCTTTTATTCGGCCAGTCCTTAAACCAGTTTTCGTTTACCGAGGATTTCTCTTTTACGGGCGTCGGCATAGCCGGAGCTTTCGTATCGGTAACGGTGGCCGCCATCATCGAGGAAGTCGGCTGGAAAGGATACTGCGAAGATTCAATCGGCCAGTACATGAACTGGTTCTGGGAATCGATGATCTTCGGAGCGTTGTGGGGCATGTGGCATCTTCCGCTTATCTTCATCAAGGGAACCTACCAGGCTACGCTCATGGTCAATCCTTTGTTTGTTATAAACTTCTTTGTAAGCGCCATCCCCATGGGCTTTATCATTACCTGGGTTTACTTAACTAGCGGCCGCTCAATCCTCGCCTGCATGATTTATCACCTGGTAATTAATTTCCTGCAGGAAAAAATAGCGATGACGCCCGAGACCAAATGCGTGGAAACCATCGTGGTAATCATAGTTGCCATAATCATCGTGATTGCGAATAAAGACATGTTCTTCGAAAAAAGACATGTCGGAAGACTCTTGGAAGATATCGATGAGAGAAATAAAAAGAGCCAGGCACGCTATGCGAGCCGGGCACCGGAATGTGCTGAATAAATTGTATAGCTCATAAAAGAGGGGCGCCGGGAAACCGGCACCCCTTTCGTTTTTCAGTGCCTGACTCCCGAAGGGTGTCCGGCTCTGATATTAAACTGTAATAACTTCTCCGAGAGAGAATGAGTAAATCAAAACTTCCGCGACTTCTTTCTTCTCAAGTCTTGAAAGCGCTTCGCTGTAATAATCAAGCTGAGTCTTGTATCTCTTGATAAGCTCTTCAGCCGAATCAACCCTGTCGGTTTTGTAATCCATCAGAATGAGTTTGCCGTCCTCTTCGAAATAAACGTCGATTACACCCTGAACCAGTACTTTCTCGCCGGCGGGAAACTCTTCGTTTACTTCATTCGCAGGTACAGATAAAACAAATGGCTGCTCGAGATAAAGCTTATCTTTTTGGGCCGCCTCACTCATGCGTTTTGAAAGATCGGTACTAAGGAATTTCAAAATCTTGTCTTCGGCAACAAGCGCATCGTCTTCTTCATAGATGAAGAGTTTATCCGTCATCTTCTTTCTGTGCGCTCTTAAGTTTGCAACGATATCACCCTCGTAAATATGCTCAAAGTCCATAAGCTCCATGACTCTGTGATATGCACTGCCTCGCGCAGCACCGCCGTTTTCCTGTTCGGTTTCGGCAATAATCTTCGGAACCCTTACTTCCTCTTCGTGATAAAGAGTGTTCTCTCCGTCTTCACTCTCAAGATAGGCAGCCTTCTTTAACTCGGAAACAGTCGTCTTTACAAATAGATTGTTCAGAGACTCGTGCGGATATACAAATTCCTCAAATCCTGATTTGGCGGGAATGCTTTTAAGCACTTCCATTTTGGATATTCTCTCGGTTTCTTTGAAAACTTCTTCGATATGTGCGTCCGCAAGTCCGACTTTTTTTATATTGAACAGTTCCGGATTATCGCACACAATCGGGAAAAGCAGCTTCATAAAAGACCCGGAATCCATTATATTGGCAAATGAAAGTGTATCTTTTACTTCAGCCTTTTCATCATCGAACATTCCGGTTAAGAAGAGTTTTTCTCTGGCTCTTGTCATCGCTACGTACAAAACCCTTATCTCTTCACCGAGGCTGTTAATCTTTTCCTTGCAGTACAGGGCATCCCTGACAGGAGAAGTACCTTTTATTCTCTTTTCAAGATTAAACGTATCTCCGCCTATTCCAAGTACGTCGTCCATCAGAATCGTATCCTTGGAGTACCTGAATTCGGTATGAAGACCGGACACAAAACAGATGGGATATTCGAGACCTTTGGATTTGTGTATGGTGAGTATCTGCACAACATCCGCTTTCTCATCGAGCATGTTTGCCTCGCCCATATCCTGCTTGGCTTTGAGTTTTTCCACGTATTTTACAAAATCATGGATACAGAAAATACCCTGTTCTTCGTATTCGTCCGCGGTCTCTGCCAGGAGTTTCACGTTGGCGAGCCTCTGTTCTCCGCCCGGAAGGGACGAAACCATTACGAAATATTCGTACTTTTCGAATATCATACGAATCATGTCCGACGCAGAGGTATACATCGCCTGTTTCCTTAAATCCTCAAGCTCTGCGGTAAAGCGGGAAATCTTCCCCTTCAGGGCCTTGTCGCTTCCTTCAAAAATGTACCGGTAAAGACTGTCTATAAGCCTTTCTCTTTTATCAACAGCGCGTACCTTTGCAATTTCTTCTTCGGAAAAACCGCCCATAAAAGAATGAAGCACCGATAAAAGAGGCAGATCCTGTCTGGGGTTGTCGATGACTGAAAGGAAATTTAAGATTAGCTGAACTTCCCACGCACTGTAATATCCGGCCTTGGAAATAACGTATCCCTGAATGCCCTCGTCCTTTAACGCTTTCTGGAAAATAACATCTCTTCCGCCTACCATCGAACGAAGAAGAATTGCCACATCCGAATATTTCATCGGCCTCATGGAATTTGTTTTGGTATCGAAGACCTGCGTTCCGGCTTCCTTTAATTCGCGGATTTTGCCTGCAACTATGGCGGCTTCGAGCATATCCGTGCTTATATCCTTAAACTTCTCGTCTTCTTCAAATTCTTTTTTGTTAAAAAAGATAAGTTCGGCTTTATTGTCAATATTGCTCTCGGGATAATCCGTCTTGCCTAAATTCAGTCTCTCTTCCTCTCCGTATTCCACGCCGCCGATTTTCTTAATCATGCAGCGCTCAAAGACGAAGTTTACGGCATCGATGACTTCCTTGCGGCTTCTGAAATTGTTCGAGAGAATAATTTTTCTGTCTCTTTCGCCTTCCTTTGAATACTCTTCGCACTTATCCTTAAATATCTCGGGCTTTGCAAGACGGAATCTGTATATACTCTGCTTGATATCGCCCACCATAAATCTGTTGCCGGTAAGCTCCTCATGCTTTGAAACCGCTGCAAGTATGGTTTCCTGAACATCGTTCGAATCCTGATATTCGTCTATCATTACTTCGTCGAAATATTCCCTGTAACGAATTGCGGTAGGTGTGGGAACGATTGTTTCCCCTTCCTTTTTTACGAGGATTTCAAGAGCCATATGCTCCATATCCGAGAAACTGATAATACCTTTTTCGCGTTTTTTATCATCAAAAAGTTTCATATATGACATCACAAATCTTAAAAGAGAATTCGTGACCGCATAGCCTTCCTTAACCGCTTCCTCATAATCGGCTTCGTTTAAGTCCTTATATTTCTTTTTATATTTGTCTATAATACCGCGGGCTTTATCATTAACCGAATTCGCATATTCTTTAAATGCCTCTTCTTCATCCGATAAGTTTTTGCCGTAATTAAGAGTAACTTTTTTGAATTCGGGATACTTGGCTATTCTCCCGCGAATATCCAAGGATAAAAGATCATCGATAAACGCTATTGCATAGTCGGCTTCTTCGATATGCTTATTAAGAAAAGTGCCTTCCGCAATTTTCTTAACTTCACTGTATATATCCTGCGCTTCTTTTAAAAACTCGTTCTCATAGTCTAAAGAAAACTTAACAAACGGAAGCTCCCAGACATTTCCGATATCTTCCTTGATGTAATTTTGCAGAGTGTCGTAAGGGTAAGGGGCACTGTCAACCTTTGTCGCAATGCCTTTTACCAGCTCATAAAACTTATTAAATTTGCCCTTCGGCGCATACATTTCCACGAGGCTTAAAAATTCTTCTTTGCCCTCTTTAAATGCCTCTTCCAAAACCTCGTCAAAAGCTTCTTCCGAAATCGACGCAATCTCTCCTTCACTGCCGATTGCAAACGACGGGTCGACACCGATTTCTTCGAAATGGTTTTTTAAGATAAAAAGGCAGAAACTGTCTATGGTCGTAATCTGTGCGGTATGAAGAATAGCAATCTGCTTTCTTAAATGTGCATCGTCGGGCTTCTCCGCAAGTTTTTCGCGAAGCTTCTTGCCTATACGTTCCTTCATTTCCCTTGCGGCCGAATTGGTAAACGTAACTATAAGCATTCTGTCTACGTTAAGATTCTCGTCCTCACATATTTTTTTGACGATTCTTTCTGTCAGAACAGCCGTCTTACCGCTGCCGGCGGCGGCAGATACTATGAGATTTTGATTTCTTGAATCAATTACTTTAATCTGTTCAGGAGTAAAATCCATAATTATTCCTCATCCTCTTCAATTCCTGCTTCGCCAAACTGTCTGTACTCATAACCCTTTATCTTCGGGTCAAATCCGCAGATTCCTTTAAGTGCGCAATACCTGCAGGCATAGTCTTCCTTCTTCTCATAATACGGATTGATATCAATGCTTCCCGATAAAACATCCGAAGCAAGTTCTTTTGCCTTTTCCTCGGCCTTTTCAAGCATGGAATTAAATTCTTCCATAGAGCAGACATTGGAACCCTTGCTGATGGATTTATCCTTATTTCTCGAAACCTTAATTACTTCGGATTTTGCTCCGGGCGTAAGCAGTGTTTCGTCCAGGCTCTCGAGTATTTTATCGTCGTTTACAACGGCTCCGACGGGGATTAGCTGCTTGCGGATTTCAGCCTCATATTCTTCTCTTTTATCCGAGAAGGGATCGTCTATCGCATAATACAGCATTGCTGCGGGAAGAACCTCTTTGCCCGGATATCTTTCTTTTATCATTTCAATTGCATTTTTCATGTAAATTGCAAGCTGAAGCGAAAGACCTTCTTCGAGTTTTTGGGCATCAAGTTTATGCGCGGAAGATTTGTAATCGATGATTTTTACGTATTCCGTTTTCTCGTCATCGAATACGTCCGCCCTGTCGATTCTTCCTTTAAGGATAACCCTCTTTGTATCGGTCCCATCCGAAGAAAGATCGTACATTTTCTTAAAAGCCGTCTCATACATCTCGGGTTTGTATTTGCCCTTTGAGAGCTGGAAACCGAGTGTCTTGACCGTTCTTCTCATGATTCTTTGAAGCTGACGGGCGTAATATTTTGTCTTCTCGTCGGACACTAAAAGATCGCCGTTGTATTCATCTGTGAGATGCTCTATTGCCGCATCTATTTCTTTTATCATCTCTTCTTCGTCCGCGGTTGAAAAATCTAAATTTTCGGACTGTAATTTCTGACCTACTCTCTCAAGCACATCGTGAGACAGATTACCCATGTCCACGCTTTCGAGTCCGTATTCTTCTCTTTCCTTAAGAGCTAATCCGTAGGCTACGAAATGCGCATATCTGCATGCGGCAAAACGTTCAAGCGTCGATACGGATACCGTCAATAAATCTCCGTAAAGATCTCTCGCGGTTTCTTTGTCAAGCGGTTCGGCTTTGTATTCCCTGAATGCGTTTGAAATAACCTTTTCGCACCATTCTTCACCGCCTTCGCTGCCTTTTATGATGCCGATGTAATTAAACAGTTTTTCTTCCTGCCGGTTGCTTGCAATGCCCGTTACAAAAAGGCCTAAGAGTCTGCCGGTCTCTTCTTTGATATCCTGTAAAAACATCTCCGGTGTTTTGGAAGTATTGTCAGTTACTTCGAGACCTTCAAACATATTCTTTAGTACTTCGATTAAGTATGAAGGAATTAAACCTTCGCCCTTACCGCCCATATTCCGGAAGGCGCAGCGCACACGACGTGCTGTATCGCGGCAGATCGGACTTCGTCTACGCCATCGCCGTGGGCGACGCCACGCCCTCATCGCCGCCTGCCGCAGACGGCGTGGTGGAGCGCCCGGGTACGGTCTCCACCAAGACGTTCACGATC
>CACWZK010000059.1 GCA_902765365.1 uncultured Lachnospiraceae bacterium
AGTTGCTGAAGAAACTACCGAAGAAGCAGTAGCTGCTGAAGAAGCAGCTGAGGAAGTTGTCGAAGAAACTGCTGAAGAAGCAGTAGCAAATGTTGAAGAAGCGGCTGAAGAAACTGTAGAAGAAACCACCGAGACAGTTGAAGAAGCTGCAGAGACTGAAGAAATAATAAAAGAATCAACCGAAGCAGTTGAAGAAGATTCAAATACGGCTGAAGAAGTTGTTGAAACTGCAAAATCCGAAGATAAGAGAGAGACAAGCGGAAGATTTGTTTCTCCTATTGCACTTGCAAGCGAATTCGGTAACAGCGAAGAGAAAGAAAGCGAAGAATCTACCGATTCCATCAGTCTTCCCGGCGGAGGAAGATCTGTATTCTCGCGCAGAACACGAAATGCGAATAATAGAACACCAGAGAGATGGCAGAGAAATGATAAGCCTGCCACCAAATTCGGCAAGACATATAATTTTGTTAATGATATTGATGAAACGGAAAGACTTGTTACAAGAGAACAGGCCAAAGGCGGAGATACAGAATCTTTAGGAGTATCTTTTAACAGAGTTGAGAAATTCAAAACGGATGATGTAGTGGATTCAACAAATCCTCACGAGAGAGTTATTATGAAAGAAAATAACTCTGATTCTCCCCGTACCGAATTGAGGGTTACAAGTCGTTTTAAGAACGAAGAAAGACCTGAGGAAATTGAAAAAGAAAGATTAAACTGTCCGATTTTTGCCGATAAGGACGAGGATGATGAGTTATCAAAGATTTTGGCTATTCCCATTGAAAAACCCGGCAAGAAGATGCCTGAATTTGTTCCCGGAAAGAACAAAAAAGGCGATATAGAAGAAGTTACTGTTGACGAAAACAAAGAAGCAGTCAATGAAGAGACAGAAACTGTAACTGAAGATGTTGCAATCGAAACATTAGAAACAGTTAAAGAAGAAGTTGTTGCAGAACAGGTTGCTGAAACAGCAGAAGAAAATGTTTCGGAAGAAAATATCGAAGAGTCTGTAAAAGAAATTGCAGAAGAACCTAAGGAAGAATCGGTTGTTGAGGCTTCTGAAAATGCTGAAGAAGCAAACGAAGAAGTATCTTTTGAAGAGCCTGTAACGGAAACAATCGAAGATGTTAAAGAAGAAACTTCCGAAGAGCCTGTAGAAGAAATTAACGAAGAAGCAGTTGAAGAAAACATTGAAAATTCCGTTGAAGAAGCAGTATTCGAAGAGCCTGTAGAAGTTGAAGAAGAGCCGGCAGAAGAAAAAGTTGAAGAAGTTGCTTTCGAAGAACCCGCAGCAGAAATCATAGAAGATACTGCAGAAGCAGCCGAAGAAGTAACATTCGAAGAGCCTGTAGCAGTTACAGAAGAGATAGCCGAAGAAACTGTCGAAGAAGCAGCTTTTGAAGAACCTGCAGCAGAAACCATCGAAGAGTCAGAAGAATCAACCGAAGAAGTTTCCTTCGAAGAACCTGCATCCGAAGTTTTGGAAGCTGAAGAGCCTTCATTCGAAGAAACCAGAGTTGAAGACAGTGCTTTTGCCGAAGCTGCAGAAAATGCTTTGACTGAAAAAGAGACCGAAGATGATGATCTTTTACATATTAATGAACAGGCAGCCAGCAGAGCAATTGTAAAGAGCTGGCAGAACAAATATAACGGTGTCGGAGCTCCCGCAAAAGAAGACAATTCAAATGAAAGAGTTGTTAACAGAGGAGATATTTCCTCGGAACTTTACGGTGAAAGCTTTGCAGCAAGTCTTAAAGGCAAAAGAGGTGTAATGGATTACATGCTTGACGACCTTGACGGCGGCAAAGAATATGTAATGCGTTCAAAACCCGAAAGCAGTACTCCAAAGCCCGAAGAACCTCAAATCGAAAAAACAGAGAGCGATCCCAAGGATTTTAGTTCGTACCAGATTATCAAGGAATCAGGCTTCAGATATGATTCAGGCAAGAATGAATCTGCGAAAACTGAATCATCCGCACCTGCCAATAATGATGCAATTTCTCCTTCGCCTGTAAAACCGCTCGGTGAGAGAAGACCTGATTATTACAAGAAAGAAATTGATACTTCAATAGTATTTAAGAATGCGAGAGTTATTAAATCAACCAAGATTACAAGAGAGCCCGAAGAAGAAACTCATCATGTAAAGGTTGAGAAAAAAGAAACTGTTTTCAGCGACAAGCAGAAGGTTATCGCAGTAATAAGAAACGGTGAAGTTATTCCCGTTAAGGATACCGTTGAAGAACAGCCCAAAGAAGAAGTTAAACCCGTAAAGGAAGAAACTTCCAAATCAAATAAAAAAGGCAAAAAGGGCAAAAAGGGAAAAAATAAAAAAGACGTAGCCGAAACATCCGAAGAAATAATGCAGGCTCCGATTTCGGTAATGCTCGATGCGAAAGAGGCTGCGGAAATGACGGAACCGCTTGAAAGCCCTATTGTCAGAAATCGTAACGTAAAATTATAATTTGTTGTTGACAAAATATAAGAAAGTATTGATAATATATCAATGTATGTACATTAAATCATTCGTGTCAGGATTTAATGTTGAGAATTTTTAATGGAGGTACAGGTCTTGGCTAATATCAAATCTGCAAAGAAGAGAATTGAAGTTTCCGCAAGAAACGCTGAGAGAAATAAAGCAATCCGTTCAAGCGTTAAGACTGCAGTTAAGAAAGTATATGCAGCTATTGATGCTAATGATAAGGAAGCAGCAAAGGCAGCATTAATCAATGCTACAAGCGTTATCGAGAAAGCTACATCCAAGGGCGTATATCACAAGAACTACGCTTCAAGAAAGATTTCCCGTTTAAGCCTTGCAGTTAATAAACTTAATTAATATTTTTATTTAGGAATGAGAAACTCTTCCATACCGTCATGTGGAAGAGTTTTTTAAGTTAAGAAAATGACAGATCAGAGCAAAATCAGAAATTTTTGTATAGTTGCCCATATAGATCACGGTAAATCCACGCTTGCCGACAGAATTATCGAAAGCACAGGACTTCTTACCAGCCGTGAAATGCAGGCACAGGTTCTTGACAATATGGATCTTGAACGTGAAAGAGGTATCACAATCAAATCCCAGGCTGTTAGAACCGTATATAAGGCTAAAGACGGCAACGAATACATTTTTAATTTGATAGATACACCGGGACATGTTGACTTTAACTATGAGGTCAGCAGGTCTTTGGCTGCGTGTGACGGAGCAATTCTGGTAGTCGATGCCGCTCAGGGCATTGAAGCACAGACACTTGCGAATGTTTATCTTGCGCTTGACCACAATCTGGATGTATTTCCTGTTATAAATAAAATAGATTTGCCGAGCGCGGATCCTCAGAGAGTTATTGACGAGATTGAGGATGTTATTGGACTTGAAGCTCAGGACGCACCGTTAATATCGGCGAAAAATGGTATCGGTATCGATGAAGTTTTGGAAGCAATAGTTCATAAAATACCCGCTCCCAAGGGAGATCCGAATGCTCCCCTGAAAGCTCTTATTTTTGATTCGATTTATGATTCATATAAGGGTGTTATTGTTTTCTGCCGTCTGATGGACGGAAAGATTTCAAAGGGTACCAATGTATTGATGATGGCAACGAAGGCTTCGTTTGAAGTTGTCGAAGTAGGAACTTTCGGCGCCGGACAGTTTTTCCCCTGTGATGAACTTTCCGCCGGAATGGTTGGCTATTTTACCGCATCAATCAAGAATGTCAGAGATACAGCTGTAGGCGACACTGTTACAGAGGCTAAGAATCCCTGCAAGGAGCCCTTACCCGGATATAAAAAAGTTCTTTCAATGGTTTACTGTGGCGTTTATCCCGCAGACGGCGCAAAATATCCTGATTTAAGAGATGCCCTCGAAAAACTTCAGTTAAACGATGCATCACTTAATTATGAACCCGAAACATCCATTGCTTTGGGCTTTGGTTTCAGATGCGGATTCTTAGGACTCCTTCATCTTGAGATAGTTCAGGAGAGACTTGAGAGAGAATATAATCTTGATCTTGTAACAACTGCGCCCGGAGTTGTATATCATGTTTATACGACCGACGGAGAAATGATAGAACTTACCAATCCTTCGAATCTTCCGGATCCTTCGACAATCGATTATATGGAAGAACCGATTGTATCTGCCGAGATAATGGTAACAACCGAATTTATCGGTTCCATTATGGAACTTTGCCAGGAGAGACGAGGCAGATATCTGGGTATGGAATATATGGAAGAGACGCGTGCTTTGCTTAAGTACGAGCTTCCTTTAAATGAGATCATTTACGATTTCTTTGATGCACTTAAGTCCCGTTCAAAAGGATATGCTTCTTTTGATTACGATCTTAAGGGTTATGAGAAGTCCGAGCTTATAAAACTTGATATTCTTGTTAATCATGAGGAAGTTGACGCGTTATCTTTTATCGTTCATAAAGATACTGCGTACGAGCGTGGCAGAAAGATGTGCGAGAAATTAAAAGAAGAGATTCCCCGTCATCTTTTTGAGATACCCATTCAGGCTGCTGTCGGCGGTAAAATAATCGCGCGTGAGACTGTCAAAGCATATCGTAAGGATGTACTTGCAAAGTGTTACGGCGGTGATATCACACGTAAGAAGAAACTTCTCGAAAAACAAAAAGAAGGCAAGAAAAGAATGCGTCAGATCGGTAATGTAGAGATTCCTCAGGCAGCCTTTATGTCCGTTCTTAAATTAGATGATAAAAAGTGATAAATGGGGACGGTTTTTATAACCGTCCTTTTATGCATTCTGAAAGGTCGAAAATGAATCATAAAAAAATCGGAATATATATTCATATACCTTTCTGTGTCAGGAAATGCAATTACTGTGATTTTAATTCTTTTGACACTGATTTAGAAACAAAGATTAATTACATAAATGCTCTTTGCGCGGAAATCCTTGAGTATGCTCATATATTCGGTGATTACTCCGTTGATACGGTTTTTATCGGCGGCGGAACACCGAGTATCCTGCCGGTTGAGCTTACAAGGCAATTCATGGATTGTCTTTTTAAGAATTTCAATATTGACACGAATGCGGAAATAAGCATGGAAGCAAACCCCGGGACTCTCGATCTAAACAAGATTAAAACATATAAAGAGCTTGGCATTAACAGAATCAGTCTCGGACTTCAGAGCACGGTTTCGAAAGAACTTAAAGTTCTCGGAAGAATTCATGATTACGAAACATTTCTTGATTCTTTTAGGATGTTGCGAGAAGCCGGCTTTAAAAATATAAATATTGATCTGATGAACGGTATTCCCGAACAGACTTATGATTCTTTTATAAAAGGTTTAAAAATGATAAAAGAATTAAATCCCGAGCATATTTCGATTTACAGTCTGATAGTTGAGGAAGGTACGCCTTTTTATAATCAAAAGTTAAATCTTCCCGACGAGGATGAAGAGCGCAAAATGGTTCATTCGATTCCCTTAATACTCGGGGATGAATATCATCAGTACGAAATTTCCAATTATTCAAAAAAAGGCTTTGAATGCAGGCACAATATCAAATACTGGAGAAGAGAAGAATACCTGGGATTGGGCCTTTCGGCTGCTTCTTTTATAAACGAAACGCGATTTAAAAATACCGATAATATAAGGGATTATATATCATTATTCAAAAAATCCGGGTCTTCTGACATCATAAAAGATTTAATCGACGGTAAACTCACAACTAAGGAAAATCCGAAATTTTACGATAATAATATTAGATTTTCCGAATTCGAACATTTGTCTAACGATGATAAAATGTCCGAGTATATGTTTCTCGGGCTCAGAATGAATGAAGGTATCTGTATATCTGAATTTGAAAAAACATTCGGTATTTCGATATATCAAAAATACGGGGATAAAATAAATTTACATATTGGGGAAGGTTTACTTGATATATATGAGGACCACCTGTTTCTGACCGAAAAAGGCAGGGATCTGGCAAATTATGTATGGTCTGATTTTGTGGGAGATTAATCATAATGTATATCTTTTATGAATTAACTTTTGCCGTATCTTTGGCGTTATCAATTTTATATGTTTTAATCTGGAACAAACATTACGACATCAATATTTCTGCTATTTTTACTCTTATTCCGATTGCCAACATAGGATATCTTTTCTTGAGTCTGGCCACAACTATCCCTGAAGCGACGATTTGCAACAAGATTATTTATCTCGGCGGATGCTTTCTGACATTTTTTATAACGATGAGCGTCTGGAATCTTTGCAATATTAAAGTCTCCAGATATATAAGATTTCTTTTATTTGCCTTAAGTGCTTTAATGTACATACTCGTTTTAACAATCGGATACAGGGATTATTATTACAAAGATTTTTATATCGATGAGAGCACCGGAAAATTCGTAAAAGTCTATGGCATAGGGCATGCGTTTTTCTATGTTCTTGTTCTGGTGTATCTGCTTATCGGAGTTACGACAATCGTTTATACTCTAATCAAGAAGACGCAAAGTTCCAAGACGGTTACGCTTCTTTTGATTATTCCCGAATTTCTGGCTTTTGCGGGTTACTTCGGCAACAATTTGTTCGGAAGAAAAATAGATGTTATGCCTTTAACCTACGTTCTGGCGCAGATTGTTTATCTTTTGATTGTAAGAAGAATGTCGCTTTACAATACAAGCGAAATGGCTGTTGAATCGATGGTTCGTACAGGTGATACGGGCTTTATCAATGTCGATTTTAAAAACCATTATATCGGCAGCAATGAGACCGCGCAGAATATCTTACCCGGTCTAAAAGAATTAAGAGTAGATGACAGTATCGACAAAAATGAAGAACTTCATAAAACTCTTTCGCACTGGATTGATCATTTTAAAAATGATGATGAGAAAAAAACGAATATTTATATAAAAAGAGATAATGAAAACGAAGAAAATGACAGGATGTTCGCAATTGATATTAATTTCCTTCATGACGGTTTCAGAAAAAGAGGTTACCAGATTTTACTTAAAGACGATACGGACAATCAGAGATACATCAAACTTCTGGACAAGTATAACGATGAACTTGAACAGGAAGTAATTGAAAAAACAAAGCATATTATAGAAATGCACGACAACCTCATAATGTCGATGGCGATGATGGTTGAAAGCAGAGACAATTCCACGGGCGGACACATCAGAAGAACTTCCGAGGGTGTGAGAATTCTGATTGATGAAATAAAAAAAGAAGGCGAACTTAAGCTAAGCGACGAGTTCTGCAAATGTATTATCAAAGCAGCTCCCATGCACGATATCGGAAAAATTGCCGTTGATGATGTGATTTTACGAAAGCCCGGAAGATTTACCGATGAGGAATTCAAAAAGATGCAGATTCACTCTGCAGAGGGCGCGAGAATAGTTCATGAGATTCTAAAAGAGACGGACGATGAAACTTTTAAAAAAATTGCCGAAAATGTTGCGCACTATCATCATGAAAGATGGGACGGCTCAGGCTATCCCGAAAAACTGAAAGGTGAAGAGATACCCTTAGAGGCTCGTATCATGGCAATAGCGGATGTATACGATGCTCTGGTAAGCAAGAGAGTTTACAAGGAAAGCATGTCTTATCAAGAGGCCGACAGGATAATAATGGAGGGTATGGGCACTCAGTTTGACGACAGACTTAAGAAATATTACGAAAAAGCGAGACCCAGACTGGAGGCTTATTATTCGACTCAGGAAATATAAATTTGTCCATTTATATTTCATAAAAAATAAGTATTATTTAATGCTTTGTTTATAAACTTTGTCCAGATATTACTTGAAAGATTTGCTTGAAAAAGGTATAATTATTTAGTCGCGGTATATCCGCAAAATTATAATGTTACGAAAAGGGGACATTAAGTTATGGTTAGAATTGAAGAGGTTTTACAGGTTGCTATGGATTCCAGAGCGTCAGATATCCATCTGACAGCAGGACTTCCTCCCAAAATGCGTGTTAACGGTCATCTTTTAAACATGGATTTTCCTGTTCTTAAACCCGAAGATACTTTGGATATAGTAGGTCAGATTATGACGGAGCATCAGAAGCAGATGTTCGAAGAGAGAGGTGAACTCGATATGTCATTCGCAGTTACCAACCTCGGACGTTACCGTGTAAATGCATTCCGTCAGCGTGGTTCTGTAGCTATGGCTCTCCGTGCCGTTAATACAGTTATCCCTACACCTGCACAGTTGGGCGTTCCCAATGCCGTTGTAGATCTTTACAACCGTAAGAGAGGTCTTGTACTTGTAACAGGTCCTACAGGTTCGGGTAAATCTACAACTCTTGCTTCAATTATCGATAAAGCCAATAACAACAGAGATGCTCATATTATTACACTGGAAGACCCTATCGAGTATTTGCACCTTCACAAAGTTGCAATGGTTAACCAGCGTGAGGTAGGTTTCGATACAATGAGTTATGCAAATGCCTTAAGAGCTGCTCTTCGTGAGGATCCCGATATTATCCTCGTAGGTGAGATGCGTGACTACGAAACAATTTCCGTAGCCGTAACCGCAGCCGAAACAGGTCACCTTGTATTATCAACACTTCATACAATCGGTGCTGCATCGACCATCGACCGTATCATCGACGTTTTCCCGCCTCATCAGCAGCAGCAGATCAGAGTACAGCTTGCCAACGTTCTTGAAGCTGTTATCTCTCAGCAGCTTATTCCTACTGCAGACGGACGTTCCCGTGTTGCGGCATTCGAAGTAATGCTTGGTAACCATGCTGTCAGAAACCTTATCCGTGAAGGTAAATCACACCAGTTACAGTCCGTAATGCAGACCAACAGAAAGATGGGTATGATTACAATGGACGAAGCTCTTACACAGCTTTATCTCGAAGGTAAGATTGACCAGGAAATGGTTGTTCAGTTCGCTCAGGATCCTGTCGGCATGATTCAGAAGCTCGGATTAAAGGGCGTTCAGGCTCCGCTTTAATACTTTTAAATCTTTTAAATCATATTGCAAACATTCGGTTCGGGCGTTCATTCGCCCGAACCTTGTAATATAAAAATCTTTACGATAAATCGTTCCAAAACAATTCTGTTTGATTTATCCAATCTTTATTTTTTCCCTTACTAATTAAATAAAATTATTTGTTTCTTTTTTGCGTGCTTTTTTGCATGTTTATTTTCTTATTTCTTTTAGGGGGGTATTATGGTTAGTTTTGTTTATTCGGGAACTGTTTACGGTATAAACAGTTACATTATCTGTGTTGAAACGGATGCATCAAACGGTCTTCCGGCTTTTGATATGGTCGGAATGCTTAATTCCGAGGTAAGGGAAGCAAAGGAAAGAGTAAAAGTTTCGCTTAAAAATAACGGTTTTTCTATTCCGCCCGAAAGAATTACCGTTAATCTGTCGCCTGCAAATATAAGAAAAGGCGGAACGAAATTTGATCTGCCTATAGCTATATCGCTGCTTATTGCGCTTGGTGAAATAAGGCAGAGCAGTACGGACGGGATTTTGTTTCTGGGTGAGCTTGGGCTCGACGGTGATTTAAGATTTGTGGACGGAGTTTTGCCCGTAGTCATTGAGGCCAAAAATCAGGGCTTTAAAAAGATTATTCTTCCAAAAGTAAATGCGCTTGAAGGCGCTGCGATTGAAGGCATAGAAGTATATGGTATGGAAAATATTCTCGATGTAATCAGATTTCTTACTCTTGATGAAGAGGAGAGGAAAAAAGATTACGAACCTGAAAAGATAGATATCGATGTACTGTTTAAGACGAGTCAGTACGATTATAATGTTGATTTTTCCGAAGTATCCGGTCAGAGAGAATTAAAAAGAGCGTGTCTTATAGCGGCCGCGGGGTTTCATCATATTCTGATGATCGGGACTCCGGGATGCGGCAAAACAATGGTTGCAAAGCGCATACCGACGATACTTCCGCCCCTTTCTTACGATGAGAGCATTGAAGTTTCAAAGATTTATTCCATAGCAGGTTTTATCAAAGAATTCGATTCGCTGATAGTTAAACGTCCTTACAATTCCCCACATCATACAATTACAGACAATGCGCTTTCGGGCGGAGGCAATATTCCCAAACCCGGAGTTATTTCTTTGTCTCACAGAGGCGTTCTTTTTCTGGACGAAGCGGTTCATTTTGACAGACGTGCCCTTGAAATTTTAAGACAGCCGTTAGAAGACAGAAAGATTGTAATAAGCAGGAGTTCGGGAACGTTTGAATATCCTTCGGATTTTATGCTGGTTGCTGCGATTAATCCCTGTCCGTGCGGTTATTATCCGGATAGAAACAGATGCAGGTGTACGGAGACTCAGATAAAAAATTATATCGGAAAGCTCTCGGGTCCGATACTTGACAGAATCGATATATGCGTTCAGACCGAGCCGCTCGAATATGATAATCTTAAATGCAAAAACGTATGCGAAGAAGATTCGGCTTCTATGAGAGAAAAGATTATGAAGGCGAGAGATATTCAGAATGAAAGATTTAAAGGAACCGGCATACGCTTTAATTCTGAAATGACCGTAAAAGAAATTGAAAAATACTGTGTAATCGATCCCAAAGACGAAGTATTCCTGGAAAGAGCATTTAAGGCAATGGATTTAAGCGCCAGAGCCTATCATAAGATTTTACGCGTGGCAAGAACAATAGCGGATCTGGATGACTCTGAGAATATTCAAAAGAAACATTTGTCGGAAGCATTAAATTACAGGATGAGCAGTTTGTATACATAGACGGAGGTTATATGATTAAGATGGAAAACGAAGATTTATATGCATATATGTTTAAGGCAAAAGGCCTGTCGGGAAGACTTGCCAACAAGTTATGTAAACTTAGTATAAGTTTCGAAAATTTATTAATGAATGATCTTGACTATATGTATTTG
>CACWZK010000060.1 GCA_902765365.1 uncultured Lachnospiraceae bacterium
TATCTTCCATAGATTTTAATTTTGATTTCAAAAATTTAATAGACGAAGTAATTATACTTATTTCTATATCTAAATTATATTTATATTTAAAATATTTTTTTGCATCTTTCTCTACTTCATAAAAATATAAGAATCTAAAATATTTTAATAAGTAAGGAAAGAAAATACAGAATGTACTTGCTTGACGGCTGGCATATAGCCATCGGTACGCCCTCGTACAAGACTTCGCTCTCCGATTTTGAAGAGGAGATGAGGATATTACAGAAAAATCTTTTTGAATCCTCGAGAGAGTTTATCGCCATAGTGCCTCTTTTCTGCCTTATAGACGGCTGTACTCTGGAAAACATGGATTCGGCTTATTCGAAGGCCAGAATCGAAATGATGAACAAGAACATTCAGTTCTTTGTGACTACACCTACGATCGACCAGCTCGACGAGGAGAGCATTCGCAAAAAATATCACATGGTAAACGTGATTAACTATGCGATTGCGTACGACAAGGTAATTCCTTATTTTCAGGGAATATACGACAACAAGGAAAAGAAAATTCACCACTACGAATCACTGATGAGATTAATGGATGAAAACGGCAAAGTTTACTATCCGGGCGAGTTTTTGGATGTGGCCAGAAGGTTCGGACACCTCTATGATTCGCTTTCGCTTAAGATGGTTTCGAAAGTTTTTGAATTGTTCAATGAATCGGAAAAGACAAGCGTCAGCATCAACCTCGGAATCAGAGATATCAAAAACCCCGAACTTACCGAATATATCTTTGATTTTATGTCCACGGTAAAACATCCCGAGAACTTTATATTTGAGATACTCGAAAACGAAGATATAGACGAATACGATGTGATGGTAGCCTTTGTTGACAGAGTCCATGCTCTCGGAGGCAAGATTTCCATCGACGATTTCGGCAGCGGCTATTCGAATCTGCAGCATTTAATGAGCGTTCACTCAGACTTTATCAAGATCGACGGTTCGATAGTCAGACACTGCTGCGAGAGCGAAGAGTCCGAAAGACTGATAGCTATTATAGCGGGCTGGAAGAGTATCAGCTCGAGAGATATTGCCTTTGTGGCAGAGTATGTTGAAAACGAAGGAATACAGGAAAAAATGACGCGATTCGGAATCGATTATTCGCAGGGATTCCTGTTCTCCAAACCGTCACCCGAAATAAGCTTTGATTAATATTACGGAGATTAAGAGGCATGAAAAACAAAGAAAGCAAACTGACAATCGGTCTTATCATTGAGAACGTATATACCGAATTTGCAAAAGACGTCGTTAACAGCATTGTCAGTTCGGTTCCCAAAAACAAAGATATCGAAATAGTGGTTATAGCCGGCAAATATGTAGACATCGGTCACGAAGACGATATGCAGTCACGCTACAAGAATGTCTACAATTCCATTTACAGACTCGAAGAGCTCTGCAAATTTGACGGTCTTTTAGTTGCGCTCGGAAGTATGGCCAAGGTAAAGAAACAGATCATCATCAAGAGATTTATGGAAAATCTGGCCGATGTTCCGAAGGTATTTTTCGTATCCGAACTCGAAGGCGCGGTAAATGTCAATTACGACAACGAGCCGGGCATCAAGGAAGCCGTGGATTATCTCGTAAATATCTGCAATTTTACGAAGTTCGGAATGCTGGGCGGCAGAGAAGACAACCTTGATTCGTGCAGAAGAAAAGCCATTTTTGAAAACTGTCTTAAAAAATACAAACTCGAATTAAAGCCTGAAAATTACGAGGCTACGGATATGTCGATGAATACCGTCGCAGAGTCCGAAAGACTTTTAAACAGATGTCCCAATCTTGAGGCGATTTTCTGCGTAAACGATGAGTCTGCGGTAGGTCTTTACGAGGCAATGAAAAAGAAAAGACTTATCCCCGGCAAAGACATATATGTATTCGGTTTTGACAATACCAGAAAAGCCGGAGACATGATTCCTTCTCTTGCAACCATCGGTGCGGAAAGCGTTACGTTAGGTCAGAAATCCCTCGAACTTCTTTTAAGAATGATTGACGGAGAAAAGGTTGAATCGGAGATGGTTCCGACCAGGCTTTACGGCAGAGAATCCTGCGATTACGAGGCTCACGAATACTCCTCAATGGAGATGTTAAATATCGACGAACAGTTTATCTACAGAATGTTCGACGACTGTTTTTACAGATACAGATATGTTCGTATCGACGAGGATTCGATTGATTTACGAAGACTCTTCTGTGAGTTCGTCACACGAATCTTAAAAGCAATGAAAAACAGATATATGAGCGAGGAAGAGTTTGAAGAGACAAAAGAACTCATAGAAGTATTCTTTGAGAACAATGCTCTCGATTATACGGATTCCACCCAGATGTTAAAGTGCATGATGAAATTGCAGACTTCCATCAATGCGCTCCAGAGAAACCCTTCCACGACCGTAACGATCAACCGTTTGTTCATGCATATGAGAAACAGCGCGATTCAGGCACTCTCAAGGAGAATGAGCAGCGAAACCTACAGTTTTGCATCAAACAGAATTTTCCTCGAAAACTTCTTAACCGAGTGTATGGATTTAAGCAATTCGAGCACCGAGCTTATCAATGAGCTCGTCGGCAAATTCGACAGACTCGGACTTGACGATGCGGCACTTTTTATGTTTGATTCTCCGGCTGTTTTCGAAAAGGACAATTCGCATGTTTATCCCGATGAGGTCAGCCTTCGCTGCTACACAAAGTCCGGCGAACTTTTCGTAATACCTCCGGAAAGACAGAAGAGCCCGATAACCGAAATTTTCAAAAGAGAAGAACTCTCATCAAAGAGAAGAGGTTTCATAGCTTTTCCGATTATTTTCAAGGATTATATTTACGGTATTTTAGTCTGCATGCTGACTCAGGATATAGTTGACAAGGGCGAATACATAGCCGGACAGCTTGGCAGAACGATTTATATTTCGTGTACCCAGGAATCCGACAACACCGAAAAGGAAAAGATTATCTATACGCGTATAGCCGAGACCCTGGCTGATAAATATGATGTAATCTACAATGTCAATTCGGAAAGCGGCGAGTATACCGAATACAGAACCGACAAAAAAACAGGCAGATTTGTGATAAAGAAAAACGGCGGAGATTTCTTTGACGATGTTTCAAAAGAGTCTCATTTCGAAATATCTCCTGAAGACAGGAAAACCGTGCTGGATATCTTAAACAAAGAGAGCCTTAAATGTGATCTTAAAAACAGAAGAAAAATCGGAACCGATTTTAAAATAATCGACAAAGACGTACAAAAGAACATGAGACTCACGGTACTCTGGTCGAGCGATAAGGTTCACTTTGTAATCGGTATCGAAAACATCGACGAAGAGGTCAGAAAAGAAGAGGAGCAGCTTCGCGAACTGACCACGCAGAGAGAGTTTGCAAGAAAAGACGAACTTACCGGAGTCAAGAATAAAAACGCATACAAGGAATTCGAAGAATCCATGCAAAGAAAGATTGCTTCAGGCGCTGTGATATCTCCTTTTGCAATCATTGTATGCGACATCAACAACCTTAAAGTCATCAATGATACTGCCGGACACAAGGTCGGAGACGAGTACATTATCGAAGCCTCGAAACTTATCTGCGAGACATTCACTCACAGTCCGGTTTACCGTATCGGCGGCGACGAATTTGTGGTAGTATTAAACGCGGGAGATTACATCAACAGAGAAAAACTCCTGAAACAGATTCGTGCTGTTGTGATAAAAAATATCGGCAGAAAAGAAGGCGTTGTCATAGCCACGGGACTTGCCGACTACGACTCGATTAACGACAAAACGTTATCCGATGTTTTCGAGCGTGCCGATGCGAAAATGTACGAGAATAAAAAGTTCTTAAAATACATCTAAGATGCGTAGTTTCTCATTGTTTTAAATACGATAATATGCTACTTTATAAGAGAAGGACAAAATGTGCCCTTCTCTTATTTGTTGGTGTCTGGCTCCCGAAGGGTGCCTGACTCCGATTGGGTGTGGAGATACAGAGAGGTAGAGAAAATGAAAAAGACAGAAAATACGAGGCAGAATTGTAATTTAAAAAGGGGTATTTCTTTGCTTTTATCTTTTATGATGTCATTTGCATTTTTAATGGCAAACGGCTGTGACAAAGTAAAGACAATTGACGATTATCCTGAAGTTCAGGTGCCGGTAGAGGAAATCACAGATGTCGAAGTGACTCCGGTAGTCGACGA
The DNA here is from genome assembly GCA_902765365.1 of uncultured Lachnospiraceae bacterium. GTDB lineage: Bacteria > Bacillota > Clostridia > Lachnospirales > Lachnospiraceae > UBA3766. The sequence continues at coordinate 4,217 of CACWZK010000060.1, forward strand.
GGACGAAGAAGTTGTTGTGGCAAAGGAAACTATTAATCGTGGGTACGATTCAATATACGATACAGGTACTTTTGTATTTAATCCCGAAGCCGTCAATCCTGCAATTAAGGAAGAAATGAAAAACAAAGAGACTTCTTACAAAGTTGGCATAGATATTCTCAATGCAATTCATGAACACAAAACCGAATTTGAACTTTCAGGCGATGACGAAGTTGATGAATTGGATTTTAACCGTGGTTTCAAACTCGCCAGAACTACAAGTCCGATGGCAACATGTGTTGATATAACCATGGTGGATACCAATAAATACAAAATAAATTATTTTCCTGCAGTTTCCGCAGATGGCAGTATAGAGCTTGATGAAGATACAGATATGTCGGAAGTGGAAAACAGATTAAACGCATTCGAAGAATATGTTACAGAAATGATTAACAACAATATAACCGCCGATGACGATTATATGCAACGCGCAAAGAAGATATACAAAGCTCTTATTGAAGACATCGAACTGGTTCATGATACAGAAATATTGGGAAAAGCAAACTTATCCAATCCGATGTATGATATCAGAGACTCATACGATACGGATATAATTGATGTGCCGGAAACCAAAAAACTGAATCACTATCAATTCTTATTCCTATATGATTATTTTTTGAGCGAACTTAATGTTGAGCACTATGTTGTACTTGGCCGTACCTTAGAAAAAGAATACGCCTACGACTGGCTTGATGAAGACATGGAATCGACAGGCGGCATTTGGGCCTGGATGATAGTCGCTGATGAAGACAATAATTTTTACAATTGCGATATTCTGATGGATGAATTGTTATTGGATGAGCAGAGAAAAACAAAAGAAGATTATGAGTCTGATATGGCATTCTTTGGAATGAGCGACAAAACAAGAAGTGAATCTTTTAATTATGTCGGAGGTTATCTTGCCGTTACAATGACTAATAATACAGCCGGAAATGGTAGCTCCGGTGTTCCTAAATGTGAAAATGATTATAATAAATAGATGGTGCCTGTCCTAACCGGGTTTATTGAGGATATAGAGAGATTGCGAAAATGAAAACGAGAATAATTAATCATAAAAGAAGTATTTCTTTGCTTTTATCTTTTATGATGTCGTTTGTATTTTTAATGGCAAACGGCTGTGGTAAAGCGAAGACTATCGAGGATTATCCCGAGGTACAAGTTATTGTGGAGGATGAAACAGAGGATGTCGATGTACCTGAGGTAATCGAAGATGAAGAAATTGTAGTGGATAAAGATACCGTTACTCGCGGATACGATTCGATTTACGAGACAGGTTCTTTTGTATTTAATCCCGAAGCAATCAGCATACAGTATACCGAGGAGATGAAAAACAAAGAGGCTTCCTATAAGGCAGCCAAAATTATTTTAAAAGCCCTGGATAAATGTGAAGAGCAGATTGAACTGACTGAAGAAGACGGAATCGATGATATGGATTTTAACCGCGGTTTAAAACTTGCCAGAATTAATTCGCCGATGGCTTCCTGCGTAGATATAACCATGACAGAGCCAAATATATATAAAATCAGTTATTTCCCGACACTTTCCGAAGATCACAGAGAGATTTATGAGAGTGATACGGATATCGCGGAAGTTGAGAGAAAATACACTGCATTCAAAGAATATGTTACCGATGCAATCAACAATAATATAACTGCCGATGACGATTATATGGAGCGTGCGGCCAAGATTTACAAATTTATGATTGAAAACATTGAACTTGAGCAGGATAATGAATTTCTTGAAACGGCAGCCCTGACAAATCCCATGACCTTAATGCTGGAATCATATGATACCGATATCATTGATGTACCGGAAACTCAAAAACTGGATTACGGGCATTTTTTACTTCTTTATGATTACTTTTTAACACAGCTTAATGTTGAGCATGTGATTGATGTGGGCGGTGGCCGTGAGTATGATGTACCGACCGATTCAATAAAAGAAGCTATGGATATTATACATGGCAACTGGCTTTGGATTGTTGTAACGGATGAAGAACAATACAGTTACCACTGCGATATTCTGATGGATAAAATGCTCCTTGATGAGCAGAGAAAATCAAAATCGGATTATGAATCCGATATGGTGTTCTTCGGAATGAGTGACGATACCAGAAACAAATCCATTAAGATACTCGGATCTTATATCGCTCTTACGATGAATTCGAATTTGAACAATAACGGCGGCAGTACCATAAAATGTGAAAAAGATTATAAATATAATAAATAGGATTCAGCGAACTGACAGAGGAAGTCCCTCGTATGGGGCTTCCTTTTTTTGTCATTTTTCAGACGGTTTTTTTATAATTTTTTTGATTTTTATTTAATCTTGCAAAATTAAGAGTATAATTTTCTTAGGTATGTATTTTTGGGAGAGAGATACAAAATGCTTTTGGAGTTTATTGCCAAACATCAATTGAATGCGATGCTGGTTTTAAGCGGAATCTGCGCAGTACTTGCTATATTTGTGCTCTTCATTAAGACCATGTCAACCCATAGAAAAGCGATACTTATTATCATGGATATAAGTGCCGGGCTTCTCTTGGTATTTGACAGATATGCATATATTTTCAGAGGGGATGTGAGCGAACTCGGATTTGTGATGGTTCGTGTCAGCAATTTCCTCGTATTTTTCCTTACGCTTCTTTGTATTCTGATGTTTAACGAATTTCTTGCCGACCTTTATTCGAAGGATGTCAAACTCGGCAAAGCTCCGGTTCCTCTTCGGATTGTCAAAATCATTACGATTATAGGCATGCTGCTTCTGGCGGTTTCCCAGTTCACGGGCCTTTACTATACTTTCGACGAATTGAATCAGTACCAAAGAAATCCTTCGACCTTCTGGATCTGCTATTTAATCCCTTTGCTTTCACTGATTATCCAGTTTTCGGTTACAATCGCATATCGTAAAAGAGTTAAAAGAAGCGTTATGCTTTTCCTCGCTTTCTTTACTCTGGTTCCGCTTGCCGCATCGCTCATTCAGTTTGCGACGAGGGGCGTTTCTTTTACGAATATAGCTCTTGCCACGGTGGTTATTCTGCTGTTTCTATTTACGTTAATCGATGTCAGCAACGATGCGGTAAAAGCCAACGATATGGAAATTGAATACCTCAAAAAAGAGCAGAAAGACATTCAGGTTTTGCTCGAGCAGACGACCGAAGCGCTTGCAACCGCAATCGATGTTAAAGACCCTTATACACACGGTCATTCCACGAGAGTGGCCGAGTATTCGCGTAAAATAGCCGAGCAGGCAGGCAAATCCGAAGAAGAGTGCGATGAGATTTATCTCGCGGCCATTCTTCATGACGTGGGTAAAATTCTGGTACCTACCGACATTATCAACAAAGACGGCAAACTTACCAAAGAAGAGTTTGAAGCGATAAAAATGCACCCTGTGCACGGCAATAAGATTCTGTCACGTATCAGCAAATCTCCGTACTTAAGCATCGGTGCTCATTACCATCACGAAAGATACGACGGCAGAGGTTATCCCGACGGCCTTAAGGGCGAGGATATTCCTGAGATTGCGCGTATTATCGCCGTAGCGGATGCGTATGACGCCATGACTTCGAAGAGAAGCTACAGAGACCCGATACCGCAGGATAAGGTTCGTGAAGAATTCGTAAAAGGTATCGGTACGCAGTTCGATCCGAAATTTGCGAAGCTCATGATTCATTTAATCGACCTTGATGCCGAATATGAAATGAAGGAACGGGAGGAAAAAACCGCGCTTACGGCCAAGAGCAAATTTGAATGCAAAGAATTCGGAGAAAATATTTCCGAGGGCATTCAGCTGACTGCCAACCTGACAAAACTCGGCTTCCGTTCCGTGACGGATAAGAATCATTTAAAGAAAGAATGCATACCTTCAATCATCGTTTTTGATGCTCTCGACGGCAGAGTGCATGAGGATGAAAAGGTAAAAGAAATGCTGTATTTCGAGTACGGCAAAATTCGTTTTGACGGCGAGACGGAAGTTTTAGGCGCCAGAAAGATTGAAAAGAAGGTTATTCCCCATCCTGGTGAAAAGAAGAACGAAAAATCTCTCTTAGATCCCGCGGGAATTGATTATGTTCTCGAAGCCGTCAAGGTGAAAGATCATGTTCTTTTCAGAATTAAGAATAAGTTTGAGACCATCGAGATAATCATGGCTCTTCCCGACAGCGTAAGATATGCATATATCGGCCTGACGGGCGAGCACTGTGTGATGACCAATATCTTCATGGAAAAGGCAGAAGAGCCCGTGGATGATGATTATATCCCGAGAATCGCCGAAGAGATAAGCTTCATAAAAGACGAGCCCGTGGGAGATGTTCCCAATGTTCAGATAAACGGCTGGTGTTATGATGCATCGCATGGCCTTGACATTACCGACGGCATGAAAATGTCCTTCCACGCGAAGAGTCTTCCGACCGCGAGACTCATCTGGCACTGTCCGTACATCGAGCTTTTCTATGCGGATGACAAGCTTGTAAACGGTCAGAATTTCCATCAGTTTGCACTCATTCGACTCGACGGCGAAGCGTGGGATACGCATGACGGTGTCGAAAGCAAAACCTTTATTAACAGGGACGAAACCTTCGAAGGCTGGGATGTCTGGAAAGAGAACAACCGTAAAGGCATTGATGTCACGGTTACTTTTAAGAGAAACAAAAACAAGATTACAGTCATCACCGAAAACTTCGGCATATCCATCAACAGCATAGTGACCATAATCGATGACGTTCCCGATGTCTACGTGGCGTTAACCGGCGATCAGGTAGCTATTTCGAACATCAGAATTGTCGAATGATTCTTTTATGAGCATAAAAAAACAGGGCGCTCTCTTTCGAGAACGCCCTTAAATTTTACTGTTCGTTATTCGGTGTTTCGTTAGGAGTATTTACTACTTCGGGTTCTGGCTTAATAAACGTTTCCTGATTGGGATTGAAGCCTGCTTTAAACTGATTGTCTTCAACGTTTTTAGCCTTTGAGCCGTTTACAAATCCGGAAATCAAAGCTGCGATACCGAGAGTAGAACCTGTGGTCAAAACAGCGAGATCATCCAGGAAACCTGCAACGGGAATTGCATCAGGTATAACATCGATAGGAAGAATTGTATATCCGCCTGCCGCTACAAATACCACAACTCCGGCAGCGATAAGAATCTTCTTCATCTTCTCATGATGAGCTCTCTTACATTCGGGGCAGCGTTTTGTTTCCGCACCGAACAACTGTCTGTTACAGTCCTTGCATCTTGCGATGATAATTCTCTGATGACACTTAGGACATATTTCTGTATTGTCGGGAAGATCCATTAAATTGCAATGCGGGCAGATAATCATTTTTCTCTCCTCCATAATTACTTTTTTTATTTATACTTTATTATACCTTTTCTTTTTAAAAACATAAACCTTTTTCTTAGCAAATACTTGTTTCCATACTGATTCGGTTGCGATATAATATATATGTATTCTGAACCTTATTTTTCTTTTATGGGAGAATAGTCATGTGTGATATAAAAAAATTCGATAAAATATATAAGGATATCGAAACCTTGTCACAAAGAGATATTATGGAACTGATATCAGAAGCCAAAACGGAAGACGAAAAAAATTTCTATGAAACTATAGGCAATTTTTTCCTTCAAAAAAGACAGCGAGAATGTATTGAGAGGAACGTCTTTTAGATTGTAAACAATCAGAAGTAATACCAAAATGGTATGAATATATAACCAAAGGAGGATCTCATATGGGTAAATTTGTTATTTCTGAAGCAAAAAAAGGATTTAAGTTTAATCTGGTTGCCGGAAACGGGGAGGTTATCGCTTCCAGCCAGGTTTACAAGTCTGCCGCTACAGCCAAGAAAGGCGCTGCATCAGTTGCCGCAAATGCTCCGATAGCTGCGATTGAAAATCAGACTGTTAAAGATTTTCAGGTAGAGAAGAATCCTAAGTTCGAGGTTTACAAGGATAAGAAAGGCGAATTCAGATTCCGTCTCAAAGCTAAAAACGGACAGATTATCGCAACAGGCGAAGGCTATGCAAAGCTTGACGGCTGCATGAAGGGAATCGCTTCCGTACAGAAGAATGCAAAGGACGGCAAGATTG
>CACWZK010000061.1 GCA_902765365.1 uncultured Lachnospiraceae bacterium
GCGGCCGAAATGCTCGAGCAGATATATGAGATTACGCGAATAACGGGCGAGAGAGTATCAAACGTCGTGGTAATGGGAATGGGCGAGCCCATGGACAATTACGACAATCTTGTGAAGTTTGTGAAACTTTTAACTTGTCCGGAAGGCTTGAATATTTCCGCAAGAAATGTTACAGTATCAACTTGTGGGATTGTACCCAAAATTAAAGAACTGGCCAATGAAAATCTTCCGATTACTTTAGCGCTTTCCTTACATGCTCCAAACGACGAAAAGCGAAAGGAACTGATGCCGATAGCAAACAGTTACAGCATAAAGGAATGTCTGGAGGCCTGCGATTATTATTTTGAGAAGACCAAAAGAAGAGTCAGCTTTGAATATTCGCTGGTTTCGGGTGTAAATGATAATGACGAAGAAGCCGAAGAACTGGCATCTCTTTTAAGAGGTCATAACGGTCATGTAAACTTAATTCCCGTAAATCCCATAAAAGAGAGGGATTTTAAAAGATCGGACAAAACAAGGATATTCGCGTTTCAAAATAAACTTGAAAAAAACGGGATAAATGTTACTATAAGAAGAGAAATGGGCAGAGACATAGACGGTGCCTGCGGACAGTTAAGACGCAAACACAATGAAGAAGCCCGGGGGTTAGATAGTGATAAAGGCTGTATCTAAAACAGATATAGGAAAACTCAGACAACTGAATCAGGATTTTGTATTTACTTCGATTTATCCTCTGGGTGCACTGGATAATCTTTTTCTGGTTGCAGACGGAATGGGAGGACACAAGGCAGGCGATTATGCTTCCAAGTGTGCGGTCGAAACGATTACGGAAATGTGTTCAAAGAGCAGGGGCAAGAAAATGGTCACTGCAATTTCCGATGCAATAAATGAAGCAAATACTAGAATCAGAAGAAAAGCAATGGAAGACGTTAATATGGTCGGAATGGGCACAACCGCCGTTCTTGCGACCATCTCCAAGGATACTCTTACCGTTGCGAATGTAGGTGATTCAAGACTCTATATTATTTCCGCAGACAAGACCATCACTCAGATTACCAGAGATCATTCCCTCGTTGAAGAGATGGTAAGAATGGGCGGAATCGACAGAGTCAGTGCGCGCAATCATCCGGATAAAAATATTATTACCAGGGCCATAGGTGCTACGGGTAATGTCAATATAGACTTTTTTGAGGTTCCGCTTCGGGACAAGGATATTATTCTTATGTGTTCCGACGGACTTTCAAATATGATAGAAGACAAAGATATTCTTGAAATAGTAGCCTCCGAAGAAAGTCTGGAATCAAAAGCAGCAGGTCTTATCGCAACCGCCAACGAAAACGGCGGAAGCGACAATATTTCGGTGGTTTTAATCGCATACGAGCAGTAGGAATGAGGTTTTTATGGTAAAGATTGGTATGGTCATCGGCGGCCGTTACGAAATACAGGAACTTATCGGCACCGGTGGAATGTCTGATGTTTACAGAGCTAAAGACAATAAACTGAATAGAAACGTTGCAGTTAAGGTTTTAAAGCAGGAATTCTCCGAAAACAGGGATTTTGTAGCTAAATTCCGCAAGGAAGCCGAAGCTGCCGCTAATCTTATGCATCCGAATATCGTTACCGTATATGATGTAGGAGAGGAAAACGGTATCTCTTATATCGTAATGGAACTTGTGGACGGCTATACATTAAAGCAGTATATCGAGAAAAAGAGCCGTCTTACGATAAGCGAATGCATCAGTATCGCTTTGCCCATTGCTTCGGGTATTGAAGCTGCTCACAACAACGGTATCATTCACAGGGATATCAAGCCCCAGAATGTCATTATTTCCAAAGACGGTAAAGTCAAGGTGACCGACTTCGGTATCGCCAAGACCACCACATCAAATACGATTTCCAGCAATGTAATGGGAAGCGTTCATTATACTTCTCCCGAACAGGCCAGAGGCGGTTTTTCCGATGAAAAGAGTGATATCTATTCTCTCGGTATCACACTTTTTGAAATGGTTACGGGCAGAGTACCTTTTAACGGAGACACAACCGTTGCAATTGCAATCAAGCATATTCAGGAAGAAATGCCTTCTCCGAGAATTTACGTGGAAGACGTTCCCATCAGTATAGAACAGATCATCTTAAAATGTACGCAGAAGAGCCCCGACAGAAGATATCAGAAGATGAGCGAGGTAATAGAGGACTTAAAGAAGGCCTATATTTCACCGAACGAAAACTTTGTAAAGATTGATACATACGAGCAGAATTCGGTCACAAAGACCAATCTTAATCCGATGTACCGTCGTCGTGGCGAGGAAGAAGCAACGGATGTTACAAATCCCGTAAAAGAAGATGTTTCCCGTATAAACAAGCAGAAGAGGGAAGCACTTGTTCTTCCGAAGAATGTCAAGAATACAGATGAAGCGCAGGGACAGAGTGCTCAGAGAAAGCCTCAGGCCAAACCTCAGAGTACAAACAAACCCCAGCAGGCAAAACCGAAGCCCCAGACTTCGAACAAGCCTTCTCAGACACAGAATAAACCGAAGCCCACGCAGCCGCAGAACAGGCCTGCTTCTTCATATAAATCGGCTAACGGCAAGAAGAGCGGCAGGAAAAAATCCGATGCGTCCGAAAAGATTAAAACGGTTGCAATAGCTGCCGTAGCGGTTACAATCGGTGTACTGCTTCTTATTCTTTTAGGAAAAGCACTCGGCATATTCTCGGACAGAGATGCAAAAGTTCAGTTTACAACCGTTCCCGTCGTAAACAATATGGTTGCATCAGAAGCCCAGAAATACCTTGAAAACCATAAATTTACGGTTGAAACAACCTATGAGGATTCCGAAAGCGTTCCTTCCAACAGGGTTATTAGAACAGAGCCTTCCGCAGGCAGCAATGTGGAAGAAGGCAGCAAGGTTACCATGGTTGTTTCCGCGGTAAAAGAAACCGGAGTCAAGATACCCGATGTAGTCGGCATGACAGAAGCCGAAGCGACCGCAAGACTTGAAAACGACGGTTTTAAGGTTACCAAGACGACAGAAAAGAGCGATACCGTTCCCAAGGGAAAGGTTATTTCACAAAACCCCGAGGCAGGCAGTCCCGGAAGTTTTGAAAGCCTTGTGACACTGACTATTTCCGACGGTTCGGGCAAGGAAAAGAGCAAAATGCCCGATCTTACGGGCAAGACCGTTGAAGAAGCCACCGAGCTTGTCGAAAGTGTCGGCATGAAAGTTGCTTCCGTAGACGAAATATATTCCGATTCCGTTGAAGCGGGACTTATCTGCGGCCAGAGTTATACCTCGGGCTCGACGGTAAAGGAAGGATCCGAAGTTACCTTAAAGAAGAGTATCGGTCCCGAACCCAGATATTATTCATGCAATATCATGGTTCAGGCTCCCGAAAGATATACGGGCGGAGCCGTAAGCGTTATCTTAAAGACTCTCGACGGCGAGAAGCTTTATCATAACGATGCTCCCATATTCCCTTTAAATATCAACATTTCGCAGATTTATGCGCAGTCGAGAGGTATAGTCGAAATCTCATATACCGTAATGACTACCGAAGAAACCGTTGATGAAAACGGAAACGTTATTGTACAGAATGTTCCCAAGAGCGATGTTATCAGTTACGAAGTGGAATTTGATTAATGACCGGTAAGATAATCAAAGGAATATCAGGGTTTTATTACGTCTATTCTTATGAAAACGGATGTGTTTATACCTGCAGAGGCCAGGGGAAATTAAGAGACAAAAAGATAAAACCCCTTGTCGGTGACAACTGCAAAATAGAAGTATCGGATGAGGAGAAAAAAGAAGGCAGCGTGCTTGACATTTTGCCAAGGGACAATGAGCTCATACGTCCCGCGGTAAGCAATGTCGATCAGATGATGGTTATATTTGCGCTTTGCAATCCGAAACCCAATTTTTATCTGCTTGATAAATTCCTCTTCTTTATAATGCACGAAAGATTAAAGCCGATACTGATTTTCAACAAAGAAGATTTGGACTCCTCGGACAAAGAGGAAGTTGAAAGAATATACAAAGGCTTTGATGCACCTTTAATCTTTACGAGTGCCAAAGAAAAGATAAACATTGATACCGTAAAAGAGCTTCTTCGCGGCAAAACGACCGCTGTTGCCGGTCCGAGCGGCGTAGGAAAGTCCACGCTTATCAATGCGATAGTCGGCAGCGAAATAATGGAGACGGGTGATATTTCAAAGAAAACTTTGAGAGGAAAGCACACCACCAGACATACGGAAATGTTTGAATTTGATGTGGACGGTACGGAGTCTTTTATCCTGGACACACCTGGCTTTTCCTCTTTTTATCTTCCCACACTGCATGAACAGGAGAGAGCTTCGGATTATTATCCCGAATTCCTGCCTTTCATGTCAAAGTGCAGATTTAATGCGTGTCTTCATGACCGCGAGCCTGACTGCGGCGTAAAAAAAGCCGTTGAAGAAGGATTAATCTCAAGAGAAAGATACGAAAATTATCTTAAGATTATATCCGAGATTAAGACCAATTATAGATACTGATTACAGAGGTTAACACATGAATTACATTCTGGCTCCGTCCATACTCTCGGCGGACTTTCTTGATTTAAACAATCAGATAAAACAGGTTGAAGAAGCCGGGGCTAAATATCTTCATTTTGACGTAATGGACGGTTTGTTTGTACCGAATATTTCTTTCGGAATTCCCGTTCTTAAATGTATCAAAGGACACACGAATCTTACGCTTGACGTGCATCTTATGATAGTTGATCCGAACAGATATTTCGAGAAATTCAAAGAAGCCGGAGCCGAGATACTTACGGTGCATGTTGAGGCGATGAAAGACCCTGCCTCGGATCTTAAAAGAATCAAAGAACTCGGGGACGTTGATGTGGAAGTCGACGGAGGAATAAACGAAAAGACGATTAAAATCGCAAGAGAAGCCGGAGCAAACGTGTTTGTAATGGGCTCGTCGATTTTTAATCACAACCCCGCGGAATCTGTTAAGAAATATCTTGATATTTTAAAATAAAAAAATATGGAGTCAGACACCTTTGGGAGTCAGACACCATATTTTTTTGTATGAGTAGAAGGAGTACTAAAGTGTATTTTTGGTTCTTAATGCTCTTATGGCATTAAGTACTGCTATTACCATTACGCCCACGTCTGCGAATATCGCAACCCACATATTTGCTATGCCGAATGCTCCGAGAATGAGACATGCAAATTTAATGATTAATGCGAATGAGATATTCTCATATACGATACGTATACACTTTCTTGATATTTTTATTGCCTGTGCGATTTTTACGGGATTATCATCCATTAAAACCACATCTGCGGCTTCTATGGCAGCGTCAGAACCCAGGGCACCCATTGCAATTCCGATATCGGCTCTTGCAAGCACCGGCGCATCGTTGATTCCGTCACCGACAAAAGCAAGGATTTCGTTTTTGCCCTTTTTGTTTATCAGTTCTTCGACTTTTTCAACCTTGTCGACAGGCAGGAGATTGCCGTATACTTCGTCTATTCCAAGGCTTTCGCCGACTTCTTTTCCGACCTTTTCAAGATCGCCGGTAAGCATCACGGTCTTTTTAACTCCAACCTTTTTAAGTTTTGAAATTGCTTCTTTCGAATCGGCCTTAACTTCATCGGATATTACGATGTGGCCTGCATATTCGTCATTGACGGCCATGTGAACGATGGTGCCGTTTTTGTGGCAGCTCTTGTATTCAAGTCCGAGGCTTTCCATGAGTTTTTCATTGCCTGCGGCTATTTTTATATTATCGACTCTGGCGGTAATGCCGTGGCCTGATATTTCTTTTATGTCGGTTACTCTGTCGGCATCGATTTCCTTGCCGTAAGCATTTTTAAGGCTTAAGGATATGGGGTGCGAGGATGCGCTTTCACAGTGTGCTGCATATTCAAGGAGTTTTTCTTCATCCATCGTATTGTGGTGGATGCAGTTAACGTTGAATACGCCTTTGGTGAGAGTGCCTGTCTTGTCGAATACCACATATTTTGTTTTCGACAGATTTTCAAGGTAATTCGAGCCTTTTATGAGTATGCCTTCCTTGCTTGCACCGCCGAGTCCGGCGAAGAACGAAAGCGGAATGCTTATAACAAGTGCGCAGGGGCAGCTGATAACAAGGAATGTGAGGGCTCTGTATATCCATTCATTCCAAAGCGGAGATGTATGCAGTATAAGCATTGAGAATAAGGGCGGTATGACTGCAAGTGCAAGTGCGGAAAATACGACTGCGGGTGTGTAGATTTTCGCAAATCTTGAGATAAACGCTTCGGATCTGGATTTGTTCGAGGAAGATGATTCCACGAGTTCGAGAATCTTCGAAACGGTGGATTCGCCGAATTCCTTGGTGGTCCTGATCTTAAGTACACCCGTTAAATTGATACAGCCGCTTATAACTTCATCGCCCGCCTTAACGTCTCTCGGGAGACTCTCGCCGGTTAATGCCGATGTGTTTAATGCCGATTCGCCTTCTTCGATATAACCGTCGATAGGGATTTTCTCACCCGGAAGAACCGTGATTATATCAGAAACCGATACCTCGTCGGGCGATACTTTTGTAAGTTTCCCGTCAATCTCGACATTCGCGTAATCAGGTCTTATATCCATCAGGTTTGAGATGTTTCTTCTGCTTTTCCCTACGGCGTAGCTCTGGAAGAGTTCGCCTATCTGATAAAAGAGCATAACGGCGATGGCTTCTGTATAATCACCGCTTTTTTTAATTAATGCTATTACGATGGCTCCGACTGTCGCAACAGCCATTAGGAAATTCTCGTCGAAAGGTCTGCCTTTTATAATGCCCTTAAAAGCTTTCTTTAAAATGTCATAACCTATAATCACATAAGGTATCATGTATAAAATAAACCAGAAAGGCTCTTTTATGATCCCGAGTGAATAGGGCTTATCGTCAGGTCCGAGTACTTTGTATGCTATAAAAAGAAGCACCATCAGGACGGAAGATATGATTATTCTTATTAACATTTTTTTCTGCTTTTTGTTCATGACTTAATCCTTTTTGCGTCAGCGGCAGTGCGATTAGTTACAAAATAACCTAAAATTCGATATTGCAGTCGTCTTCAACCTTCTTGCAGTTCTTAAGACATTTTTTCATTACTTCTTTTTCATCAACGCCGTCTTCAAATTCAACGAGCATTTTCTGAGTCATAAAATTAACTGCGGCTTTTTTGATTCCTTCTGTTTTGTTAGCTGCGTCTTCCATAAGATTTGCGCAGTTAGCGCAGTCAACTTCGATAGCGTAAGATTTTTTCATTTTATCCTCCTTGGGTAAACGATTAAGCAATCGTTTAATTGTTCTGACATCATAATATAAGATTTATCCCGTGATGTCAACCTTATTTTTATATATTTTTTAAAAGAAAATCAAACAGTCGGGATATAATCGCGGGAATGGTGTTTCATTGATTTATAGCCCGATTCGTGTTAATATTTTATTATCTGCGGACATTTAAACAAAAGCATTTTATGCATGTCTGCAGAGATAATAAAAGCAGTATGTAAAATGATTTTCTTTGGGGAAAATGTTTATCATTTCGAGAGGTATTAATTTATGGCTGAGTTTATTTTGCCGCATGAGCACGGTGAAGAGAAGGGGATGGAAAAAATCAAAAACAATCTTTCCAACAATGAGAGTTTTATCACAGTGGCAGATCTTTTCCAGCAGCTTTCAGACCCTACCCGAATCAGGATATTTTGGCTTCTTTGCCATTACGAAGAATGTGTAATCAACATATCCGCGATTCTTGAGATGTCTTCACCGGCCGTATCGCATCATTTAAGACCGCTTAAGAACAGCGGACTCATCGTTTCGAGAAGAGACGGCAAAGAAGTTTATTACAGAGCGGCAGACACCGAAGAGTGCAGGCTTCTGCATAAGATGATTGAGGAAGTAATGGAGATCAAGTGCCCTAACTGACGTAATTTGCGGGGATTGGGAATTAAACATATATAAGTCACCATACCGTATATTTAATATATTTATATAAATAATATTATTAAGATAAGATAGCTGTTTTGTTATGCTAATCAGGTATGTGTGAGAGGTGAATTTTATGGCTGAAACTTTGAACTGCAGATGCTGTGGGGGTGTCTTGGATGTTAAGGGAAGTTTGTGCGTATGCAAGTTCTGCGGTGCGACGAACTTCATTTCTCTGGTTGCTTCAAAAAACATCAATCAGCTTAATCGTGCAAATAAATTAAGACAGGAACGTGAATTCGACAATGCGGCCAGAATTTACGACGTCATTTTGGTCGAGAATGATCCTACAGCCGACATTCTCTGGTATCGTACGCTCTGCGAATACGGTATCGAATATGTTCCCGACCCTGTATCGGATAAATATTTTCCGACACTTCACAGAATAAAAGACGAGAGCATTTTCAACTGCAAATATTTTAATCAGGCTCTTGAATTGGCCGAAGGCACTCAAAAAGAAACGCTTTTAAAAGAAGCAAAATACATAGACGAAGTTCAGAGAAAATATCTGAATATTGCGGCAAACGAAGATCCTTATGATGTGTTTATCTGCTATAAGGAAACCGATCTTGATACAGGTGAAAAGACCGAAGACGTCGAATTGGCAGAGGAACTTTACAACGAACTGACCCTAAAAGGATATAAAGTATTTTTTGCAAGGGAAACCCTTAAAGAAAAGTTAAGCATAGATTTCGAACCCTATATATTTGCGGCATTAAAAAGCTCCAAAGCAATGGCGGTAATCGGTACCAGGGCAGAGTATTTCACTTCGGTCTGGGTTAAAAACGAGTGGGGCAGATTCCTAAGACTCATGGATAAGAACCCCGAAAAGCAGATTTTCTTTGCTTGTAACGATCCCGAAGAACTGCCAAGGGCTTTTGCTGCCAAACAGGCTCAGCTTTTGGGAAAACCAAATGCAATCAAGAATCTTGCGGACAATATAGACAACTTTTTAAATCGCAATAACGCTTCTGAAACAACACAACCCCCAAGAAATATATATCAGGAAGAATTTGACAAAATCATTGAGACTAAAACACGTGAGTTTGTAAAAGACTTTCGTATGTCTGATACAGGCAAGTTGAGAAAAGAGGCACTGGATGATATCGAAAAGAATGCAGATGTGGTTGATTATTACAACAACAAAGACAGACTGACATTTGCACTGGGAATATGGATTTATTTGAGCGCATTTGTTTTTATGATTTTGCTTCTGATTATTTTTTCGGATTCATGGTACTGGGACAGTTATGTCCTGGCGACACTTTTGAGCTTACCGCTTATAATAGCCGGGACGGCTGTATTGCTTTCATATAACTGGGTTTTGGATTTGATTACAATCTCTTTTATGATGGTTGTTTTGTTAATCTCGACATTCGGACGAAGTGAATTTACAAACTTTTTAACTTTACTGGCCGTTTATGCTCCGATTGCGGTATATAGTATTACAAGTCAGGTTGCAGACAGTTTTAACAAGTTTAAGCATAGAAGAAGCAAGGCGAGCCTGGAAGTAAAAAAAGGACTCGAAGATCTTAAAGAGATCTCAGATATGGCAAGTACTGAATTAACCGAAGCGGCTTCGAATCTGTTAAGACAGTATAAAGAGGAAAACGGTATCCTTTCCAGTATTAAAATCAAGGATGATGATTATTTCAAGGCACTGGAAAATTTTAATTATATGTATGAATCGGCTGAAAGAAAGTATAAGAAATACGTTGACGTTTCCGATTCCGAAGCCCGAAAATCTCCGGAAAAAGAAGAATCTATATTTGGTACAACCATAATGGGTTCGTTTCTGATTGCTCCTTTTACCTTTGTATCTTATATCGGAGCAGTATTGGATATAGTACTTGACAAATACAGAGAGAGAAGACACAGATATGCAATATGGGTACTATCTTTATATATAATAGTGATTTTAGGCGGTATAACAATATTTATCTGCACTATGAGATGGTAATAGAAGATTGCTAAAGGGGAAACCAAATGGGAAATGAGTTTTTAAACTGCAGATGCTGCGGGGGTGCGCTCGATACTTTTTCAAATCTTACCGTGTGCAAGCACTGCGGTGCAACCAATTTCATATCTGATGTTACCAACAGAAACATTATTCAGTTAAACCATGCCAATAAATTAAGGCAGGAGAGAGAGTTTGACAATGCTGCTGGAATCTATGACAACATCTTATCGGAGAATGAGCCTTCGGCGGATATTCTTTGGTACCGTACACTCTGCGAATACGGCATCGAATATGTACCCGATCCCGTATCGGATAAATATTTCCCCACGCTTCACAGAATAAACGATGAGAGTATTTTTAACTGTTCTTTCTTTAAGCAGGCCATTGAGTTATCTGAAGGAGAAGAGCAGAAAACTCTCCTAAAAGAAGCCAAATATATAGATGAAATTCAGACGAAATATCTTAATATTGCGGCGAATGAAGATCCTTATGATGTGTTTGTCTGCTACAAGGAAACCGATATTGAATCGGGCGATAAAACCGAAGACGCCGAACTTGCGGAAGAACTCTACAATGAACTTACCCAAAAGGGATATAAAGTATTTTTTGCAAGGGAAACCCTTAAAGAAAAGTTAAGCATAGATTTTGAACCCTATATATTTGCGGCATTAAAAAGCGCCAAAGCAATGGCGGTGGTCGGTACAAGGGCAGAGTATTTTACTTCCGTCTGGGTTAAAAACGAGTGGGGAAGATTCCTTAAACTCATGGAGAAGAACCCCGAAAAGCAGATATTCTTTGCGTGTGACGATCCCGAACAGCTGCCGAGAGCTTTTGCAGGTAAACAGGCGCAGCTCCTTGGTAAAGCAAATGCAATTAAAAATCTTGCGGACAATATAGATAACTTTCTAAAAGAAAGCAAAGAAGGTCTTAACAATAATAACTCGCAAACGGTAATTTCCGGGGAACAGCAGCAGTTTAACAGAATACTTGCCGAAAAGTCCGAAAAATTTATAGACGATTTATCCCAAACACAATACGGAATAAAGAAAAGCGGTATTATCGCAGAAATTAATAAAGCAAATGCAATTGCCCTGAAAACAAACCATTCCTATACATCTTATTACAGCATAGGTGCAATCTGGCTTTTGATTTCCAACGCCGTATCATTGCTGGCATTTTATGTGACGATTTCCGCCACCAAAAGCAAGCCGGGAAGTGACCGGTATGAAGTTCAACATTATGCGGTATCCCTGACTTTTTCATTGCTTTTTGTAATTATCGGATATCTGATTATTTTTTCAAGCAATTCCTGGCTAATGACTTTCGGGGTCAGCATTATAGTCGCTCTGAATGTAATAATGTTCACTAAAGCGGAAAGTTTTACCGCAATTAATATTCTGTTATTGATTTTTAATCCTTTAATGATTCTTTATATAGGACTGGTCGGGAAAGGCAACCGTTATCTGGCCGCAAATTCGGAGGCGGTTAAAGAAGCGAGAAATCAGATAGAAGCGTTGAGCAATCTTGAAGAACTTGCCCGTAAGGAATACAACGGATTCGCCAAAATGGCTTTAAACGAATATATAAGAAACTATAAAGCCTCGGATGACGTACAGATAAAAGAATATCATTTTGACAACGTAAAACCTTTAATAGTCGAAGGCTTAAACGAAGAGGTAAAAAAATATACCGGGTTGACCGACTTAAATGATTCGCAATCGTATAACAATCGCAGAAGCAGAATAATGTGTTCACTTATTTTTTGTGCTGTTGCGACCGGCATTTCAATCGGACAGTTTCTTATAATTGCCTCGCCGAACGTAACAAATGAAATAGCGGGTTTTTTGGATGCAGTTTCAAGATAATTATCGGACAAAAAAGGGGAGAAATGATGGAAATGGAGTATTTAAACTGCAGGTGCTGTGGGGGTGCACTCGATACTTTTTCAAATCTTACCGTGTGCAAACACTGCGGTGCCACCAACTTCATATCGGATGTTGCCAACAGGAAAGTTTTTCAGTTAAACCGTGCCAATAAATTAAGGCAGGAAAGAGAATTTGACAATGCTGCAAGAATCTATGACAACATACTCATAGAGAACGGACCGACACCGGATATATTATGGTATCGCACACTCTGCGAGTACGGTATAGAATATGTGCCTGATCCAATATCGGATAAGTACATTCCGACACTTCACAGAATAAATGATGAGAGCATGTTGGACTGCAACTTCTTTAAACAGGCAGTTGAAATCAGTGAAGGCGAGCAGAAAGAAACGCTTCTAAAAGAAGCAGAATACATAGACGGAATACAGACGAAATATCTTAATATTGCGGCAAACGAAGCTCCTTACGATGTTTTTATCTGTTACAAGGAAACCGATCTGGAAACCGGTGAGAAAACAGAAGATGTCAAGCTTGCCGAAGAGCTCTTTTATGAACTTGTAAATAAGGGATATAAGGTGTTTTTTGCCAGAGAAACTCTTAAGGAAAAGTTGAGCATAGAATACGAACCCTATATATTTGCGGCTTTAAAAAGTTCAAAAGTTATGGTTGTAGTCGGTACCAAAGCAGAGTACTTCACCTCTGTCTGGGTTAAAAATGAGTGGGGAAGATTTCTTAAACTCATGGAGAAGGACCGCGAAAGACAGATATTTTTTGCGTGCGACGATCCCGAAGAACTGCCGAGGGCTTTTGCTTTTAAGCAGGCTCAGATTTTAGGAAACAAAGATGCCATTAAAAATCTTGCAGAGAATGTAGATTCTTTTTTAAAGGATAAAAAAACATACAAATCTACGATATCAGGCCCCGGGGCAGAAGATATTTATAACGAAGCATGTATGCTCCTTGATTCGGAAGATGTCCGTAAAGCAAAAACATTAATAGATACTCTTACAGAGCGTTTTCCGAATTATCCCAAAGGATATTGGTTAAAAATGCTTTATTCTAACAAAGCCAAACCTTCTGACATAAAAGAACTTCCCCGTTACCTTAACGGAGATCCCGATTACGAAATGGCACTCCGTTTTGCTAATGGGGAATTGAAAGAAGAATATATTAAGACAGCCGAAATCTGCAAAGAAAATCTAAAATATCAGGATGAATTCAACAAAATCCTCAGGGAAAAATCCGCGGAATACATGAGTGATTTTGATAACAGCGAACTGGGTATAAAAAGAGAAAGTATTCTGGAAAAGATCAGAAAAAACTGTAACGAGGTAGATACTTATAACAACAAGTTAAGACTCTCCTTCGCTGTCGGATATTCCTTATTCTATTTTGGCTTGTTACTTATGCTTCTGTTTACTTTATTCTATGAAGGTTCTGCCGGTTATCTTTCGGAGGGCGCAAAATATTACTATATGTTCAGAAATCTGATTTGCGAAATTGTGATTTTGTTCGGAATCGGAGTTGGGCTTTCTTATAATATGCGTTTGGATGTTATTATATCGGTTATTTCCGGTCTGCTTATGACACTGGGCGTATTTCTTCCGGAATTCGGGTTCCTGTTCTTTTTATTCGCCACTTCAATTCCGACTGTGGTATTTGTTCTGACATATTTGAATTCTTCCGTAAACACAAACAGAAGCAACAGGGAAAGTGCAAGTTCCAGAATAATATATGAGCTCGATAAACTTAAAAGAATATTAACCAAAGAAACCGATGAAGAAATGAAAGCACTTGCCGAAAATCTTTCAAAACAGTACAAAGAAGAAAAAGGAATTGAATCGGTAATAGAAATAAAAGAAGAATATTATATAAAAGAACTCGAAAAATTTGACAATATATATCAAATTGCAAAGGACGAATATACAAAATATATAGAAGTATCGTTTCCGAAGGAAGAAGATACTAATCCGTTTGAAAAAAATGACTGGAACAATGCATTTATGGGTTTTTCAATGTTTCCGATGTTTGGTCCTATCGTAGGAATTATAGATATACTGACTGATAAATATAATAAGCGTAACCATGCAGGTTCCTGTATCGGATTGCTCTTTGCAATAGGGATTATGCTTCTTTTGATACTGTTAGCGGGTGTTATCGCCGAGATGTAAAAAAAACGAAAGCTGGGCAGGAAAATGGATTATCCGTATCTTGATACGGTCATTTATGACAATTTTTATGAAATGCTTAAGGGCAGATACGAAGACAGCAAAAACAAAACTGCCATTCGTTTTATGCCAAATGATAAAATAACGGATATTACGTACGGCGATATGGTATCACAGATTGCCGGGATACATGCTTTTTACGAAGAAAAAGGCATAAAGGGAAAGCACATCGGCATATACAGTGAAAACCGCTATGAGTATATAACGATTTACCTTGCTACGGTAATGGACAATGTAATAGTACCGATTGACAGGGAACTGACCCAAACAAGCTTGTCGGATTTACTTGATGATTTTGATGTTGATTATCTTTTCGTAACCGACGAAACGAACAAAAAACTTGAAAGCGAAGGCTTTGAAAAGACTGAGAATTTTAACGTCATCAATATTGATGATGAGGAATTCAGAAAGAGTTTTACGGATATAAAAGATAAAGAAGCATGCGTAAAACATTTCTTTGATGCTGTCAAAGATACCGATAAGGACAGATTTGCGGTTTTAGCCTCCACATCGGGCACTGACGGTAAGATGAAGGGTGTAATGTTAAGCCAGTACAATGTCATCACCAATATCCGCGGTACGCTTGAGAATAATGTGCTTAAAAATCCCACGCTTGCATTTCTTCCGATGAATCACACATACGGATTTAATCCCTGCATTCTGGCGACTCTTTATAACGGAACAACGCTTTGTCTTAATTTAAAGATTAAGTACCTTCTTCGTGACATTAAGGCGTTTGATCCGTTCTTTTTCGGTGCCGTCCCGATGGTAATCGAGGGCATGTATACAAGCATCGAGAGAGAAGTTAAGAAGCAGAACAAAGAGAAAACTTTTAATCGTGCGATTAAAATATGCAGGGCATTTAGAAAAATCGGAATAGATTTAAGGCATGTATTCTTCGGCAAATTTATCTGTAAGAACCTGCGCCTTGTAGTAAACGGAGGTGTGCGTAAATTCGACGACATAGGCATTACCATTTTAAACGGCTACGGCTTAACCGAGTGTTCACCCACAATTGCGGTATCGCGTACCAAAAACAATGTTATCGGAAGTGCCGGTACCATTATGAAAAACATAGATGTCAAAATCGCGGATGACGGAGAAATCCTCGTAAAAGGACCCTGCGTAATGCTTGGGTATTATAAGAACGAAGAGGCCACCAAGGCCTGCATGAAGGACGGATATTTTGCGACGGGTGATATCGGATATACTGACGGTAAAGTAATATTTGTCACCGGAAGAAAGAAAAATCTTATCATACTTGAAA
>CACWZK010000062.1 GCA_902765365.1 uncultured Lachnospiraceae bacterium
AATTTAATGGTGATTGGAGTGATTATAGTAAAAAATGGACTGAAGATTTGAAAAAAAAATATAATTATTATGAAAAAGATGATGGAGATTTTTTTATGGGATATAAAGATTTTCTTAAATATTTTATTATTATGGGTATAGCTAAATTACATCTTTCATGGTCAAGTACAAAATTAAGAATAAGGAAATCCCAGGCTATTAAATGTCAATTAATTAAGGTCACAGTTAATAAACCTAAAGTTCATACATATCTTTCTTTATATCATACTTAAGATGCAGGATTCTTCTTGGGAAAACTCTTTCGGAGGAACACGATTACATTATTTCCGTGCTTAATTTACATCAGGATAAGTATTTTTATGCACAAATCAAAGGTGATGTTTTAGTATCGGGAATTTTATCATACGCATATTTATCACTTCTTTTATGTGGTGCATTTGCCATAATGTTCTTACTCGGAGCAATCATAAAAGAAGAAATGATCGGATATGTCTTCGGTGGTATATCCCTGTGTTTCGCATATGAATTGTTTGTAACCGATTCTTTCAATAATATTCTTTTAGGAGCATTTGGATTTGACAGATCAAAACTGTATACATATATATTTATAAGTTTTATTGTATTCGCAATAGCATGTGTATTGATTCGCAATACTCTTGGCAAGAGAGAGTTTACGAAGAACCGCTTTCTGGTGTATCCTTCGCTCATCAAACTTATAATTTTTATTCTGGCATTACTGCTTATTATGGCAAATTATGATTTGATTCGAAATTACTACTATAATATCGTAATAGGCGGAATCGGTAATGTTCGCAGAATATTTTTTGAATTGACGTTCTGGATAGATTTGTTTGCAATAGGATTAGCTGTTTTCTTTATAATCCTTAAATCGAAGAAGAAGGAAAGTGCGGCTTTTTCCTTGGGTAAAGTAAGAAAAATAAGTGTAACTGCAGGCATGGCACGCATGTATTTGATTCCGATTATCTTATGCATGGTATTCGGTATTATCAAAACAGGTGACACAATCAAAGCCGTAAACGGTTTTGATTTCAGCAATATTCCACAGATGTCGCCTGAAGCATTTGAGGAGCTGTGGTTTCATTTTCAGACTGAATATCCGTGTACGATGATCGGATATCTGGGCGGTATTCTGTCATTTTCGGTATTGATTCTAACCATAGTCAAGTTGCTTCAATTTTTATTAAACGACGGAAGATATTTATCGGAATATATGGAGAGGCTGCCCGTTAAGAGAAGAAAACGGTTCTTCTTTAAGCTGCTGTTGGATTCATTGATGATAATAATACCGATATGCATAACTTTCGTAACGCAGATTATCATTGTATACAGATTCCGTGCACTGGACAGAGTTTTCTTTGCTCCGTATGAAGGCCTGATTGCAAAATTATTGCTTGAATTTGCACTTTATACGGTCTGTGCATATCTTTTGGTGGAAATGTTCTATGCCTTAATCGATGTATCCGTAAGTTCGCCGTTTATTAAACTTTTGACAATGGCTTTCGGAATGATACTTTTGACGTATGCAGAGACCATGTCGGACGTAAGAACATACTATTGGTATTATTTATATGATCATAGCGGAAGTTACATGAACCAAATTCCCTGCACATTTTCTTTTACGGAATTAGATGCAAATGCGCCTTATATAATGATAACATTAATTGCATTATCTCTGGCAGCGATACTTTTCGTTACTGCTTTCTTGCTTTGCCGCAAGGCACTCCGCGGAAGTATGTTTACTACCGGATTTGGCAAATTCTTCTTTGTAACCCTGATAGTTGCAGATCTCGGGTTGATTGTATTCGAGGCGGCCGAAGGATCAATTATAAGAATTGTTATAGGCTGCGTTGCAATCGTTCTGACGGTAATTTTGTTACTTCAAAAGAAGCGGCCGATACTTAGATAGACTATATTTCTAAAAGATCAAAAGAGTAAAAGAACAAATGAGCCCGGCGATTTTGACGGGCTCAAATTTGTTATAACTGTTCTTTGTTATCATAATCGAAATATAAGATTTGAATTTATTAACAGATTCTGGGAAGAAGTTCGCCACTCGGACGGGAGAGTAATGTCTTGGCACCGACTGCGGTGTTTAATATTACTTTGCCGACATTTTCTTCTGTGACTTCGCCGATGATTGCGGCTTTTTCGGAGTTTTCACAGGCTTTAAGTGCATTAAGAACTTTATCTGCTTCCGAAGCGGGTACGAAGAAGACAAGCCTTCCTTCGCATGCAAGATACAAAGGTTCAAGACCGAGCATTGCACATACACCGCGTACACCGGGATCTACGGGAATCTTTTCGCTTTCAAGAGAAATTCCGACATTGCTTTGATGAGCTATTTCATAGAGAACTGTTCCGACACCGCCTCTGGTGGCATCTCTTATTACATGAATATCTTTTGTTTCTTTTAGGACGGCTTCGATATTGTTCCAAAGAGGCGCGCAGTCACTGGTAATATCGGCATCGATATTAAAATCGTTTCTTGCAAGAAGAATGGTACATCCGTGTCTTCCGATATCGCCCGAAACGATAATTTTATCACCGGGTTTTGCAAATGCACCGGAGGTATTTACGCCTTCGACAATATTGCCCACACCCGTGGTAGTGATAAAGATTTTATCGACCTGTCCCTTGCCTGCAACCTTGGTATCGCCTGCTACAATTTCTACACCGGCTTTTCTTGCGGTTTCGCCCATGGATTTGGCTATCTTTTCAAGTTCTTCAACAGGGAAGCCTTCTTCGATAATATATGAGCATGTAAGATATTTAGGCTTGGCGCCCATACATGCGATATCGTTTACTGTTCCGCAGATGGCAAGCTTGCCGATATTTCCGCCGGGGAATTCATAAGGAGATACAATAAAACCGTCTGTGGACATTGCAATCTTACCCTCTGAAAGAGAGAGTACCGCAGCATCGTCGGCTGTAAGATCGGGATTGTCAAAATTGGATTTAAAGATTCCGTTAATCAGTTCATTTGTCTGTATGCTTCCTGAACCGTGTGCAAGGGTAATTACGTTTTCCATGAGATTACCGCCTTTCATATGATAAAAATGGATGTTATGTAAATCTGTATAAATATATTAGTTAACATAATACTATCAGTTATTATACAATAAAAATCTAAATAACTAACAATATATTATAATTAATTTAATCAAAATCGAATTATGTCAACTAATTATGTAAAGAAGAATTATTTATTTATGTTAATACATTATGTAGAATAAATATGTTAACAAATTATGTTAACAATTGTTTATTTTATGTTTTAAGATAGGAGACAGGTTTGCTTCCGGGTTCACTCAGAGCCAGGCACGCTTCGCGAGCCGGGCACCTGAGCCGTTCGTCTCTTTTACTGAGCATACTGGTAGAATGCTGAGCATGCGCCTTCATCAGATACCATGCAGGCTCCCACCGCATGAAGGGGAGTGCAGACTTTGCCGAAGAGAGGGCAGTCGTTCGGTTTGCAGTGTCCCTGCAAAACTTCGCCGCATCTGCAACCCGGATTGGGCTTTCCTTCAATGTGAGGAATATTGAATTTTATTCTTGCATCGAAATCTGAAAACTCACTTCTTAATTTCATTCCGGATTTTTCTATCATTCCGAGACCGCGCCATTCGGTATCGGTAAGTTCCATTACCTCATCCATCAGCTTTTGGGCTACAATGCTTCCTTCGTCTTTAACGACTCTCGGATAGCAGTTGACGAAGAAAGGCTCGCCTTTTTTAAGCAGTTCTATTGTTACTGCCAGTGCTGTCATAAGCTCGTTTGCGGTAAATCCTGCGACAACACCCGATACACCTTCTTCTTTAAGCTTTTTACATACGGCATTTCCGGTAATTGCGTTAACATGACCGGGATATATAAAAGCATCCGCACTGCCTTTAAGCTTAAGATAAGCATTCGGCATTGATTTGTTTGCTGTTAATATTGAAAAGTTTTTAAGACCGAGTTTTTGGGCTTTTTTAACAGCAAGACAAGATGACGGAGTGGTTGTTTCAAATCCGACCGACAGGAACACTACCTGAGTATCGGGATTTTCCTTTGCAATTTCCACAGCATCATCGGGAGAGTATACGGGTCTTATGTTACCGCCTTTTGCCCTGGCGCCGGCTAAATTCATTTCGGTGCCGGGTACTTTGATAAGATCGCCGAAAGTTGTAATCAGACAGTTCTTCTCAAGTGCCAGATACAAAGCCTCATCGATAAAGCCTACGGGTGTAACACAAACGGGGCAACCGGGGCCGGAAATAAGGTCGATGTTTTCGGGTAAAAGAGAGCGTATTCCCAGTCTGAATATTTCGTGAGTATGAGTTCCGCAAACCTCCATAATGCGGACTTTCGGCCCGTCGTATGAAGTGATTATTTCGCGGGATTTTTCAATTATTTCGTTCATAGCTTTTCCTTCTTTTATGAGATATTAAGAAGTCCGAGTACTTCGTTTCCTTCTTCTTCGTCGTCCGAACTGATTTTTGCGATTGCAACGCCGGCGTGAACCATTACGTAATCGCCGGGTTCAAGATCGTCAAGAAGTTCCGCGCGAACATCTCTTTTGGCACCGTTGGCATCGATGATGGCGGTTCCGTCGTTAATACTTACAACTCTTGCAGGTAAACCTACACACATATCTTTTATCCTCCGTTTCTGTAAATACAGATTATTAACTGTTAATTATTTATCTTAAACATTCCGTATAAAGCCTGCCCCAAAGCTATTCCGCCGTCATTGGGCGGGATGAGAGAGTGGGTTAAGACATTTAATCCGAATGAATTAAGTCTTTCTTTGGTTAGTTTAAGAAGAAGAATATTCTGGAAAACTCCTCCGCTTAAAGCTACCGTATTGATATTTTCAAACTTGCTTATTGTGAAGCATTCCGTGGCTATCATCATTGATAATATGTCATGGAAAGCATAGGCAAGCATATCTTTATCATTACCTTCCGAATACAATTCGGCAATTCTTACTGCCAGAGCATTGGTGTTAAGGTGATTTTGATCGGTAATTGATATGTCCGAAAAAAGGGACATATAATCACTTTTAGAAGGTGCGGTTTTTTTATCATATTCAAACGCTTCAAACATTAAGGATGTCGAAGCTTCGCCTTCGAATGTGCTCTGTCTTCTGACGGACAGGATCGCACTAACCGCATCAAACAAACGACCGGCACTGGTGGACTTGACGCTGTTTATGTTCATGGCCGCCATCTGTTTAAGCATTGTATATTCGGTATCGCTGCATATATTTAGTTTCTTGCAGAGTTCTTCTCCGTTGCTTGAATTCTCTCTTAATATTGAAGCCGCGATTCTCCATCCTTCCTTGGCGGAAATATCTCCGCCCGACTGAATGAAGGGAGCTATGCTTGCAAGTCTTTTAAAATCACTGACGCTGCATTTAAGTATTTCTCCGCCCCAGATTGTGCCGTCCGTTCCATAGCCCGTACCGTCGAAGGAAACACCGATTACTTCGTCAAGATAATTGTTTTCCGCCATACATGATAAAATATGAGCGTAGTGGTGCTGGACTTTAATTAAGGGTAAATTAAGCGTTTCTGCGACCTCTGTGGTGTGATATAAAGGATGAAGATCGCATACAACAAGTGAGGGAGAAGCTTCAAGCAGAGTTTCCATTCTTGTAACGGAAGCTTTTAATGCCTCTACGGAACGAAGATCTTCCATGTCTCCGATATATGCGGAAGGGTAGAACATCGAGTCCTTTGCTATGCAGAAAGTGTTTTTAAGCTCGCCGCCTATTGCCAGCACGTGACCTTTTACTTTTGACGAAATCATCACGGGAAGAGGAGCAAACCCGCGGGATCTTCTGATCATATAAGGTTTTCCCTCATAAAAGTCGGTCACGGTGTCGTCGCATCTTAATCTTATTTTACGGTTGTTTGAAAGTATGTAATCCGCGAATGAAGATATTTCGTTTAATGCGTCGGAGTCCGTTCTGCATATGGGAGCTCCTGATGCATTTCCCGATGTCATAACCAGGGCATCGGGCATAGAAAGGTCATCGTTATAGTCAAATAAAAGCAACTGAATTGGCGCATATGGAAGCATGACACCGAGCGTCGGATTGCCGGGCGCGAGCGATTCTGCGAGTTCTTTGCATTCTTCTTTTTTGGTAAGAAGAACAATGGGCTTTTGATGACCGCATAAAAGTTCTTCCTGCTCTTTTTTAACCTCGCAGTATTTTAAAACCGTTTCGAAAGAACGCATCATTACGGCAAAAGGTTTTGCCGGTCTTGTTTTTAAAACACGCAGTCTTTTAACGGCTTCCTCGTTCGTTGCATCACATGCAAGATGAAAACCGCCGATACCTTTGACGGCTACGATTTTGCCGTTAATAAGGGCTCTTCTTGCTGCTGTAATTGCATCACAGCCTTTAACTTTTGCATATTTTATGAATGATTCTTCGCTGTCCGGAATATGTTCGGACAGAAGACTCTTGTCAAAAAGATAATATTCGGGACCGCATTCGTTACAGCATACGGGCTGCGCATCATAACGTCTCGAAGAGGGTGAAATGTATTCGTTACGGCAGTAATCACACATTTCAAATTCACCCATGCTGGTACGTACTCGGTCATAGGGCATTGAGTCGAGGATGGTAAGTCTCGGACCGCAGTTCGTACAGTTGATAAAAGGATGCATATATCTTTTATCAGTGGGTGTGTAGAGTTCTTTTTTACATTCGTCACAGATGGCGATATCGGGTGAGACAAAAATCTCTCCGGGATCTTTTTCACTCTCTATGATGGTGAATGTATCAAAAGGCGGTTCGTCTTCATATTTTTTTATGATTTCAAGTATTACGGAACGTTTGGGAGGGCGGTGGTTAAGCGCATCTAAAAGAGCCTCGATGTTTTCACCCTGAGCGTGTATTTCGACATATGAGCCTTTGTTGGCGACTGTGCCTTTTATGTTGTTTGATAGACACTCACGGCTTACAAAGGGGCGAAAACCCACGCCCTGCACGATACCGTATACTCTGATTACACAAGTTTTCAACTTTATTCTCCATGAACCATTCGGGGACGGTTCTGTTTTGGCTTTTTTAACCATTTTGGAACCGTCCCCAAATGGCTAATATTATGTTAACCTAGAAGGCGGCCGGAAACTGCGAATTCCGGATAATCGATGAAATCTCCCTTATAGCCTGTGGATTTGATTAAGGGGAGAGTATCTTCATCTGCAATGATAAGTTCAAAGTTTTCTTTTTCGAGTAATTCGATTAAATCGTCTTCACCGCTTAATGCGATATCGCCGTCGCAAGCAAAATCTTTATCCTGCATAAACCATGTGGCACATTTGATGTTTGCGGTGTTTCCGATTGAATTTCTTAATTCGTTTGCGGCAAACTGCGAATGAATGATAAGTATGTTTTTGCCGCTGTATTTATGGGCTTCAGCCAAAATGTTCTCTGGTATAAAAGGATAAGCGATTTCGTAAGGTGTGCCGAATTTTCCTTTTAAGTATTCAGCTGCCTTTAAACCAGCGAGGGATATTACGATATTTTTTTCGCATTCGCCTGCTTTTGTTACGTCTTCGAGGGTTGTTCCCATGGAATAAATTACCGCATCGTCATAACCCTTTTCTGAAAGATATTTTTTTAGATTTCCGGCATCTTTAAAACCTGTTTCGATGGGTGTGGCGCCTATGATTCCGACCTTTCCTACTTTCTTTTCGAAAGATTCTTTTGCAAAGGTTTCAAAAAGACGAAACCAGGCTTTTTCTTCGCCTTTATCGTAATAGTTGGTACCTGTTGAATCTATGGCTATGCACGGTACATTTATTTTTTTCTCGCCCATTCTCTCTAGCGAACGAAGATCCGTTGCGATAATCGCGGGAACGGGAGTGGAAACTATGACTGCAAATTTTCCGCCTAACTGTTCGTAAGCGAGGGATAGTTTTTGAATAAGCTTATCGTCCCTTCCCATGATTGCATCCATGTCACGAAGACCTGCGCTGAAAACCGCACTTTTTTTATCAAACCATCTGGGCTCGTCGAAACCGCAGATATTGCCTGCGCATCCGCCGGCATCACATATTATGATTAATCCGCCGAGCTCATAAAAGACACCGCAGACGCCGGACTGATCGGGAGCAAAGGGCGACATGTATTTTAAAAATTTCTTCATGTATATTACCTGTTGAATATTATGTTAACCTATTTAGTTATGTAAACTAATACTGTCATGCAAACCTAAATACTTATGTAAACCAACGGTATTATGTAAACCATAAAATTCACTTTGAAAGTACTTCATCGAGGGCATCAAAAAGATCCGATACACCCTGATAACCAAAAGGTTCGGTATCATCACACCATTCAATGCCGGGTTTGTCGTTAAAGTAGTAAGCACAGTCCGAACCGATATAGCAGTCAATATCGTCATTCTTGTAATTAAGCATTGTCGGTGAGAGATTGGAGTAAACTTTTGTATCGGGGCTTAATTCCGAGAGAGTTTTTAAAAATCTGTAATTTAGTTCACCGATTGTGGCAAAAACACATTCAACCTTAAAGCCTTCTTTTACGAGCATTAATGCGATTTCTATCGCATCACCGTTTAATATTTCGCCGACTGCAAATTTAAGACTTCCGTGACGTTCTTTGAATTCTTTTATCTTTTTATATGTATTATCAAGATACTCGCTGTCATTAAAAGATACGCCTATTGCATCGGCCAGTAATTTGTACTGATTGTGAATTTTATCCGGCTGATAAAGACGAAGCATTTCAATAAAAGGAATGCCCAGACGCTTTTGCATATCCTGTGCAGCGTGTCTTGATTCGGGATTTAAAACAAGGTTAAAATTCGCTTTCGAAAGTTCTTTATATTGCTCAAAAGTTTCACACCTTGCAAGTTCTCTGATATTTTCGATTCCCGCATTTTTTAAAAGAGTATAAAGCTCGCTTTTATCATTTAAGGGAGAGAAAAATCCCATTATATTCATGTCTCTGTTTTCTCTTTTCTGCTTTTCCAAAAGAGAGTAGACGCTTGTTCTGACATAAGCCATCGGAGAGAGACGTTTTTCTCTGGTTAATGCGTACATATAGCATGCAACGCAGGGAATGTTGTGAGTCTCTGTGACTTTCCTGCATATTCGCTCCATATCCGTACCAAGCAGTGCATCGACACAGGTAATGCATATCATGATGGCCGAAGGTCTTTTATCAAGAGATGCAAGAATTTCGCAGCACGCATCGTTTATTTTCATAAGGTGCCTTCCGGTCACTATGTCGGTATCGTCCAGTAGCTGAAAAAAGAAACGCTTTTTATATTCGGGCGAACTCTTAAAAAGAGATGTGTTTCGCCCGCAGCATGAGGGTGATACGAGAAGCATCACGGATTCGGGAACGGCAAGTCCCGCACGCTTTACACCGTATCCTTTGGCTCCGGGGGAGTTAAAGGATAATGTGGCGGGAGATGAGTATATAAGATGCTTGTTTGAGACAAACTCGGTCGCAAGATTGTCGTATCCTTCATCAATTATTTCTTTGGTTGTTTTAAAAAAAGCTTCAGTCATATTATTCTGCCTCATCCTCGCTTATTAAAAGCTTGGCAAGATCAAGGAATTTGCGGCTTACATCAATTGTAGGATCACCTTCTATTACAGTCTTGCCTTCGTCTTCGAAACGTGTGATATCATCGCTTCTCGGAATATCGGCGATTATCTCAAGATTATGGGAATCGGCGAATTCGCGTACCTTTTCTTCTTCGTTAAGAACATTTCTTCTGTTTAAAACTATACCGCGTACATTTGCATAGCTTCGTTCTTTAAAATTTTCTACGGCGCTGTTGATATTGTTGGCAGCGTACAGAGCCATTTTTTCGCCTGACGTAACTATGATGATTTTGCTTGCAAGCCCTTCTCTTATGGGCGCAGCAAAACCGCCGCAGACAACGTCTCCGAGTACATCGTAAAGAACCACATCGGGTTTGAAGGTTTCAAAGAGTTTTAATTCTTCAAGCAGCGAAAAAGTGGTGATTATTCCTCGTCCCGCACAGCCTAAGCCGGGTGTGGGACCGCCTGTTTCGATACATAAAACCCCGCCGTATCCGACCTTGGAGATTTCATCCAGTGTCTCGGGCTCTTTGTCGTAATCCTTCATGTAATTCATGACCGGAAATACAGGATTTCCGGATAAAAGATTCGCAGTTGAGTCAGCCTTCGGATCGCAGCCTATCTGAATAACTCTTTTTCCGAGGTATGCAAATGCTGCG
>CACWZK010000063.1 GCA_902765365.1 uncultured Lachnospiraceae bacterium
GGACAAACGGTTTTCAAGACCGCCTCGTTATGACCACTTCGATACCTCTCCGAATAGCGTTAATTTCAAACGCAAGTGATAGTTTATCAAATTTGTACTTTTGTGTCAATAAAAACTGTATAAGATTATTGTAAATCTTTCGGAACGGTTATTTTGATGTTTGAATAATCGCCTTCAATCAATTTGACTTTCGTATCCGAATACATCTCCACAACCTGCGCATCGTCGGTTACCTGAACTTTAACATCCTTATTAAGTTCTTCAATAAGCTTCGAGTACGAATCAAGTGCGAGCGAATATTCGAAGGTCTGGGGGGTCTGCATAAAATATACGCTTTTCCTCTCGGGTGTCGATACCACAAATCCGTCATCGTCTGCAATCTTAACCGTATCGGTTGCTTTTACGCTGGTTACAACCGCTTTGTATTTTTGGACTTCTACTATATTTCTTTTTATTATTTCATCCGTCACATAAGGTCTTGCGCCGTCATGGATTAAAACATAATCCGTATCCTTGCAGGCTTTAAGACCGTTATAAACCGAATTGAATCTTTCCGCACCGCCTGCGCATACTGCGGATACTTTGGTTAAGCCGTATTTTTCGACGAACTCTTTTATGATATATTCCTCATCTCCCGCGCCGCATACAATTACCACATCGTCTACAGGGGACTTTTCGAAAGCAAGCAAAGAATGCGCAAGCACAGGCTTGTCCTTAAGCATCATATACTGCTTGGGTATATCGCTGTTCATTCTTTTACCCGTTCCGCCGGATAAAACTATTGCTGTGAATTTACTCATATTTCAATTCCTTATTAATTTACGCGTTCTCCGAGTTTAAGATTGGGAACGGCATTTAAATCCAGTCCGTGTCTTACTCCGCTTATATACTCAAAATATGCAGCCGAACCAATCATCGCCGCATTGTCTGTACAAAGGATGGGCGGAGGAAGGAAGAATTCAATCTGTCTTTCGGCGCATGCCTTTTCAAAAGCTTCTCTTAATCCGCTGTTTGACGCCACGCCTCCCGCAATTGCAAACTTTTTAAAACCGTACTGACTCAGTGCTTCCATGGAATGGCCGACGAGTACATCGATTACAGCCTGCTGGAAAGAGGCCGCAACGTCTTCGGTAACTATCGTCTCATTGTTCATCGAGGCGGTGTTAAGATAATTAAGCACGGCAGACTTAAGTCCCGAAAAACTGAAGTCATATTCGCTGCCGCCTACCTTGGCTCTCGGAAACTTAATTGCTTCGGGGTTTCCGCTCTTGGATACTTTATCGATCTTCGGTCCGCCGGGATATCCCAAGCCTATGGCTCTCGCCACTTTGTCAAATGCCTCGCCCGCAGCATCGTCTTCGGTCTTGCCGAGGATTTCGTATTTGCCGTAATCTGCTACTTTTACGAGGTGTGTATGACCTCCGGATACGATAAGGCACATAAAAGGAGGTTCAAGCTCTTTGTTTGCTATATAGTTGGCGCAGATATGTCCTTCGATATGATGCACGCCTATTATAGGAAGATTTGCACCGTATGCAAGTGCTTTCGCAAAAGACACTCCCACTAAAAGAGGTCCGACAAGTCCGGGTCCGTATGTTACCGCTATCGCATCCATATCCTTTAATTCCATCCCCGAATCGGCGATGGCCTTTTCAACGACCTGATTGATTTTATCTATATGTTTTCTGGATGCAATTTCGGGAACGACTCCGCCGTAGAGCGTATGAAGATCTATCTGCGAATAAATAACATTCGAGAGAACTTCTCTTCCGTTTCTTACGACTGCTGCCGCCGTCTCGTCACAGGATGATTCAATTGCAAGTATATTTATGTCTGCCATCTAAGAAATTTTCCTTTTCTTATAATGTATTATGCTTCATCATATCTTAAATCCGCACTCATTCCGTCCTTGGCCGCAATGCTGTTTGGGAAAATGCTTCTCGCATTATCGATGTATTCCTTCGGCTTAAACAAAGACGGGCTGTAATGTGTCAGCCACATTTCCTGAACATTTGCTTCTTTTGCCATGGTGGCTGCTTCCGCAAATGTCATATGCTTATGCTCTTTTGCTTTTTCAAGCATCTCGGTATCGCCGTACATTCCCTCGCAGATAAAAAGATCCGAATCTTTCGCAAAAAGAGGAATGTTTTTGCAGGGTCTTGTATCCGTGGTATATGTAACCTTTATTCCTTTTCTCGGAGGTCCCATTACCATCTCGGGTGAATAAATGCCGGTTTCGTCTTCAATGGTCTCTCCCTTTTGAAGTTTTGACCAGAATTTAAGAGGAATGTTTAATTCCTTCGCTTTGTCCGAATCAAATCTGCCTGCACGGTCAATCGAAATACTGTATCCGTAGCAGGTAACATTGTGATTTACTTTAAATGCATCGATATGGAAATCTTTAAAATCAAAACGCATCGAGTCGCCGTCTATTTCAATGTAATTAATTTCAAAAGGAAGCTGAGGCGCAATTATTAAAAGCGATTCGACAACTTTTTTAAGGCCTTTGGGTCCGACTAAAGTAACGGGTTCGGTTCTTTCCGAATTGCCCAATGTCAAAAACATTCCGGGTAATCCGGAAATATGATCGGCATGAAAATGGGTGAAAAGAATCAGGTCTATAGGCTTCGGGCTCCAGCCCTTTTCCTTCAGTGCAACCTGCGTTCCCTCTCCGCAGTCGATAAGCACGTTTATTCCGTTGTATCTGACCATAAGAGATGTCAGCCATCTGTGAGGAAGCGGCATCATTCCGCCGGTTCCGAGCAAACATACTTCAAACATTTTAAACCTCTTTGTCGCGTAACCAGTATATCGCCGCGCCTTCCGTGGGATTGGAATAAAACTTGGGTCTTATCCCTTCGAAAACAAAACCTTTTTTCTCATAGAGTTTTCTGGCAGCGTGATTGTTTTCCCTGACTTCCAAAGTAAAATCCTTTACCCCTTTTTTTCTGCCCTCTTCTAAAAGAGTGGCAAGAAGCTTTGAGGCCAGGCCTTTTCTTCTGTACTCCTCTTTAACCGATACGTTCATTATATCGGCCGTATCGATGCTTGTTATCATTCCCGCCGCAGCAACCACTTTGCCGTTTTCATCGTCGCGAATTACAAAGTAACTGGCATTCGGATTATTTATTTCTTCTTTTAAAGAATTAAGAGACCAGCCGTCGGAAAAGTTTTCTTTTTCGAGTTCGGCGATTCCTTCGACATTTGTCTCATTCATTTTTTCCGTAATAAACATTTTTACTGTTGTCCCTGCATGGCTTCTCTCTCACGTTCGGCCTGGGGTTTTCTTAAATAAACGGGTGAAATGTCCGCTGCTTTTTTGGCAAGTCCTTCTCCTGCGTAAATCTCTGCCAGAACCGCAACATTGGCCGCATTCTGATATGCGTTTGCCGCATTGGGCAAAACATAAGGCACTTTCAAGCTCTGCTTAATCATATCTTTATATACGGGTACACCGTCGCCCGTAAAGAAAACCTTCCTGCCCATTGCATTAAGTTTTTCTATTAAGACAGAAAGTTCACAGTTAACTTCTTCAATGACTTTGACCGGTCTTGTTTCGTTTCCTTCAAAAGAATAGCCCGCGGCATAAACCTGCGATCTTCTCGCATCCATTATCGGAACAACAATTCCGTCCGCACCCGGCCAGTTAAGAGCAAGTGCTTCAAGAGTCGATACATCAACTATCTTTTTGTCGATGCTTAAGCCCAGTCCTTTTATGGTGGCTACTCCGATTCTTAAGCCCGTAAAAGATCCGGGTCCGTTTGCGCACGCAAGGTAGTCCACATCTTTTAAGTCGATCTCCAGAGTTTTTACCATCTCATCAAGCATCGGTAAAAGAGTCTGTGAATGAGTCTTCTGATAGTTTATGTTTATCGATCCTTTTATTTTTCCATCCTCAAGATATGCAACCGAAGCTACTAATCCTGATGAATCAAGTGCAATTATTTTCAATTCAGATAACCTTCTTTTGTTGTTTTTGTAATCGTAATCTTTCTGTAATCGTTCCCTTTGGACAAATCTTTTACGATGTTAACGACATATGTTCCTTTGGGAATTATCTCTTCTATGATTCCTGCCCATTCGATAATCGTGATGCCTTCGGAATAAACGCAGTCATCAAATCCGACCTCTTCCATCTCTTCCGCATCGCCGATTCTGTATACATCAAAATGATGAAGGGGCATTTTGCCGTCATAATACGATTCGAGAATCGTAAAAGTAGGGCTGGTGACATTGTCCGTAATGCCGAGACCCCTAGCGACTCCTTTGGTAAAAACCGTCTTGCCGACTCCAAGATCCCCGATTAATGCTATAACCGTTCCGGGATTCGCCGCTTTGGCAAACTCTTCGCCGAGTTTAAAAGTTTCCTCGGCCGAATTAACTTCGAATATGTCTTCTTTTATACCAACTTCCATCAAAGACCCCCGAATTTAATCTTCACTTTCGCGGGATCCATATGAGTGTTTATCATCATAAGAACGTCACCGGTTTTATCACCCATGTCTTTTTTGGGGAAAATAAAAGCGGAATTCTTTCCCGTGTATACAAAATAACTCTGTCTGGTATTGCATGCTTTTACGCAGTCGCTCCAGGGAACGGTCTGTTCCTCGCCCTGTGCGAATACAGTGATTCCTTCATCGTTTAAAAGATACGAAACCGGCTCTTTGAAAAAATCAATCATCTTCACCTTCATAAAAGAAGATCGTAAAAGACTTATCGGCAGATAAAAGATTAAAAGAAGCGCCGCCGCGATATAATACCATTTTAATTGCTGCAAAAATAAAAACAAAAATACAACACCCACAGCCGTAGCGATAATCGATACCGGCTTTTTATACGAATGCTGCAGATTGAAGTCATATAATTTTGAAGTTGTCATCTGTACGTCGAATCTGACTTCCATTTGATTTCCTTTCCGTGAAATCTACACATAAAAATACAATTTACAGTATAATTTCAATCCGTCCATTTTTCAAGTATGCTAAAGAGCCAAATGGGGACGGTTCCGTTTTGGCTTTTTTGACCATTTTAGAACCGTCCCCAAATGTACGTTTTATGATTGTGCGGCTGCTTCCGCCTGTTTCTTGGCAAAGCCGGCACGTTTTCTTAATGTGGGATCGAGAATCTTTTTTCTTAATCTTAAATGTGTGGGCGTTACTTCGAGGAGTTCGTCCGTATCGATAAAATCGATTGCCTGCTCAAGACTTAAGATTCTGGGTGGTACCAGATGAAGCGCTTCATCCGCGGATGATGAACGTGTATTGGTAAGATGCTTGGTCTTACATACATTAAGTTCGATGTCCTCGGCTTTGGGACACTGACCGATGATCATGCCTGCATAAACGGTTTCGCCCGGTCCGATGAAAAGCGTTCCTCTTTCCT
Organism: uncultured Lachnospiraceae bacterium; assembly: GCA_902765365.1. Classification (GTDB taxonomy): domain Bacteria; phylum Bacillota; class Clostridia; order Lachnospirales; family Lachnospiraceae; genus UBA3766. The sequence continues at coordinate 5,383 of CACWZK010000063.1, forward strand.
GTGCATTGAAGAGGCCGTATGTAACACTCTCGCCGCCTTCGAATGCAATGAGCGAGCCGAGTTTTCTGTACTGGATATCTCCCTTGTAAGGACCGTAGCCTTCAAAAAGAGTATTGAGTATTCCGTTACCCTTTGTATCGGTTAAGAAATCTCCTCTGTATCCGATGAGACCTCTTGAGGGAATTAAAAACTCAAGTCTTGTATATCCGCCTGAAGCACTGCCCATGGTAACAAGTTCGCCTTTTCTCTGTGAGAGTTTTTCGATGACGCTGCCCGAAAACTCATCGGGAACATCGATATATGCTCTCTCCATCGGCTCTAAAAGTTTGCCGTTTTCGTCTTTTTTATAAAGAACCTCTGCCTTGCTGACCGCAAATTCGTATCCTTCTCTTCTCATGTTCTCAATCAGAACGGACAAGTGAAGTTCTCCTCTGCCGGATACTTTGAATGCATCGGTACTGTCTGTTTCTTCGACTCTTAAAGAAACGTCCGTATTAAGTTCTCTGAAAAGTCTGTCTCTTATATGACGGCTTGTAACATACTTTCCTTCCCTGCCCGCAAGCGGTGAATCGTTGACAATAAAATTCATCGCTATCGTGGGTTCGGATATTTTCTGGAAAGGAATGGGGTCGGGTGAATCCACGCTGCATAAAGTATCTCCGATATGAATATCCGTGATACCCGAAATGGCTACTATGGAGCCTATACCCGCTTCTTTTATTTCCACTCTTTCAAGTCCGTCAAATTCGTAAAGTTTGGAAACTTTGACTTTTCTCGACTTTTCGGGATCGTGTGCATTTACGATTACAACATCGTCGTTGGTGTGAATCACACCTCTGTCAACTTTGCCTACACCGATTCTTCCTACATATTCATTGTAGTCAATGGTACTGATAAGAATCTGTGTGCCGCCTTCGGGATCTCCTTCGGGTGCGGGAATATAATCAATGATGGTCTCGAATAAAGGAGACATATCGACTGCTTCATCGCCGAGATTCTTAACTGCCGTTCCTGCTTTGGCGGATGCGAATATAAAAGGACAGTCAAGCTGTGAATCATCAGCATCCAGATCAAGGAAGAGTTCAAGTACTTCATCGACCACTTCTTCGCTTCTGGCTTCGGGTCTGTCGATTTTGTTGACACATACAATAACGGGAAGCTTAAGTTCAAGCGCTTTTCTTAAAACGAATTTGGTCTGGGGCATCGGTCCTTCGAATGCATCGACCAAAAGAATAACGCCGTTAACCATCTTAAGTACACGTTCTACTTCACCGCCGAAGTCTGCATGCCCCGGAGTATCTATAATATTAATCTTAACGCCTTTGTAATTAACTGCCGTATTTTTCGAAAGAATTGTAATACCTCTTTCTCTTTCGATGTCGTTTGAGTCCATGACTCTCTCGGCCACTTCCTGATTGTCTCTGAAAACGCCGCTCTGCTTTAAGAGACCGTCTACCAGAGTTGTTTTGCCGTGATCGACATGAGCTATTATGGCTACGTTACGAATGTCTTCTCTTTTCGTAATCATATTTTCCTCCGTAAAAGAATTAAAACAAAATAAAAACGACATGTCATTTAAACACACCGTTTGAGAGTATAGCACCTGAAAAGTAATGGTGCAAGAAAAATATTATTTTAGTGTTTAACGAAAAACTTTCCCACGATAACGCAGATTGCAAAAACAATCACATTTATGCATACAACGGTTGCACCGATGGGGGTGGAAAGTATGATGGATGCAATAATGCCCGAAACCGCACAGAACACTCCGACCACGCCTGATGCAATAACGACCGAAAGGAAACTTTTAAAAATTCTCTCCGTGGATAAAACGGGAAATACAATAAGTGCGGAAATTAAAAGCGAACCCACAAGCTGCATGCTTAAAACTATAACAACCGCGATTATAATTGACAAAAGTATTTTATAAAGATTACATCTTATACCGGTAGCCGATGCAAAACTCTCATCAAAAGTAACCGAAAAGATTCGATGATAAAAGACAACGAAGAAAGCCACAACGATCAGCGAAAGCACAATGCACAAAATAACATCGCCGGTAGACAGTGTCAGAATCGACATGGAACCAAAGAGCGTCGAGCAGACATCTCCCGATAAATTGGCACTTCTTTTATTCGGAACAATATTTAAAAGAAGATAACCGAAGGCAAGCGCTCCGACCGAAAGCATTGCTATGGCCGCATCGCCTTTAATCTTCTTTTTGTCGTTTGAACCCATGAGAATAACAGCCACAAGAATGGTCACCGGAAGCACCAGTATCATTTTGTCGGTAATCGAAAATACCGTGGCAATGCAGAGTGCTCCGAAAGCAACATGAGAAAGACCGTCTCCTATAAAAGACAGTCTCTTAAGTACTATGGTCGTTCCGAGTAACGATGCGCATAAAGCAATGAGCGTTCCGACTATTAAAGCATTTCTTACCATGGAACGAGACAGATATTCAGCAAGTATTGTTAAAACAGACATCCGCCGTTCTCCTTGATAAATTCATGCTTGGTACAGAATACGCATTTTTCTTTGCCGATATGAAGAATATGTGTAGCATATTTCTTGGCGGCTTCTATATCATGCGATACCATTATGATTGTTATCTTTTCTTCTTTGTTGATTTTATAAATTAGTGTATAGAGCTGTTCCTGAGCGTAGGGATCGAGGCCTGCTACAGGCTCGTCCAGAAGCAGTGCCTTGCCCGTGGCGCAGAGTGCTCTCGCAAGCAGAACTCTTTGCTGCTGTCCGCCGGAGAGTTCGGGATAAGAGCGTTTTGCCAGATCTGTTATTTCGAGTTTTCTCATGGCTTCCATTGCCATGTTCTTTTCTTTTTTACCGAAAAAAGGACGCCATCCCAATCCGTTTAGGCATCCCGAAAGTACTATTTCGTATACGGTCGCGGGAAAATCTCTCTGTATAAAAGTCTGCTGCGGAAGGTAACCGATTTCTTTCTGTTTGAGATTGTCACCGTATACTATGCTTCCGCTCACAACTTTCTCAAGTCCCAGAATACACTTCATCAGTGTGGATTTGCCCGAGCCGTTTTCACCGACAATATAAAGGTAATCACCTTCGTTGATCTCAAAATTGATATTGCCGGCAACTATTCTTTTTTCATATCCGACAGAAACGTCGACACCTTTAATCTGTGCCATTTATAAACCCTATTCCTGTTTTAATGCGTCAAGATTACTCTTCATCAGAGAATAATACGACGCACCTTCTTCTATTTTCTTTAAACTTACGCACTGAAGCGAATCGAGTACGATTGTTTTTGCATCCTTGCCCGACTGTTCGATAACCGTGTCCGCAAGTTCCGTATCTCCGCTTTCCGTAATGAAAACCACATTCTCATCGGAATTTTTTAAGCCTTCGGAAAGTTCTACCACGGGAACAAACGAAATACTGCTCTCGCTACTGCAGCCCGGAAAAGCTGCCAGATAGTCAAACCCGTAATCCTCCGCCAGATATCTGAAAGGAAATCTGTCAGCTATTATAAGTGTGCGGGGATTTGATGAAAAGTATTCTGCATACTCTTTGTCAAGTTCGTTAAGTTTTTCTTCATACGAAGAAAGACTCTCTGTGATTTTGTCGGCATAAGAAGTTTTGTTCTTTAAAGCATTTCCCATGACATCCACACATTTAATGCTTCTTTTTAAAGAAAGCCATATATGTTCGTCATATGCTTCTTCTTCCTCTTCTTCAGCCGAAATAATCCCTTCGCTGCTTTCCAAAAGAATATCTTCGTTAATCTCATCCATGAGGCAGATATCAAGTCTTGATTCGCTCGGATGTTTTTCGGAATATTCTTTGGCCCATTCTTCGGACTCACCGCCGATATAAATAAAAACATCACAGTCCTCTATATCGACTAAATCTTTTACGGTGGGCTGATACGAATGCATATCCGTACCGTCATCCTCCAAAAGAATCACTTCTATGTCTTCGCAGTCTTTTGTAATCTCTTTGGTCCAGTCATACAAAGGAAAAACAGTACAGACCACCGTGGTCTTGTTATCCGCTTTTCCTATGGTCGTACAGCCCGTAAAAGAAACTGCAGGCAAAACCAAAAGAATTATTGAAATAAATAAACTCTTAATCCTGTTTTTCTTCATCTTCCTTAACTTCTTCTTTTGTCTTGCTTTCCTTTGGCAGATTAATTAATACGGCTGCTCCGATTGCAATGGGCAAAACAAGAAGCGAAATAAATTGTGATGTGGATAAAGAACGGCTTCCGAGTGCAACCGCACCTCTGGGGTCCGCTCTGAAAAACTCAACTATAAATCTTCCGACCGAATAAAGAATCGCATAAAGCACACAGACCATTCCCTTTTTTCTTTCTTTTATGGAGAAAAGAAGAAGTATACCGCAGATGGCAAAGTCACCTGCTGCCGAGAAAAGCTGTGTGGGCCATACCTTTATGCCCGCCATCGCATGGGGAGCAGGGAAAGTAACTCCGAGGAACGAATCCGTCGGTGCACCATAACAGCATCCGGCGAGGAAACATCCTATACGTCCGAATCCCTGTACCATTGCTATGAAAGGAATCATAAAATCAAGGTACTCAGCCGCATTGATCTTTTTGATCTTGGCATAAGCAAGTATAGCCGGAAAGCCGAATATAATTCCGCCGTAGGCAACAAATCCCGCAAAGATTGCCGGGGACTATGATGTAAAGAATCTTAGCGCCCAGGAAACCGGCAACAACACTGATAAGTCCGATATCCGTAATTACGTCCCCGTTAACATTTTTCTTTTTGGCTCTTAAAAGACACAGACCCATGGCAATGATAAAGCCCAAAGCTATCATTACAGAGTATCCGTGAAGAGTAAATTTTCCTATAGTTAATAAATCGTTATGCATATTTTTTTCTTTCTTTTAAATCAAATTAAAGAAGTGTCTTTCTTAATTCTGCGCCCTCTTTTTCGCAAAGAAGCGCGGGTGCAACATCAAATATTGTCTTGCAGCCGAATTCTTTTTTATTTGCAAGTCTGTATGCCGCTCTTGCATATGCGGTAAGAACACATGCGGTAAACTCGGGATTGGACTCAAGTTTTAATGAGAACTCCATCATGTGACTGGTCTCTTCATTCCAGCCTGTCTTGCCGCTTCTTAAAACGAATCCGCCGTGAGGAATGCCTGAATGGTTGGCTGCAAATTCTTCCTCGCTTATAAAATGAACGGTTGTATCATAATCCGCAAAATAGTTGGGCATTGTAACGATTTCCTGCTCAACCGCCTTTGCGTCGGCACCTTCTTCAAGTACAACGAAGCACTCTCTCGTATGTTTCTGTCTGGTTGTAAGTTCGGGGTTTTTACCTTTTCTTACGCTTTCAAGAGCTGCCTCTACGGGAATTGTGTACTGCTTTGCGTTCTTAACGCCCTTGATACGTCTGACTGCGTCAGAATGTCCCTGGCTTACACCCTTGCCCCAGAATGTGTAATCCTTGCCGTTTGTAAGAATTGCGTTTCCGATAAGTCTGTTAAGTGAGAAAAGACCGGGATCCCATCCGATTGAAATGATGGAAACCTTTTCGTTCTCAAGACATACCTTATTGACATTCTCGAAATGCTCGGGGATTCTGGCATGTGTATCAAATGAATCTATGCAGTTGAAATACTTTGAATACTCCGGAGTCTGCTTGGGCAAATCCGTTGCGGAACCTCCGCAGATGATTGCTACATCTATTTTATCCTTCCAGTCGGCGATTTCGGCTACATTTACAACCTTTGCGCTTTCCGTAAGAATTTTAACGCTTGCGGGATCTCTTCTCGTGAACACTGCCACAAGCTCCATATCTTTGTTCTGCTTAACGGCGCATTCGACTCCGCGACCTAAATTACCATAACCAATAATACCTATTCTGATGCTCATAAATAAAGCCTCCTTTAAATTACATACGAGTACATTATATTTTTATTTGTTTTTTTATGCAATTATTTTTTATTATAAGAGGCTTTACCCTCCTTTTTTACGGCAAATCTTATTTCGTCTGTTTCCTTATTTAATCTCGTGTCATTCACATTTCCCGCCTCATCCTTCGTTTTCACGGATATCGTGTATATTCCGTCTTTTATAAAGAGTTCGTCGTTAAATATATAGGTATAAGTGTAGCCTTCTTCGTCTTTTGTTTCTTTTATGATATAATCCTTCCCCTCTTTTAAATCAATCACTCGCGCGTTAAGCGTAAAAAGTATTCTCGAAGCATCGACTCTGCTTAAATTCTTCTCCGTAATGCAAAAATCCTTTACTTCCTTTGTATATAAGCCGAGGATTTCCCTGTTCTTATCGTCTGTCTCAAACCGGGAGCCGTTTTTGTTTATCGTAAAAGAAATTTCACTCTCGCTCATATTTCCCGCCCTGTCCGAAAGAAAGATAAACAAGGTGTAGTAATCGTCCGGGAAAGATGCGTCATCACAAATATTTATCACAGCGCTTTCATCAAAATGATATTCGTAACTTTTTAAACTTTTCTTTCCCTTTATCCACACATATGATTTTTCCTTATCAAGCCATTCATCCAGAGCACTGATGCTTACGTTAAATTCGCCGTTTATAATCTGATTGTCTCCGATTCCGGTCACGTTTAATGAAGGTGCTGTATAATCCTGAATATAAACATCGCTCTTAAAAGTACTTTCGTTCCCCGCAGCATCTTTTACGGTTATGTGAAAACTGTCCTTTCCTTCCTTGAAAACATATTCCTTATTTATACTTCCCTTCATTTTGTTGTCGGTTATAATTACCGTTGCTTTTCTTACATCCCTCGTAAACTCTTTGTCGGCATCGGTTATCTCGACTTTTATCTCGGGCGGGGTTTCATCCTTTTCTTCGCATAAAACATTAAGGCGCGGATAAAAACAAAAGCACATAAAAGAAATTATAAGAAACGTGAACCGGCAAAGATTTAACCTTTCGCTATCCCTCTTTTTTCTTCTCATCTTTTGCTCTCCTTATGGTCTTTTTAATCTTCATGAGTTTTATAAAAGCCCCCGCGCTTTTTTTATAAAAAAAATAATAAAAAGAAAGAAAAGCGGAAACAACGGAAAGCGCAATAAAGATTACTTCCAGAAAATCAATATTCCGTATCAAAATATTCTTCAACATAATCAAGTTCTCCTTTCGCCTCTTTTATCCTTTTAAGATTCCAGCCTTTCCTTCATCTCGTCAATGCCTATTCCTTCCCTGTAAAAATCCGCGCCGTATGCATAAACGGAATCGGCGAAAAGCGAATACACTTCGCATCTTACAACGCTTTCCTTATCCGACACATCTTCTAATATTTCATTTAAATCGCGGTAGTATTTTTCATACATTCCCGCATCTTTTCCTTCGAGAATCATCATTTGAATTTCCGATAGGAAATGTCCGATTTCGGAATAAACATCCCTTTCGCTCTCATCTTCATACGCCCTGTCAAACCAGAATGCAGCGCGCCTGTAATTTTCGTTTTCCTCGCTTAAATCCTCATAATAAAAAAGGTAGAGTCTTCCTAACGCTGCGCATATATTTTTATAGTCCTCTTCCTTTAATTTTCTTAAATCCCCGTCAAGCAGACTCTCGGCCTCCTTGGCTTCAGCCTCATCGAAAACATAATCGTTTTTGTATTCGTCAAAAAGTCGTATATACCATTCAGCCGAGGGATCTTTTTTTATTAACCATAATAGATTCTCTCGTCTTACCGCCGAATCATGTGACTCGCATGCAGCCTTAACGATTCTTTCATATTCGGCTTTTTTATATTTGACTTTTGTGCAAAGAAAAATCCCCGAAACGGATACAAGAAACATAATAAGAAAGAATATATTTTTCGAAACGATTCTTTTTAATCTTTTAACTTCGTTTTCATTGAAAGTTTTTATTCTTTTAAGTGCTTTAAGTGCCGCATTTGCACTTTTATATCTCTCTCCCGGTTCTGCCTTAAGACATTTGTTTAGGAAACAAATCATTCCCGGGGACGGCTCGTTTTTTAGTATGTATTTAAGTGTCGCACCGAGGGCATAAATATCCCCTGTTTCTCCCACTTCTTTTCCCGCGAGCTGTTCGGGTGGCGCAAAGCATTTGCTGGCCATTTTGTTTTCATTCTTTTCTTCGTCCCGCGAAGAAGAAATACCGAAATCAATTAACTTAATTTCGCCATTTTTCGTAATCATAATGTTGGATGGTTTTAAATCACGGTAAAGTATATTTTTTGAATGAAGAAATACAAGACTTTCGAGTATCACGGCGCCTGTTTTAATTACTTCTCCCTCGTTAAAACCTCCGTGTATTTTTACATATTCCTCAAGATTGCATCCCTCAATATAATCCATCACGACACAGTATGAATCTTCGGTTCTTATAATATCCACGATTCTGGGCAGCACAGGGTGATTCACGTTTTTTAAAACAAAAGCCTCGGCATATCCCGCATTCATAAAAGAATCGTTTTTTATGATAATTTCCTTCATCGCAAGGAATGTTCCCACACGCATATCCTTAACTTTATAAACTCTGGACATACCACCCGTTCCGATTCGCTCTTCCACCCTGTATCTGCCGATAAGTTCACCTTTTTTAATCATAGTTTTATCCTCTAAATTCCGACAGATTAAATTGTTTATACGGGAAAAAATAAGATGTGCTTTTTTTAAGAATTCATCAGTGCCCGGCTCCCGAAGGGTGCCTGGCTCTGAAAAGAAAAAAGCGCCACAACCTTTGTTGTGACGCTAATTTTACACTTAAAACAATTATTTGTAAATCCTAAGTTTATGCTTCGTCTGCGGGATCGTAAGTTTTAAAGAAAATATCTCTTTCGATGATGTAAATATCCTTGTGATCGTCTTCCCTGCAGGTAAGGAAATCGCCGGGTCTTCCGAGGTAATAGCTTTCCTCATCCCATGTGGTAAATACCTTTTCAATCTTCCTTAACTCTTTTGCATATACGCTGGAGGTATCATAGTTGATGCAGGCCTTTGCGTGCGAAACAAGATTTAAAACCCTTCCCTCATTTTTAATATGTATCGCAGGTTCGTATTCGCCCTTGAATTCATAATCCTGTTCGAGTATCTGATAGGTATCGAAAAACTTCTGTTTCCTTATGGGCCATACTTCTCCCTTAAATCCGATGAGGATGTAAAAATCTCCGTTAACTTCGATATCGACATCACCCTCAATGGTTCTTATGGTAATCGGAGTGCCGACCGGAAGAAGTTCCGACAAGTCGACAAATCCGCGGATAATCGGCTTCTTGACATATTTCTTCATGCCCTCAAGCGATATCTCGTAATCCTTGGCATATATGATTTCGCTGTTTGCGAAGTATCTGTCGAGTCTGTCTCTTAAATACTCATCCATTTCGAGTTCGTTGAAGTTTCTTACGTAGAGATCTTTGTCGATATAGCCGCCGGATTTTTCCACATGTCCGCCGCCGGAGCCTATATTCTCCGTCAGATAATCCGCGAGTTCATTAGCTTTAACTTCCTTGGTACAGCTTCTGATGGATAATTTGTATCCCGCGCTCATTTCGTTGTAAACAACCGATACTTTAACTTTGTCAACCTGAAGCGCCAGATCGTTGATGAAACCGAGAATATTCGGATCGCAGGGTTCGGAATAAACTATCAGGTATTCATACGTTTCGTTGAAATCATAATGTATTAAAGCCTGTCCGGCAATCTTTAATTCCGGAAGCGAAATGTTCGAATTCGTAAACAATTTCACCAGTGATTTGGAATATTTAACGGAGTCAATCATATCTCGGTCAAGAGGGTGGCTGACTTCCATAAAATTGCCGGTATCAGTCATAAGTCCGTAGTAGAACGCCGTTCCGAGTTTTATGTTGTCGTCGATGAAAAATCCTTCCTTCATCATCATGGACCAGATAAGCGTCGAGCAGCTGCCAAGGTAAGGGGCGACTTCTCTGAAATCACCCACACCGGTTCCCTGATGATGGTCGATGATTGCAATTGTCGATGCATTAAGATTACTTACGTTTCCCTCTCCGTGCTGACAGTCGACTGTTATTAAAAGCGCATCGCCGAAATCGGTGTCTTTCTCGACATACTCTATCGGAATACCGCATTCGTTAATCATTAAAACCAGATTGGATTTCTGAATCTGACTTCTTCCGCTATAGACAATTCTTACTTTTTTCCCAAAAAGCGAAGAAAAGTATGTGTAGAGTCCGAATGCGGATGCGAGTGCATCGGGGTCCGGATTATCGTGCGGCTGAATAATTATATTGTCGTATACTTCAAGTTCTTTTAATCTCATTTTTTCTCCAATCCGAGTCTTTTCATCATTTCTTCGTTCATCTCGTCCACAACACTCTGCGGTCCGACGATTTTGGCGCCTTCGCCGAGTCCAAAGATCCATCCGAAAAACTGCTTGCTCACATTGACGTTTTCGATTACAAGGAATTTCTTCGCACCGGTTTTGACAATGTTGACATCCTTTCCGAACTTGTCGATAACAACTCCCGAAAGTGAATTGTCAAACTCCATTTTTACTCTCTCCGTTCTGCCGGAATACATTCCAAAGACTCTGCCGGAATATTCTGATACATTGATTTTTTTGAATTCCGACAATCCTTCTCTTTTAGCATCGACAAGACTCATTTTGTTCATCTTGTCGACTCTGAAATGCTTTATTTTTTCATCCGTCGAATCGTAGGCAATCAGATAATAATTCTCGTCACTCCAGATAAGTGCCCACGGTGAAACATAGTAGAATTCACCGTCTCTTCTGTACTCGATTTCCTTTTTCGCATTGTAATTAAAATATCTGAATCTGATCTGGCTGTTCTCGGCAATCGCGGAATGAATCATATCGACATTGATGTATATGCTTTCATTCATGGTCTTTACTCTGTCGCCTACCACAACCTGTCTTTCGAGTTTGCCTGCATTGTAGGTACTCGTCAGACTCTCGAGTTTTTTGATAAGAGCTTTGGACTTTTTATCCGTTATGAATTTGGATGCCGAAACCGAATCAACGAGGAGTTTAAGTTCCGCCAGTTCAAAAGTTCTCTCTCCCAAAAAATAACCGTAATATCTTCCCGAATCATCACCGATTACGTCATATCCGAGTTCGCGGAGTGCCTCAATGTCAGAATACACGCTCTTTCTTTCCGCAGATATATCATAACTTTCAAGCTCGCTTATAATCTGTGACATGGTAAGGGAGTGGTCCTCGTCCGTCAGTCTTTCCAGTGTCTTTATAAGATAAATCAGTTTGAATTTCTGATTGTTTCCTTTTGCCATAATTTATCCCCTTAAAAAAATTTATTCCGTTTTCTTATCTTCACAGCCGCAGTTTTCAAACTGTTTTGAAATTTCTATAGGAAGTTCGTCCAAAGGCTCTGACTTCGGTCTTGCGGTGTAAAATCCCTGAATATAATCCACACCGTATTCGGTAACAGCCTTTAATTCTTCCTCGGTTTCAACGCCCTCTCCGACAACTCTCATATCGTTTAATTTTGCAAACTCGATAATGTTGTTGATAAAGAGCTGCTTGTTTGAATCCCTGCTTATATCCTTGATTAAAAATCTGTCTATCTTAACGATGTTGGGTGTATATCGTAAAAGATTCTGAATGTTACTCTGACCGGAACCGTAATCGTCTACGGCGAGCTGTCCGCTCATATCATCGACGGTTAATGTTTTAATCTTAAAGAGTTCGCCGTCGGAAATCGAGTTCTGCTCGGTGATTTCAAATACGCAGTACTTGATGTAATCCCTGTATTTTTCCGTAAATAGTTTAAAGTCTTCGTCATTCAGGAAATGTCCCGGGATACTGTTGATGAACAGTCTTCTGCCTTTGAACTTGTCAAAATGCTCCACGTAATAATCCATTATTCCGAAAAGAGTCATCTTTTCAAGATCATAAAGTTTCTTGTATTTGGCTGCCGCCTGCAAAAGTACAAGCGGTGAAATATCCACTCCGCCCGATGTTCTCATCAGTGCTTCGTATGCATATATTTCGCCTGTAACCGCATCTACGATGGGCTGGAAATGATATGTCAAAAGCTGTTTGTTTAATACGAGCATCAGATCGTCGTAATGATCTTTCGAATCTTCCGACAAAGCATCTTCAAGATAATTCTTTCTCTTGTCATGAAGAATGTTTAAATAAAGTTCGCCGTATGCGAGCCTCATTACAGAACGAAGGTCCGACTCCCAGCCTCTGCCTTCAATGGTGTATCCGACATTGAGTTCCAGATCGTAATCCTTGACTTTCGAAGGATTGTTGTTTTCAACTGTTTCAAGCAAAGTTTTAACTTCGTTTTTTAATATGTTTTTGGCTTCTTCGGGATTGTTTAAATCACCCGTATAATCCACGAGAGCAAATTCGTCGTCGGAAATACGGGCAACAAATTTCTTTCTGCCGGTATTCTTTGAAAATACCCTTGCGATAAGTCCCGCAACTTCTTCTATTTCGCCTACTCCGAAATTCTCGTAGATATATTTGTATTTATCCAGTTTAAAAATTGCCATGGCAAACGCGGATAAATGATTTTCCGTTTTGCCCGAAAACTCGTTAAACCATTTTTCAAGTCCCTTAAGATTTGAAATCTGTGTCATGGGATCGAGGAACGCAGCCTGTTCGAGTTCCATCTGCATTCCCTTTTGAATCATTCTCGTATAGATGGTTCCGAACGAAAGATTCAATGCTCTCGACATTCTGTTTACACGGTTTGCCATATATCCTATATCGCTCGTTTTATAGAAATACAGTCCGTACTGGTAATCTTCCACATAGAGCGAGTTGACCACAAACACGGTCTCGTCTTTGAGCCACTCTTCCGCATCGGGAACAATCATTTTAAGGTCGTCATTCATGAGTCCGAACTCTTCCCTGCTCTCTGAGGAAAGGATAATGTACTCATTGGAATGATCGATATCAAGATTGCTCTTATACATGATGTTAAGCGATTCAAAAAGCATCGATCTGATGCATAAATACGATTTGTCGCCCAGATTGTAATTGACCAAAGCATCGAGCATTTCGGGAAGATTTTCACACATGAGGAATTTATCGGCGCCCGCAAAAACATAGGATTCATGCGATGAAAAATCTCTGTTGATACGCATGCATTCCGCCATTCTTTCCCTGTAGTCCGAAAAGTCCTCTTCGCTCGGACATCCGCAGGATTCGTTGTAAATTACCTTGTAAGGAATTTTTACGATTCTTTTCTCTGCTTTGCCGCTGAAGATTTCTCGTAAAATATTGGCACACGCCAGTGCTTCGCCTTCGATGTTTCGTCTGACGGTCGTTATGTTGGGAATAAAATATTTGCCTTCTTCAATACCGTCATAGCCCGTCACAATAACATCCTCGGGAACTTTATATCCGATTTTTTTAAGTTTGGTGCAGACCGCAATTGCCATAATATCGTTGGCACAGAAAATTGCTTCGGGCGGTTTTTTTCTTTCCCTGATTATTCTGTCGATTTCCTCGCAGGCCGTGGTATCCTTAAACTCTCCGTATCCGACCATGCTGTCATCAAAATTGATGTTTTCGTCACCTAAAGCTTTCTTGTAACATGCAAGTCTGTCAAGTGTATCGGGATCCCATCTGTATCCGCCCATAAAGAAAGTATCCTTGGCGCCGTGATCCCTGATTACGTGTCTTATTAGATTTTTGTAAGAGGTTTTGTAATCGTCCGAAACGCAGAAACATCCCTCGTTTTCGGAATTAATGAGAATTACCGGGACATTCTTTTCCTTTGCTCTTGAAATAAGTTCCGTGCCGCTCTGTTTGTTGGCAAGTCCTCTGTCAAAAATAATAAGGCAGTCTAAAATATCATAGTTGATGATATTGTAAACGCTCGAAGCGCCCGAATCATATATACTGCCGTCATAAACGCTTAAAAGACTGTTAAAAACAATCAGTTTGAAATTCTCCCTGACTATTTCGTCATTCAGCATTCTGACAAAATCGGACTTATATCCTGTATGAACAGCCGATATGCACAAACCGATAATCTTTTTCTTTCCTATCATTGCAAAACCTCAATACAAAACACATTTGTACGTTAACTAAACATTGTAATAAAGGTCAAATTCGGCAGGATGAGGTATCTTGTTGATACCGGCACATTCAGCTCTTTTAACCTTTATGAAATTATCGATAAGTTCGGCGGGGAATACATCGCCGGCCTTAAGATAATCGTTGTCTTTTTCGAGAGCATCGAGCGCTTCTTCCAAGGATGTGGGAAGACCCGTGAGTTTTGCCTTTTCTTCCTCGGGAAGATTGAAAAGATTGCAGTCGTAAGGACCCCATCCGTTTGCATGAGGATCGATTTTATTTAATACTCCGTCGATACCTGCCATTAAGATTGCTGCATATGCGAAATAAGGATTACATGTCGCATCGGGGTTTCTTAATTCAAATCTTCTTAATTCGGGAGCCTTTGCATACGCGGGGATTCTGATAACGGCACTTCTGTTACTTGTAGCATATCCTACGGTAACAGGTGCTTCGAATCCGGGTGTAAGCCTCTTAAAAGAATTGGTCGAAGGATTTGTGATTGCACATAAAGAAGCAATGTGTTTTAAAATTCCGCCCATAAAATAATGAGCCGTTTCGCTTAAGTGCGAATATCCGTTGTCATCGGAAAATACGGGTTCTCCGTCTTTTAGGAGCAGCATATGAACATGCATTCCGCTTCCTGCTTCGCCGTATACGGGCTTGGGCATAAATGTTGCGGAAAGTCCGTATCTGGTAGCCACGTTTCTGATGATGTATTTAATCAAAACCGTTGCGTCGGCCATTTTTGAAAGTTCGCCGAGTTTGGGTTCAATCTCAAACTGTCCTGCTGCACCTACTTCGGGATGATGATATTTAACAGGTATTCCCGCTTTTTCGATTTCAAGAACCATTTCGCTTCTTGCTTCGTAGCTTGTATCCTGAGGCTTCGCGATATGATATGCCTTCTGTTCTCTGATGACATTTCCCTGGCCTTCGTAAGCGCCGTTCCAGGGTGCCTGTGCCATATCGATTTCGTATGAAACGGCATTGTGTGATACTTCCCATGCAACTTCGTCGAAAAGATAAAACTCAAATTCGGGAAGAATCTTCATTGTATCTGCTATGCCTGTGCTCTTTAAGTATTCGATTGAAGCATTGATGATGTTTCTCGGATACTGCTTCAGCGGTCTGTTGTTGGGATAATCGATAATCATCGCATTACCCGTCATGGAAACGGTCGGAATATCACAGAAAGGATCGATGAATGCCGTATCCGGATCCGGGATAAATACCATGTCGGATTTTTCGACTACCGCATATCCGTAGTTTGATGCGTCAAAGCCGATTCCGTTTTTCATAATACTCTCGTCAAAGCCGGAAGCCGGAATGGTAACGTGACGGTAATTACCGTTGATATCCACCATCTTAAAATCGACCATCTCGATTCCGTTTTCTTTGATCATGTTAATGACATCATTAACAGTTTTGCCCATATGTAACCTCCCTTAATATATAAAAATCTTCCTTTTGTTTACTGTATGCAGTACTCTCCATATTCGCAGCCGACATTTCTTGCTTCTATAACATCGACGAGTTCAAGACCCTCCCTCTTTTTCTCGTAGAGTTTAAGAATGGCTTTGCCGGTGCCGCCGTTCCAGAGTCTGTTGTGCTTTTTGGTTCCGTCGGGTGCGACATAGTTTACAAAAAGCATTTCCTCTTTCGGACATACAACATTTATCTGAAGAAGGCTCTTTTTATTCTCCAACCACACCTTCCAGATAACCTTGTCCATTGTTTCGTTGCAGGAAAATCTCTGTCTGGCCAAAGTCCAGGGCTTTGAGAAATTGTAATCGTATTCTCTGCCTTCGTAGAAAAGACCTCCTAAAAGCTTACCGTCCAAAGCAACGCCGAATACTCTCGGTCTTCCGCCGCCTACATCAAACACTATTCTCCAACTTTTGTTTTTTGACTCTTGAATACAGATTGTTGGATGAAAGCCAAAGCCAGGGTGATGTGAAATCCCTGCCCCAGTTTTTATCCGCATATCCAAAGCATTTATCGGGAATAACATTGTATTCCCTGCCGTTAAACTTAATACTTCCGCTGTACTTTGTCTTCATGCCCTCGGCATGCCAGTACATATCAAATGCCTGAAGTTCGCGCATTATTTTTCCAGCGCCGTATCCGACATTATATGAAATCTGCTTTTCGATCTTTATTTTCCATTCCATTTCACCCGCATCGGACATCCATTCGGGATGGCGTGCGGCACCGCCCTTTGATACCTTTACGATACCACAGGTTTCGTTTTCGCTTAAAAAGCAGTTACCCGCTTTGATTATAAAAGGAGTTCCCGGTCTGATAATGACCTTTTTGATGCCGTAGAATCTGTGGAGCTGAACATGTTCACTGCCCCAGCAGCCGGCTTTAATCATAACATAAGACGGTTTTTCGTTTTTGCTTCCCCCGCCCTGAGTCTGTCCGAACACGGGATATTTTTTCCCGTACTTTGGATTAATTACAAAAAACTCGATAAAAAATGTTTTCTCTTCCCCTGTTGCCGCATCAAGTGCGGTAAAAGAATGCCACCACCAGTCATATCCCTTTTTGCCAAAGGATTTATTTAACATAAAGGCATCCCTTTTTTCGTCATGAATATTGAACATTTTTAAACCTCCCACATACATCAACATTATAACACTTTTTTATATAAATTTATATAGGATTCTGCCTTGTGGCTAACATTTTCTCCATATGTGAAATACTGTTAGCCGGGGAGACATTTTTTTCTTCTTTTTTGATGGGCTTCGGCTAACAATTCTTTGGAATATGCAAATTTGTTAGCCAAAGAAATAAAAAATGGCCGACATTTTTGGGGAATTATCCGAAAATGCCGGTCAAATTCTTTAAAATCTTGAAAGTCTCAATTCTAAAATTTCTTATTCTGAAATTTCAAATATAAGATTTATCATTATTATTTCTTGAAATTAAATTATAATTTAATTTTTCCGAACAGCCTTTAATACAGTGTGCGTTCCCCTATTCCATCTCTCCAAGGCCTTCGGAGATTCCGAGAATTACGATACCTGTAATTACGGCGATAACGCAGGCATACTGACTTGCCTTAAGCTTCTCTTTTAAGAAGATTCTCGAGAGAATTACGGATACGATACAGTAGGATGCAACCATGGGAGCTGCAAGCATGGGCTTTGATGCCATCGCAAATACATAAAAGATCTGTCCGAATTCTTCGAAGCAGGCAGCCACACCTTTGGTTCTTAATTCTTTAATCGCAAAAGGATTGTAAGGCTTCTTGTTTCTTATAAGCATGAATATGTAGCAGCCTATTCCGGCAAGGAGGAATGTAAGGCCGTACAGAATAAGTACATCTATCTCACCGAGTCCGAGGCCTGCCTCTTCGTCGAGGATGATTCCGTCCGCAGCGGTACCTATTGTATCGAATATGCAGTAAACAAGCGGGAACAAAAGCGCAAGTGCACCGAACTGGTATTTTCTGTTCTTTTACCGCATCAGTGAATTGTTCTTCTAACCTTTTTCTATCACTCATACTTTTAATATAACTATCCTCTT
>CACWZK010000064.1 GCA_902765365.1 uncultured Lachnospiraceae bacterium
GCCTGAAATTGTTTACCATGCGGCAGCGCACAAGCATGTTCCGCTGATGGAAGAAAGCCCGAATGAGGCTATTAAGAACAATGTTTTAGGCACATTAAAGGTCGTTAAGGCGGCCGATAAATGGAAGGTTAAAAAGTTTGTACTTATTTCGACGGACAAGGCCGTTAACCCCACCAACGTAATGGGCGCAACCAAGCGTATCTGCGAAATGATAGTGCAGACCTACAACGAGCGTTCCGAGACCGAGTTTGTAGCAGTACGATTCGGTAATGTTTTAGGATCGAACGGTTCGGTTATTCCGCTCTTTAAAAAGCAGATTGAAGCAGGCGGTCCCGTAACCGTTACACATCCTGATATTATCAGATATTTCATGACGATTCCTGAAGCCGTTGCTCTGGTTTTACAGGCCGGCGCATACGCAAAGGGCGGCGAAATCTTCGTGCTCGACATGGGCGAGCCCGTCAAGATCCTCGACCTCGCAGAGAACTTAATCAAGCTCTCCGGCCTTCGTGTCGGCGATGATATCGAGATAGTCTTCACCGGCTTAAGACCCGGCGAAAAGCTCTTCGAAGAGATGTTAATGGACGAGGAAGGCCTGACCGAGACAAGAAACAAGCGTATCCACATCGGCCATCCGATTAATTTCGATGAAAATACCTTTATGTCGCAGATTGAAGACTTAAAGACCTTCGTTGAAGGCGAGCCCGACATAGAAGAAGTCAAAAAGAAGATTGCAGAGATCGTCCCAACCTACAAAGCCGCGGAGGATGACGGTAAAGTGAAGTAAGATTTCGGGCGAGAGCCATGGACTACGCGCGCAGGCGCTGTGGAGACTCAAACGCGCGTAAGAAAGCGCAGGCTGAAAGCTTGGATTACGCGCAAAAAGCAAGAGAAGTCACAAACGCGCGTAAATAAACGAATATGAGAAAAATTCTGATAACGGGTGCCGGCAGTTTTATCGGTACCTCCTTCGAAAACTACATAAAGAAACACGCAAACCATGATGAATATGAGATTAGTGTGATGGATACGCTGACGGGAAAGTTGGTTGGCGGTGAATCCGAAGACATCTGGAACTTCGACGGATATGATGTAGTTTTTCATGTAGCTGGAATAGCACATGCGGATGTCGGAAAGGTTACGGAAGAAGGAAAAGAACTCTACAGAAAAGTTAATACCGAACTGGCGATTGAAACTGCAAAGAAGGCAAAGGCAGCGGGTGTTAAACAGTTCATTTTTATGAGTTCTGCGATTGTGTACGGTGCGAGCTCTCCGATTGGGAAAGAAAAGATCATTACCAAGGATACAAAGCCCGAACCCGAGAATTTTTATGGTGAGAGCAAGTTAAATGCCGAGACCGGTTTACTTGAATTAAGCGCTGGTGATTTCAAGGTGGTCATCCTGCGACCTCCGATGATTTACGGACCGGGTTGCAAGGGTAATTACAATTCACTCAGGAAATTCGCCCTTAAACTCCCGATTTTCCCTAAGGTTAAAAATGAGCGTTCAATGCTTTACATAGATAACCTCTGCGAGTTCGTGAGACTGATGATCGACAACGAAGAGAGCGGAATTTTCCATCCTGCCAACGCAGAGACATCAAACACATCAGAGATGGTTAAAATGATAGCCGAAGCCCACGGCAAAAAGAAAGCACTCATGGGTGGTCTGACTTGGCTTTTAAAACTTTTAAGTCACTTTACAGGACTTGTAAACAAAGCATTCGGAAATCTAACCTATGCTGAAAAATTAACTGAATACAAAGAAAACTACAGAGTTTACTCACTGGCAGAAAGCATTACTGCCACCGAAACCAAATGACACTGGGGGACGAGAAAAAAATAACCGCCCTGGACCGGCGGTTATTATATGCTTTGCATAAATAATCTGTAGGGCAACCGTCTATCGGTAGCACCTTTATAATTCAATTATATTACCGGACTAACAAAAGTCAAGCAATATAAAGCATTTTTAATATATTAATAAACGATGATGACAGTCACCATAATCACCATTTGCTTCAACTCCGAAGCAGTGATAAAAAAGACAATTGAATCGGTTTTAAACCAGACTTACACGGATATCGAGTACATAATCATCGACGGTGCGAGCAAAGATAAAACGGTAGAAATTGCCGAATCCTACAAAGACGCCTTCGCCGATAAAGGTATCGACTTTAAGATCTTTTCCGAGCCGGACAAAGGCATTTATGATGCCATGAACAAAGGCATCGCCAAAGCCACGGGCGAACTCGTCGGACTTATCAATTCCGGTGACTTTTATGAGCCCCAAATGATAGAAACGGCCATAAAAGCATATGAAGAAAAGCCGTATGATATCTTTTATGGTGACATCAATTTAATCAAGGATAACGGTCAGATAATCGTCAAGAAAAGCAGATACGACAAGTTCCCCACGTCGCGCCACTGGAATCATCCGACGATGGTGGTAAGGAAAGCCTATTACGACGAGATCGGAACATACAAGTGCGAAGGAATTCATGATGATTTTGAGTTCTTTTTACGAGCACGAAAGAAGAATGCCCGTATCACCATAAAAAATGTGACACTCGCCAATTTTATGACGGGCGGTGCAAGCAACAAGAAGAGTTTCAGGCAGTGTAAAAAACGCTGCAAGGACCGCTACAAAGCCTACAGGGACAACGGCTACGGCATATGGTCGTGGTTCGAATGCGTGGGAATTGAGATAGCGAAATTCATCTTGAGTTGACACAGGGGGACGGGGGTTTAGTGTCATTTCTGTGATTGAAAAAGTCGATATAGAGGTTTGAAATGCTAATAGGAATCGACCTCCTCTGGGTGCGCCCCGGAATCAACGGAGGAACCGAGTCTGCCATAAGAAATCTTATGAACGGGTTCGGCAGTTTTGATGATAAAAATGAATATATCCTTTTCGCCGGAAAAGACACTGCCGACAGCTTCAACGATTACGAAAAATACCCGAACATGCGAATCGAGGTATGCGACACGGAGTGCCTTAAAAGAATCAAAAGAATCGCGTGGGAGAATTCAAAGTTAGACAAACTTGCACGTAAACTGGGCGTGGAGCTCATGTTCATTCCCGTATATTCAAAGCCCAACAGTTTAAGCGAAGATAAGGGCGGAATTCCCTATGTAAGCGTAATTCACGACCTTCAGGCGATGCATCTTCCGCAGTATTTTTCCCTGCCAAAGCGCATCTTCGCCAAAAGATCCTGGAAAAAAGCCTGTAAGGAAAGCCGTACGGTAGTTACAATCTCCGAATACTGCAGAGAAGACATAATCAAAAACTATCCTTTTGCGAAAGACAAAATATCCGTCATTTATGACTCCATAGATGTGAATGAAAGCAGCGAAGATTTATCCAAAGTTTTCGACACCATAAAAGAAAAATACGGCATCGAAAAGGACGGATATTTTTATACGTTAAGCTCGATGCTTCCTCATAAAAATCTCGAAACGCTCATAAAAGCAATGGGATTGTACAAAACTGAAAACAACTCTTTCAAACTCGTTGTCAGCGGTGTAGGCGGAAACAAGGATGCCTTCAACCGGTGCGTAAAAGAAGAAGGTGTGGAAGATCTCGTAATCGATACCGGATTTGTGAGCGGTGAAGAGAGAGACGCACTTTACGAAAACTGCAGTCTTTTCTTATTCCCGAGCACATTCGAAGGCTTCGGAATGCCTCCGATTGAAGCAATGATGAAGGGAGCAAGAGTGGTTACCACTAAATGCACCTGCATAGAAGAAATCACTCAGGGAAAAGCAACATACGTGGATGATCCTTTAAGTGCTGCAAACTGGGTTGATACCATTAAAAGAGCGCTTCTTTTAGAAAAAAAGAAGTATGATTTTCCAGAGTACGATTTGAAAAATGTGACGAATAAATATCTCGCTTGTTTTAACGGGATAAAGGAGAAATAAAATGCCTGCAAATGAAAAGGACCTGAAAGTATATGCGGGTCTCTTTGAGCATGTTAAGGAAACGCTTAAGGAAAATGGGCAGATGCTTAACTGCGACGAAACAGGATTTATCAATTCAATCGGAACCGCTCCGAAGAAAATCTCATATAAAGAATTTGAGAATCTGGAAGGAGAGGCTTTTTTGTCGTGTGCATTTTTAAAGTTTTTCCAGAGACTGCCGCTGGATGAGGAAAAGGAAAAATGTGCTTCTTTAAGCAAAGAAGAGATTTTAAAATACCTTTCCAACAAAGCATCTTATTCCATCAGAGGAATTGAATTAACCGACTGCACGTATAAAGTCAAACCCGGACTCAGAGGAAAGATATTAGGCAAAGCATCAGTCGTGGCATCATCGCCCAAACTTCGAAAGACAGCCAAGAAAATGCCTGCCGGCATTCAGAATAAAATAAGGGGGACTTTCAGATGAGAAAAGTATATCTGGATGTTTCCATGGTTATGATAGGTACCAGTTTTACGGGCATTCCGAGAACTTTAATGGAAATAGTTAAAAGGCTTGAACAAAAAGGAAATCTCAAACTTGTTTTCATTGAATACGACTCTAAAAGAGATGCTTACAGACTGTTGAGAACAAAGGAATTTATTGATTTTTGCGATACCAAAACCGACAATCGCAAATCCATCAGAAGCGACAGATTCATTACTTTTAATGAGATAGAAGAAAACAGCATTTTCTTTGACTGTGATACGGCCTGGAAAAACCGTACGAGAAGAAGTTTTTTATATCCGCTTTTAAAGCAAAACAAAGTCAAAATCGTTACGCTTATTTATGATATTATCAGCATTGATTATCCGCAGTTTTGCGATAAAAGCGATGTGATGAATTTCGTTGATTATCTTGGTGCGGCTTTGATTTACGCGAACAAAATCATTGTTACAAGCGGGGATACAAAGGATGCAATCGAATCGCAATGTTCATCGATCGGAACAGAGATTCCCGAGATTTCCATAGTTCCTTTGGGCGGTGATTTTAAGAAAAAAGAAAATGCGGAAGAAAATGTCCAAAGCAGTATAAAAGAGATTGTTTCCAAGGGTAAATACCTGCTTATGGTAGGCACTATAGAACCTCGAAAAAACCACAAACTGCTGCTCGAGACATATCAAAAATTTTTAAGGGATAAAATAAATTTCGTTTTTGCAGGTTTTTCCGGACAGGCAATGGAGGATTTCTTTGCGAAGCTAACTGCAGATCCTGATTATCAGAACGGTATATGGCACGTGGATAATGCTTCGGATGATGATGTGGATTATCTTTACAAAAACTGCTATGCAATGGTTTTTCCGAGTTACATAGAAGGCTACGGTTTACCGATTATAGAAGCTTTCTTAAGAGAGATTCCGGTTATAGCATCGGATACCGGCATTAATCGTGAGATAGCAGGAGAGAGAGCAGTGTTTTTCGAGCAGGACAACAGTGAAGAACTGGCCGGAATTATAAACAATCTGCTTGAAAACGAAGAGGAGTACAAAGCTTTGCGCGAACGCGTGAAAGGTTATGTTCCGAAAACCTGGGATGATACAGCAATTGCAATAGAAAAGCAGTTGTTAAGCGTTTTATAAGAATGGGCACTAAAAAAAGAATTGCATTTATCAATCAAAGATACGGAGAAGAAGTGCTTGGCGGTTCCGAAACCTATACGCGTAAGACCGCAGAAGCACTTGCTTTGCGTGAAGGATTTGAGGTGGAAGTCTTAACCAGCAAGGCGGTTGATTTTAAGACCTGGGCGAATTACTACGAAAAAGATGTTGAAATAATAAACGGCGTAACGGTTCGTCGTTTTAAAACAGCCCGAAACCGCGACAGATTCACGCAGCGCTCTCTTCAGATCCTAAAAAATGTATTTAGCATAAGCTCAATAGGACTTGAAGAAAAACGCCTGAAAGCCCGCGGACCGTACACTCCGGATTTAGTTGAATTCATAAAAGAACACAAAGACGAGTACGATGCTTTTATCTTCGTAACTTATATGTTTTATCCGACGTATTTCGGTGCCAGGGAAGTGTATGAAAAAGCCTTCTTTGTGCCGACGGCACACGACGAAGAGCCAATTTACATGGAGATTTACAAAGAACTCTTCAACAGTGTAAAAGGTATCATTTACCTTACCGAAGAGGAAAAGGAATTCGTCAACAAACAGTTTAAAAACAGCAATGTTCCTTCCATCGTCAACGGAATGGGCATAGAGATTCCCGAAGAAGACAATTCAAAAGAATTCTGCGAAAAGAACGGAATTGACGGGAAATACATCGTTTACTGCGGACGAATCGAAGAAAACAAGGGCGTTAAGATGCTCATTGAATATGTGCAGAGATACAACGAAGAATTGGCGAAAAACAAGGAATGCGAGGCTTTGAAGGCAGCTGAATCCGATCCAAATGGGTGCCCGGCTCCGAAGGTGCCCGGCTCCCTGGAGAGCATCAAACTTGTTCTCACCGGCAAAGGCGGCATGAGCGTTCCCGATGATAAAAACATAAAATATCTCGGCTTTGTTTCCGACAAAGACAAATTCTCGGCTATGAAGGGCTCGATGGCAATCTGCCTTCCTTCAAAGTATGAAAGTTTTTCAATCACACTTCTCGAAGGAATGGGCTGCGGAAAACCCGCACTTGTTAACGCGAAAAGCGAGGTTCTCGACGGCCACATAAAGAAAAGCGGCGGCGGATTTTCATTTGGAAATTATGAGGAATTCAAGGAGTCGCTCACGAAACTTTTGGACGAGAAAACCAACACAGAACTCGGTAGCAAAGCTGCTGAATATGTAAGAGATAATTATTCTAAAGAGGTAGTTATAAACCGGTTAATTGATTTTATACACTAATTGTTATTTGTATAAAAACACAATAAAAAATAAAATTCGTTGTGCATTATTTACAAGATGATAAAAATATGGTAACATCATTACAGGTGTTACCAAAACGGTAGGCGGTTGCCCTCCCTTTTTTGCGGAGGGTTCTCACCCTCCAGCCCGAAAGGAAAGGAGGGGATGCTAATGTTTGTGACTCTTGGAGATTTAATACAATTGTTAATTATGCTTATTGCATTTGCAACATTGTTGATTTTAATTTTCAAAGAGATAAACAAAAAATAAACCCGTCCTCGACCGACGGGTTTAAAAGGTTTATCCTTTGAAACTTCTCGGGCAACCGTCTCCGGTAGCACCTCTTTAATTTGATTATAATAAATACCAACATAATGTCAAGGCGTCCGGATGTAGAAAACAGGGGCCGAAATTTGACACAATAGATACGGACTTACACTGAATACACAGGAGGATTAAATCATGAATATTTACGGAGTAATAATGGCGGGCGGCGGCGGAACAAGATTCTGGCCTCTTTCAAGAAAGGCGACACCCAAGCAGCTTCTTAACCTTACAGGCAAGGGACTGATGGTAAACGAGGCGGTTGACAGACTGGCTTTCGTTGCAGACAAGAGCAATATTTTTATCGTAACCAATGTCACTCAGGTTCCTTCGATGCTTGAAGCAACCAAAGAAAGACTTAAAGCAGATCATATTTTATCGGAGCCATCAGCCAGAAATACCGCAGCTTGCATCGGTTATGCGGCTATGGAAATCTTAAGAAAATACGGCGACGGCGTGATGATTATTACTCCTGCCGATCACTATATTAAGGACGAAGCAGGCTTTGTGAGAATTTTAAACGAGGCAGTAAGAACAGCCGAAAATACGGGCAAACTTATCACCATCGGTATCAATCCCACATTCCCTTCATCGGGCTTCGGTTATATCAGATATGACAAGAACGAAACAGGCGATGCAAAATCCGTTATCGAGTTTAAGGAAAAACCCGACGAAGAGACTGCAAAAGAGTATGTTGCATCGGGCGAATATGCATGGAATTCAGGTATGTTTGCATGGAAAGCAAGCGTTATCCTTGATAAGTTTAAAGAATACATTCCCGACATTTACGCAGATCTTGAAAAGATCGGCAATGCCATGAATACAGATAACGAAAAAGCCGTAATCGAGGAGGTTTATCCCAACATCCGCAAGATTTCGGTTGACTATGCGGTAATGGAAAAAGCCGCAGCTACAGGCGATGTGCTCGTCGTTCCGGGCGAAATGGGCTGGAATGACGTCGGAAGCTTCGACATGATGGAAGTATTAAGAGACAAGGACGAAAACGGTAACATTCTTGAAGGCGACGTTGTAGCTGTAGACTGCAAGGATTCCATTATTCTTTCGTCAGGCAAGACCTTAACCGCGGTTGATGTTGAAGGTCTCGTTATCGTTGAGACCAAGGACGCTATCATGGTTTGTCCCAAGGAAAAAGCGCAGTCTGTCAAGAAAATCGTTGAGACCCTTCAGGCTCAGGGCAGAACCGAGTTACTCTAAATAATTAGCCTTGAGGACAAGGTGGTTCCGAAGGAACCGGATGAGGTGTAATTTATCGTGAACAAAGAAACCCTCAAAAAGTTCATACCGCAGAAACTCCTTTTAAAAAGGGCGCTTATTATGTATCGTCACAGAGTTAAGACGGTACTTAAAAAGCGTGTCATCAAACCCTACAATCCGTCTGCATTCCCCCAGGGAATCAACCTGATCGGACCTTTTAAGGCGCAGATTGGACTGGGGCAGAGCTGCCGTCTTTTAGGAGCAGCCGTAAAAGCATCGGGCATCGATTACACCTTTGAAAACTTCGACCTTATCGGAACCGTGCAAAACGGCGATTCCACATATGACGAAGAGTTCGTAAAAGAGACTCCCTATGGAATCAATATCATCCATATGGAGCCCACGGAACTCATGCTTCGCTGCATCGAATTCGACGAAAACTTATGGAACGAGCGATACAATATCGCTTTCTGGCTCTGGGAACTCGAGGAATTCCCCAAGGAATGGACTCCCGCCATCGATCTCGTCGATGAAATCTGGACTCCGTCGGAATTTACGAGCGAAAGCATCCGCAAAGTCACGGATAAGCCGGTCATCACGATTCCATACAATGTGACGGCCGAAACCGACGAAAAATACGACAGAAAGTACTTTATTCTTCCCGAAGACAAATTCCTTTTCCTCGTCATGTTTGACGCGAACTCAACCATGACGCGAAAGAACCCTCTCGGCGCGATAGAAGCCTATAAAAAGGCGTTTTCACCCGACGATGATTCGGTCGGAATCGTTATAAAAACCAACAACGCCGAAGAAGAAAAACTAAAGCCCGTCATGAAACTGCTCGAAGGCTATAAAAACGTTTATTTTATCACCGACATCCTTGAGAAAAAGGCGGTCAACAGCCTCATAAAAGACGTGGACGTGTTTGTATCCTTACACCGCGCTGAAGGCTTCGGACTCGTAATGGCGGAAGCCATGCTAAACGAAACGGTCTGCATAGCGACGAACTGGTCGTCCAACACCGAGTTTATGAACAAGGACGTCGCGTGCATGGTGGACTACTCTTTTATCACGCTTGAAAAGGACATGTCTCCGTACAGAAAAGGCGCGAAATGGGCCGATGCGAATACCGACGAGGCCGCGGAATACATGAAGAGGCTTTGCACGGACAGAGAATATTACGACAATCTTTCGAAGAAAGCCAAAGCATACATTGAAGATAAACTCAGCATGGAGAGTGTCAAAACCCTGTTGGAAACAAGAATAAAAGAAATACAAACTTTACAACCTACTGCAATAAACAAATAATATTCCGGTGTCCGGCTCCTAAAAGTGCCTGACACCGTTGCTTTCTTTTATGGGGGAAAATAAGGGCTAATTTTTGACAAAGAGCCCGATTTAAGATAAAATTATAATGTTATGGTCTGTGCATTTTTACAGACAAAATAAACTTTAAAAGTATATTTCGGAGCGACGAAAAAGTGATAAAACGTATAAAAGAAATATATGCATACCGGACTATGATATACAGTCTCGTAAAAAGGGATTTAAAGGATGTAAAACACAATATACCTACGAACGAAACCTTTATTCGGTTTATGAAAAGGCTTTTCGTATCCTAAAACCAAACAGGTATATGACATTTTTGTTGCCCTCATACCCTGGATCTTCTTTTCAACTTCATTAGCGGGCGGCTCAACCTGTATCACCAGTCAGAAAAACATGGTGCAGAAGATATACTTTCCGAGAGAAGTTCTGCCCATATCGTTCGTAACGAGCCAGTTTGTAAACATGCTGCTTAGTTTCATAGTTATCTTTGCGGTTATGGTTATTGCGCGTTACAAATTCAATCCTCTGGCAGTTCTATGCTTAATCCCCGTTATGCTGACGGAATATATACTCGCGCTCGGATTCACGTTTATCTTATCTGCCGTAACCGTTTATTTCCAGGATATGCAGTTTATCATGGGAATTCTTACAATGGCATGGCAGTTCCTTTCGCCCATTATGTACTCGCAGGAACGTGTGCCCGTTGAGTTTCGTGCAATTTACATGTATGTAAATCCCATGGCACCCATCATCATTGCATACAGGGACATTCTCTACTACGGAAGAGTTCCCGAGCTTGCAACTCTTTTATCAGCTCTTCTGATGGGCATTTTGCTGTTCGTAATAGGCTGGTTCACATTTGACAGAATGCAGAGACACTTTGTGGAGGAGATGTAATGAAACCTGAAAATGCAATCGAAGTCCACAATATAACCAAGAAATTCAAGGTTTATCTTGATAAAGGACACACCCTAAAAGAAAGAACCCTCTTTTCAAAAAGACGTAAATTCGAAAACAGGGAAGTCCTTAAAGGCATCAGTTTTGAAGTTAAAAAAGGCGAAGCAGTTGGCCTTATAGGTCACAACGGATGCGGTAAGAGTACGACTTTAAAGATGCTCACCAAGATCATGTATCCCGACAGCGGAACCATCGAGATGAACGGCAGAGTATCGAGTCTAATCGAGCTTGGTGCGGGATTTCATCCCGATATGAGCGGCCGTGAAAACATTTACATCAATGCTTCCATTTTCGGCCTGACCAAAAAAGAAATCGAAGACAGAATAGACGATATTATCGAGTTTTCGGAACTTGAAGATTTCATTGACAACCCCGTCAGAACATATTCTTCGGGTATGTACATGCGTCTGGCGTTTGCCGTAGCCATCAATGTGGATGCGGATATTCTTTTAATAGACGAAATCCTCGCGGTAGGCGATGTGGCTTTCCAGGCCAAGTGTTTTAACAGACTTCGTCAGATTAAGTCCGAAGGCACGACGATTGTAATCGTTTCGCATTCACTGGCTCAGCTCGAACTCATCTGCGAGCGAAGCATATGGATTCATGACGGCGTCATAAAAGAAGAAGGTGCTCCTTTCGACGTTCATCCCAAGTACATGAGTTTTATGGCCAACAATACGCTCTCAAAGGCCAAAGAAAATAAAGCTGAAAAGGATAAGAAAAAAGAAGAAGCCGAGAAGCGCAAACAGGAAGAAAACAAAGACGAAGTTTCCGTGGATGACGTTGCAAAAGAAAATGTCACAGAGGAGTCTAAGGAAGAAAAGAAACCCGAAGACGGCTTAAGATGGGGCTCAAACGAAATCGTTATGAGCAAAGTCTATGTAACCGACGACAAAGGCGAAGAGCGAGATACTTTCTTAAATACCGAGCGCATCAATGTCAATATCGAATACGATAACCCCGGCAGGATTGAATCTTCCGTAGTCGGAGTCGCAATTTACCGTGACGACAAGGTACATATTTACGGAACCAACACACTCATAGATATGTCCAAGATGCTGCCTCTTAAAGATAAAGGCACCATCACACTTTCCTTTGACAGAATCCCCGTCAATGCGGGCGATTATATATTTGACCTTGCGTTCCACAAGCCCGACGGCTTTAATTATGATTTCTGGAGGGACGTCTTCAGACTTCGAATCAACAATGTCAGGGGCGAAGCAGGAACGATCAGTATTGAACATTCATGGAAGAGCGATACGGACTAAGTAAACAAACGGTGCCTGGCTCGCCTAGCGTGCCCGGCTCCGAGAAATAGGATAGAAAAATGACCGCAAAAGAAAAAGAAGTATATTCGAAAATATATGATATTTCTTTGGACAACTTAAAAGCGTACGGCGTGGATAATATGAGCAATTTGACCAACAAGGAAACTCTTATCGCTTCTCTTGATTTAGAGCCTGATGCAACTGACATTTCCATGGCGTATGATGTGCCTAGAAATGTGTTTGTTCAGGCGATTTTTTATATCACTTTTAAGAGATGGGCACAGCCTGACGAACTCGAAAAGATAAGAGACGACTCGCTTTCGGACAGGGATTACAAGAGAGCGGTTTTAAGAAGCGTTTACGAATCAACTGAGCGACGCATTAAAAACAAGGTGGTTTACAACTACATTGATTACACGGGCGAATACACTTTTACGGTAGGCAAATTTAAAAGAAGAATCAGAATGACCTTAACTAAAATCAAGGCCAGAATTCCGCTTAAATGGAAGATGGCCGTAAAAGGTTTCTTAAATAAAATACTCGGACGGGGATAAATATGCAGACAATATTTGTCGATGTTACGAACCTCACAAAAGTGGATTTTCTTACAGGCATTCAGAGAGTGGTAGGCAACCTGTCACTCGAGATGTACAAGGTAATTCCCGACAAACTGACATTCATTTCTTTTAACGAAGATATCAGCAAATTCGAGGTTCTCGATTCAGACAATTTCATAAAATACATTAAAGGCGGAGAAAAAGAAAGAAGCCGTATTTTCTCGGGCGAAACCATTATGCCCCGCGATATGAAGCCGGGTGATATTTTCTTTGAACTTGATGCGGTTTGGAATATATCTCTTAAAAGCAGCGTTCTTTTACCCGCGCTTAAGCGACAGGGTGTTCGAATCGTTGTGTACGTATATGATATTCTGCCAATCAATTTGCCGCAGTTTACACACTTTAACACTAGATTTCATTTTATCAATTATATAGGCTCATACCTTTTGTATGCCGATGCGATTATCGCTTCCGCGCAGAGTACGCTTGATTCAATCAACGAACTGTCGGATAAGCTTGGATTACCCCATAAACCGGGATTTGTATCGTGGCTGGGCTCAAATTTCGGCGGTAAAAAAGACAGTGCTTCCGAAATCCCGAAGGAAGTTATCGAAGCCGCCAAAGGCAAATATGTCTTAACAGTCGGCACCATTGAGCCGAGAAAAAATCACGCGTTTCTTTTAGACGCTTTTGAGGCGGGACTTTTCGACAAGGACGTAAAGCTTATTTTCGCCGGTAAAATCGGCTGGAATGTGGATGAACTTCAAACGAGAATCAATGAACATCCCGAGAAGGATAAGAGATTTTTCCATTTTGTCGGACTGGATGATGCGGCAATAGATTATCTGTATACCAACGCTTTTGTCGTTGCTTTTGCAACATACGGCGAAGGCTTCGGACTCCCCATCATTGAGAGCCTACAGCGTGGAACACCCGTGCTTGCAACCGACATTCCTGTGCTTCGCGAAGTGGGAAAGGAATACTGCGAGTATTTTAAGTTAAACGATGTAAAAGATTTTACCGACAAACTCATCAGTCTTATGGAAAATGAGGGCGAATACGAGGGATTAAAAGAAAGAATCAAATCCTTCAAGCCTTTCACCTGGGAAGAGACCGCCGCAAGAGTAATAGATGCTCTGGATACGCTTAAGATAACCGAACGCAAAGCTAAAAAAGATGTTAAGCAGATGGTTATTCTTACAGCCAGAGTGGATGATATCAGAAGGACGATTCCATATATCGAAGCATATATGCCTTTCATCGAAAAGATTCTTTTATGCTGTCCTGATAAAGTGGCGGACGATATGAAGGCTATTGAGACAAAGCGTATTAAAATTGATACGCTCACAGACGGCGAAATCCTTAAAGGCAGACCGCTTCCCGAAGACCACGGCACGAGAAACTTCTTCCTTCGCTGCCTTGCAATGCAAAGCGACAAGGTCGATGAAGTCTTCATCATGAGCGATGACGACTACAGACCTTTAAAAGAAATAGACAAAAAAGTATTTCTTGAAGACGATTCCTACGTGGCTTACTACTGCAACGACCTAAACGAATGGAAAGGCGTTGTCGGCGGTATGACATCGTACGATTATTATATTTTCAGAACGAGAGAATTCGTCAACGAAAACAGATATCCGAGCTACCAGTATTCAAGCCATATGCCTCAGATCATCGAAAAGGAACTTTACATTGAAATGATAAAAGAGCATGAAGGCATAGAACTGACCGGCCTTGACGAATGGAGCAGTTACTTTAACTATGTGCAGGCAAAATATCCTGATTTAATCAGATCAAAGCCTTACATAGTAATGTGCTGGCCCGGACTTCGCACGGACTGGAAAATGTTCGTAAAACCCACTGAATACCTGTTTGAAAATCATTACGATTTTCTCTATAAGGACGGTCGTATATTTGACGGATTAAGCGAAGAATATTCCGACAAAACCGACGCAGAAAACGCTGTTAAAATCGATAAAGTCACGAAGAGCGTCGATGAATATTTCGAGTGGAAAAACAGAGTACAGAAATATTGCGATAAAGTGAAAAAAGACAAGCTGGAGATACCTTCTTTTATCATTTATATCGAAGAAGGCGAAATAGTGCTTGGTACGCCCGAAACGCTTGAACTTCCCGTTTGCTCGACAGTACATCTTCCTATAACTTTTAAGGGAAACAAAGAAGGGCTTAAGATGCAGCTTTGCATCATATCCGATAAGGGAACCGTGGTTTCCATGCCTGAAATTAAACTTGAGTTAGACGACATAAAGATTGTTAACAACAGATTTGATGCCACGCTCGTTTGTGGTCAGCCCGGCACTAAAAAGGGCGGATACGCGCTCGTTTTAAGAGTTGATGACGGCAAGAATACGGTAGAAAGACAGACTTCACTGAAGTTGGTTTAATAATTTCCTGCAGGGGGGAAAAGGAGTAAAAGTATGGACGCTAATCTTGACGCCCAAATCAAATTAACCGGTCTTAAATCTTTGAGCGAAAAAGATGTCGAGGTAAACGGGGATTATGACGACATGTTTTTATCGCTGTACGGGGATATTCTCAAAGAAGCAGAGAATATTAAAACTCAGGTTGCGAGTGCACCTGTGGCAGAAACGGTTAAGAAAAAAGGGGAGAACAAAAAGAAAATCATTCTGGTTGAAAGCATTCTTTCGGACAATGACGAAATATTCTTAAGAAATGTGTATGTCAAGGTGCTTGGAAGAGAGCCTGACAGATCAGGTTATGACAATTATATTGCCAAATTAAAGAGTGACAAGAATTTTGACAGGGAACAGCTTATATACAATTTCTGGAATTCCGATGAGGGAAAGCGGAGAAATATTGAAGTTATAGGCTTCCACAAGGTCTATATGGATGAACTGCTCTCCCACGACGGAATGGATTTCGTAGAGCATGCTTTTC
>CACWZK010000065.1 GCA_902765365.1 uncultured Lachnospiraceae bacterium
AAGGACCGCTATACAAAAGGTCATTCCACCAGAGTTGCCGAGTACACAGCTCTTCTTGCCGAGGAACTCGGCTATGATGAGGATACCGTTGAGAAGTATTATAATATCGCACTTTTGCATGATATCGGCAAAATCGGAATTAAACCCGAAGTACTCAACAAAAACGGCAAGCTGACGGATGAAGAGTTCACACTGATTAAGTCTCATTCGATTCAAGGTTATAACGTGCTTAAAGACATAAGCATAATGCCCGAACTTGCAACTGGCGCGAAATCGCATCATGAAAGACCCGACGGAAGAGGATATCCCGACGGACTGAAGGGCGATGAGATACCCAGAGCGGCACAGATTATTGCCGTTGCGGATACTTTTGATGCCATGTATTCGAACAGACCTTACAGAAATCGTATGAATTTTGAAAAGGTTGTATCCATCATAAAAGAAGTGTCCGGTACACAGCTTACAACGGATGTTGTGGATGCTTTCCTGAGACTTGTTGAACAGGGTAAGTTTAAAGATCCCGATGACAAAGGCGGCGGATCCATGGACGATATCAACAATATCCATAAAAAGCAGGACGAGGAGTCGGAGAAAAACGAAGATAAGGAAAAGTCCGACGAATCAAAGAAGGAAGAAAAATAAACAAAGAATGGTCGTAAAATATGAGAAAACCCTACGTTGACGAAACGGAAGAAAATAAAAAGAGCATAAAGGAATTTTTGATGATCGGAATCCCGGTCGGTGCGGTGATTGTTTTGGCAGCAATTGTTCTTGTTGCAGGCATTACCATTACAGAAAAGATTAAAAACAGAAAAGCGGAAACGCCCGAAGAGGTGAGTATCGAAACGGGCGTTACGGAAAATGAAAATACAAACGAAGTAACTGATGTGTCCGATAACAAGGACACATCAGTTTCTGTTGATTCAAAAGAAAAAGAAGAAGAACCGAAGACGGAAAAAGAGGAAACAAAACCCGACAAGAAGAATACGCAGGAGAGTACGGAAGCGGTAAGCAAACCCGTAAACTCCATTCTCGATACGGGAAACCTCACGCAAAAAGGAAGCGGATATGAAGGCACCAAAGGAACAGGCAAATACAATTACGGCGAAGCCCTTCAGAAATCCCTTCTTTTTTATGAGCTTCAGCGTTCCGGAGATCTTCCCGACAAAGTCAGATGCAACTGGAGAGGTGATTCCTGCTTAAAAGACGGTGCCGATGCGGGACTTGATTTATCAGGCGGATGGTATGATGCGGGCGATAATGTTAAATTCAACTTACCGATGTCATATACTGCCACAATGCTTGCATGGTCGATATACGAAGACAAGGATGCCTATGTTGAATCCGGCCAGCTTGAATATGCATTGTCAAATGTAAAATGGGCCAACGATTATTTTATAAAATGCCATCCTTCGGACGAGGTATATTATTATCAGGTCGGTGACGGCAATCAGGACCACTCATGGTGGGGACCGTGCGAAGTGGTTGATACGAGAATGAACAGACCTGCGTATAAGGTCACCAAGCAGAATCCGGGCTCCGCGGTGTGTGCCGAAACGGCTGCTTCGCTTGCGGCCTGTTCGATGATTTATAAGGATGTGGATAAATCGTACAGTGATCTTTGTCTTAAGCATGCCAAGAGTCTGTACAAGTTTGCACGTGATACAAAATCCGACGCGGGATATACCGCAGCAAACGGATTTTATAATTCATGGAGCGGATATAACGACGAACTTGCATGGTCCGGCGTATGGCTTTATATGGCCACGGGCGATGATACATATTTAAACAATGCAAAGAGCGATTATTCCAATGCCGACCAGAACCATAAATGGGCGATGTGCTGGGATGACGTGCATATCGGAGCGGCTCTTTTACTTGCGGAAAATACCGGCGACAAAAAGTATTCCGATGCGGTTGAAAAACACCTTGACTGGTGGACCACGGGTGTTGGCGGAGAGAGAATCACATATACTCCCAAGGGCCTTGCATGGCTTGATTCGTGGGGTTCTTTAAGATATGCCACAACAACTGCT
Organism: uncultured Lachnospiraceae bacterium; assembly: GCA_902765365.1. GTDB lineage: Bacteria > Bacillota > Clostridia > Lachnospirales > Lachnospiraceae > UBA3766. The sequence goes on from CACWZK010000065.1 coordinate 2,037, forward strand.
TTTATCGCTTCTTTATATGCCGAAACCGATACCTGCAGTGCTGCCAGAAAGAAAACATATGAGGATTTTGCGCTTTCCCAGGCGGGCTACGCACTCGGAGATACCGGCAGATCGTTTGAAATAGGATTTGGCAACAATTATCCCAAGAACCCTCATCACAGAACGGCACAGGGTTCGTACTGCGACAATATGAATGAGCCGAGCCCAGGCAGACATATTTTATACGGCGCACTTGTAGGCGGCCCCGATGCAAACGACGGATATAACGATACAGTATCGGACTACACCGTAAATGAAGTGGCGTGCGACTACAATGCAGGCTTTACCGGACTTCTGGCACATCTTTATTCGAAATACAAAGGACAGACCATAAAAGATTTCGGCGCCGTTGAGACTCCAGGCCTTGAGATATATGCGGACGGAGCAATAAATGTTTCCGGCGATGACTTTGTGGAAATCAAAGCTTTTGTGTACAATATAACAGGCTGGCCCGCAAGAGTACCGGGGAAGATAGAATTAAGATACTTTATAGATCTGACCGAAGTGATTGAAGCCGGCGGAAAGGCTTCGGATATTGAAGTAAGCACCAATTATATGCAGTCCGGCAAATGCGACGGGCTTAAGGTCTGGGATGAAGCCAACAATATCTATTATCTTTCGGTTGTTTTTGACGACGGCAAACTTTACCCCGGCGGACAGTCCAATTTCAAGCAGGAAATCCAAGTCCGCATGAAGAGCAAGAACGGAGTCTGGGATGATTCCAACGATCCCTCTTTTAAGGGACTTTCAAACGGAAACGTAACTCTTGCAAAGAACATGGCAGTTTACGAAAACGAAACGCTTGTTTTCGGAACCACACCAAAGAGCGGAGACAAGGCAGGAGAGTCCGTAATTCCTTCGGGAGGTGCGGTTAATAACAATACTTCGAACAATTCAAATAACGGCGGTTCGAATAACAATTCGGGCAATAACAATAATAACAACAACAATGTAACCGTTTCACCTTCAAGCGTGACTTCCGATACCGGAGATCTTGCGGTAAAGATTGAATACACGGGCGATGGCAAGAGCAGCGTATCGGGAACAATCGAATTTACCAACAATTCTTCCGATGACCTGGATTTGTCGAAGACAACGATTACGTATTATTACACCGCAGACAACAAAAATGCATTTGTATTTGACAATTATCACAGTGCCGTAAATGCCAAGGACGGTACATATACGGCTTTAAATAACGTGACCGGCAGCATATCCGATGCTTCGGGTACGGACTGTGACAAAAAATGTGTCATTTCAATCGGAGATTCGATGTCTCTTAAGAAGGGAGACAAATTTACCGTCAGCTTTGCCATCCATCCTTCGGACTGGAGCAATATAAACATTACCAATGATTATTCATACAAAAACAGTGACGGCGTAGTTATCAAAACGGGCGGAAATATCGTATTTGGCAAGGAGCCGTAAGAAAAATAAAAAAATACCATAAAAAGATAAAACTGATTCGTATCTTTAGTGGAGTTAGGAGGAAACTTGACTCAGGAAAAGTTTTCGGAGTGCATCAACAGAATAAAGAATAAAGACAAGTCCGGCCTGAAAGATATTTATGATGAATATCTCGGATATATTTATTCTATTATCTACGGTGTAGTCGGGCAGAAAGAAAATGCCGAAGACGTGACACAGGATTTTTTCGTGAAGCTTTATAACATGGCGGAAACCATGGAATTAAAAGATTCGCACAAAACCTTTCTTGCAACGATTGCCAGAAATATGGCAATTGATTTTGTAAGAAAAAATTCACGTTCGGTAGCGGTAGACGATTTTATCGAAGAGGGTATTGAACCCGTAGCAAACGATAAGGTCGAAGAGACAGTAATAGGAGACATGACGGTAACCGAAGCACTCGCCACTCTTTCGGAAAAAGAAAGGCAGGTTGTCAGTATGAAGATACTATCCGATATGACGTTCAATGAAATATCGGAAGCGCTCGGGGTGCCGATGGGTACTATTACCTGGCGTTATCAGGAAGCCATCAAAAAATTAAGGAGGTTGGGCTATGAATAAAGATCTTTCAAAAGAATATAAAGAAGCCGTAATGAACGATTTGCCCGATCTCTGGGGCAGAATCGAAGCGGCGATCGACGCAGAAGAAAGCGCAAAAACAAACGGAAACGAAACACCGATTTCAAATGTTATAAATTTTAGCAAAGAAGAAAACAACACAGTCAGTACAGCAAACAAATATGCGGTAAACGCATATGACAATGAGCCGGTAAAAGCTCAGACAAAAAAGAAGAAATTCAGAATTCCCGCATGGGTATTTGTTGCGGTACCCTCGGCAGCTATTCTTCTTTTATTAATAATTCCCGCAGGATTTCTCATGATGAGTGGCGGGATGGGCAGTAAATCATACTCAACCGCGACAATGGATATGGCAACAGCCACAACCACAACCAACTCTGTGGAATCCGCAACCGACGGAGCATTTTACGATTACGCTCCGGCAATGGACGAACCGGCCATTGCTGAGGAAGCGGAGGAATATGTATATTCCGATTCGGAACCCGCGGTAAGCGAAAATGCCACTACGACAACATCTGATTTTACAGGCACAACCGAAGAAAATCATTCAAAACAGGAAACCGGCTCCGATTATACTTTGGATCTCAAAAACCTTCAGGGCGACAATTATAATTTTATGTCGCCATCGGTAAGAGAAGAAGATACCTTTATTATAAATGACAATGTTTCGGTTAAGTTCCTTTCGGTACATGAAAACGATGAAGGTGTAAGACTGGCAGAAGTCGAAATCATCGAGGTTTTGGGCGATTATGATTATACTCCCGACGAATTTGAAGGATTTGAAGAGGGCGAAATAATTACGGCTTATATGATACCTCTTTTTGAAGAAGACGATTTATCCGATTCAGAGTTTAACTGCATTGTAAGGTATATTCCCGACGATGAAATCGGATATGTAATCGAACCGGCAAATGATGACTGAAACCGGACCTGAAATTTGTAATAAATCGGATATTATTATATAATAAAATTTGTGTGTCATAAAAACATGGGACTTTCGGAGGTCATAATGAAAAAAAACATAATAAAAAGGATTATATGCATTCTTATGCTCGGGGCATTGATTGCATTTATTCCTGCGCGTTTTGCGGAAGCCAAAAAAACATATGATTTTGAGGTTTCTTTAAACGCAGGTTACGGTCAGAAGGTTTTGTTGGGATACGGAGCGCCTTTTGAGATAACCGTTACCAACAAAAATAATGAAAATTTTGAAGGATGTCTTCAGCTTATTATCCCCGGTTTTTCCAACAACAATATTCTTTATGAAGAAGATATTGCACTCGGTGCCGGAGAGACCAAGACAGTACAAATTGTAGCAGGTATTCCGGTTCCCGCTGAATTTGTCAACGTCAGAATGACCAATAAAAAATACAAGGTTCTTTGGTCAGAACTTCAGAAAATAAATGTATCAAAGACCAAAAACGATATCAGAGTCGGTGTTTTATCCGATGATTTTTCTGCGCTCGGATATATGGACAGAGTTCATTTTCTTTCCGATACATCCAGGTATACTTCACTCGTAGAACTTTCTGCGGCAGACTTTCCCGTTAATTATACAGCACTCGACATGCTGGATATTATTCTTATTTCTGATTTTTCCACGGATTTACTTACAAAGGAACAGTTAAACGCACTTAACCTCTGGGTTAAAAAGGGCGGTTTGTTAATCATCGGTACAGGTTCGACCGCCAATAAAACATTATCGGGATTATACGGAAACATAATAAATGAAAAAGTAACTTCCACATCCTCTAAAAACACGACACTCGGTCTTGCTACCGAGGACTATTCATATCTTACACAGATAGGTTCCCAGACAAATTCCTATGATATGTATGACGGTTTTTACGACGGATACTATTATTACGACTTTGACGCATATACGGATCCTTCAAATTATTATGATTATGACGGTGACGGAACAAACGATTATATATTCGCTTACGGCGGCGATTATGATGCTTCCGGCGATTATCGTGATGCATACGGTAATCTGGTAGATCCCTCAAACATTTATCTTTTTGAAAACAATGCATTTTATACCGATTCAAACGGTGCTTATCATTATAAATATTATGATGAGAGATACGGATATGTTTCGGAAACTCTGGATGAACTTTTGTACAATTACGGTTTCAGCGAATACGAAATAACCGAACGTGCATATCCTGAGTATTGCAACCTCCTGGGATTTGACCCGAAATGGTATCTTTGCGAGCAGCTTTCGCTTGCTGACGAAAGCGATCTTGATGCGGCTTTTGATCAGTATTTCGGTGATGATTATAAAGAGTTTCTAAGACACTATGCATATCTGTTTATCAATTATGCATATAACGGATATGATTTAAGACCTGATTTAAGTGTAGATTCCAATGCGGTTATTTCCTATGATTACAAATATCTCGATATTGACTGTGCAGGAATCGACGAAACACTAAACAGATCCGCAGATGAGATTATATACGGAGATACATCCGATGGCGATACTTACCCTCTCGCAAAAGTAATAAAGAGCGGAGACGGCAAGGTGATTCTTTGTGCGGTGGATTTTACCAAAAACCCTATTCCCAAGAATTCATCATCGGGTGAGTTTTTCAGAAATCTTATCGAAAAGATTGCGGGAACAGACCTTATTAATGAAGCCATAGAGTACGAAAATCAAGCGGGAAATTCATATTATTACTCTTACGGCAACGGATATTCGGAAGAAAGACTCTTAAGATCTGCGGGCAGTGCTCCCGTGCCTCCGCTGATTTTCTATCTGATAATTATTCTTTTATATTTTATTGCAATTCTTGTGGCATATGTGATTTGCTTAAAGAAGAAAAAAACATGGAATCTCTGGGTTATATATCCCGTATCGGCTTTAGCCGTGGCTGTGCTTATTTTCTGCCTCGGTTTTTCGACCAGAGTTTTAAGATTAAACACCAATGTTATTACGCTTCTTTTCCCCGATTCGGTATCAACACAGGAAATCGATTTTATAAATGTTACCGTTCCAAAGGCCAAAGAATATGTAATCGACTTTTCAAATGAAATTGAGATAGACAGAAATTTCAGTGCCGAAGGAGATTATTATTCTTCAAACAATATTGATTACGATACTTATTCTGTCAGATACAGATCCGATTACGACCATATACAGAGTGTCATATCCAATAAGGTTGCGCTTGAGAGTCAGGCATTTAAGGGTGAAGCCGCATATCCCACACAGGGAGGACTGGATGTCGCTCTTAAGACGGACCTTTCAATCGGCGGAAAGGTTCCTCAGAATATCTGTGTAACCAACAATTATTCCACAGTACTTGAGGATGTTATAGTTCAGCTTTATACAACTAAAGGTTACGAGGATTATTATTTCAAAAAAATCAAACCCGGCGAAAGCGTGGTTGCAAGCGCGGGCAAAACCATCGATGACAGCAAGTATACTTCAAGTTATTCGTCATATTCCAAGATGTACTCTAACAGACTGGACAGTCATTATACAAAGCATAAATCCTTGGAAATTACCGCGGGCATTTTCCTCGGAAATCTTTACAGAGGATTTAATGAAACAATACGTCGCGATTCGGTTCTTAAATATATAGAGGATGAATATGCTCCGGATAACGATCATATACTCGTTGTTGCATTTCCGAAGTCGGATATCGCGGCTAAAGTAACCGAAGGCAAAAAGAGCAAACAGACACGTACCGAAGCCATAATCTTCCGGGAAAATTACAATAATCTTTCGGTACAGTAACAGGTAAAATCCTTTTATGGGAGATAAAGATGATAGAGATTAAACACTTATATAAAAGATACGGTAGGTTTCTTGCATTAAACGATTTTTCGCTTAATGTCCAGGACGGCGAACTTTTCGGTTTCGTAGGTTCGAACGGCGCAGGAAAGACCACGACCATGAGAATCTGTGTCGGTCTATTAAAGGCTGACGGCGGAGAAGTATTAATCGACGGCGAAAACATGCTTAAAAATCACAGGGCACTGGCTGAAAAGGTCGGTTACGTTCCTGATTATTTCGGTGTATATAAGAGCCTTTCGGCATCGGAATACCTTCACTTTTTCGCAAATGCATACGGTATTTACGGAAAAGAAGCGGATAAGTTAAGCGCCGAGCTCTTAGACCTTGTAAATCTTACACATAAAAAAGATTCCGATGTAAACGGACTTTCACGAGGCATGAAACAAAGACTCTGTCTTGCGAGAGGTCTCGTACACAATCCGGATATTCTTTTCCTCGATGAGCCTGCGAGCGGTCTTGATCCCAAGGCAAGATATGAATTAAAAGAGATACTCAAAAACTTATCTTCTATGGGTAAAACCATTATTATCTCGTCGCATATCTTACCCGAACTTGCAGAGATGTGTACATCGGTAGGCATTATAGACAAAGGTCATCTTGTACTGCAGGGAAGTATCGAAGAGATTCACCGTGCTGCAGCGATGTCTTCACCGCTTAACTTAACTGTGAATGAGGAGCAGATTGATGATGTATTTGCCATACTTCAGAACAATCCTTTTGTTCAGAAGGTTACCGCTCAGGGAAGTATACTTAAGATTGTATTTACGGGAACAAAGGAAGACGAAGGGAAAATGCTCGCAAGCCTTGTTTCATCAAATATTGCCGTTAGCAGTTTTTATCGCGAGGAAGGTTCGCTTGAAAGCCTCTTTATGCAGATAGTATCGGGACAGGCAGCTGGACCGAATAAAAGGAGTTAATATGAGTAAGCTTAAAAAGAACAAAACAAATGCCGTTTTATACAAAGAAATGACAATTGATATGAAACGTCCGAAAATAATGATTATAATGCTTTTGATCAATGTTTTTCTGGCTCCTATTTCACTGAGCTTTTTCTTAGGGATAATGATATCATCCTTTGAAGCATCCTGTTCGTACCGCGTGCTGGCATGGTATCTGATTGCCATGGTATTTGTTGAAGCAACACTTCTTTTATTCCTTACTCCCGCGATAACCGCAGGAAGTGTTTCTCTCGAAAAAGAGAGACAGACGCTGGATGTGCTTCTTACCACGAGAATGACTCCATGGGAGATTATTAAAGGAAAATATGGTTCGGATTTTATATTCCTCGCACTTATGGTAATATCCACTTTTCCTCTTCTTGCGATAGTGTTTATTTACGGCGGTATATCGTTCTTCCAGCTGATATATATAGGCCTGGTACTGCTTGTATTCATCGGATTTATTTCGTGCTTCGGAATATTCTTCTCGGCACTGACGAAGAATACGATTGTTTCTGTAATTCTTACATATCTGTTTTTATTGGTTTATATATCAATTACAATTTCAACGCCTTTTATCATTCAGTCGGTTATAGCAGCGATAAACAGTTCTCTTTATTATGATAAAGCTACGTTTGCGTGGATAACGGATCCTCATTTTATCAACGGAGATTTCTTAATATTGCTCGGAACATTCAATCCTTTGCTTATGATATTTGATGTTTTGGGCAATACCATCGGATACAATTTCGGATACTACGCTTCTGTTGAAGGCATGATTTCTATGTGCGGAACCGAATTACTGCCTCATTTTACAGAAAATAATATTCTGATGAAATTATGGACTCCCATCAGCATGGTGGAAATGATTCTTATTTCACTCGGCGTTTTAAGACTTTCCGCATATATATTAAGTCCCGTAAAAGGAAAAGTCAGAGAAAAAAAGAAATATGGAAATAGATAAAAAGATTGAAAACCTCATAAAAAGAGCAAGAAAAAGACTTTGTTTTATAAAATTCATCAAAGGACTTCTTCTTTTCGTAATCATCGGTCTTGCACTCTGGGGACTGATGCAGCTTATTTCCCTGATTGTGCCTTTTTACAGCGCAACACTTGTGGGAATTCTTCTTTGCATGGCTTCGATTTTAATAGGTGTCATTATTACCGTTATTCGCTATCCTTCGATGAAGGACGACTACCGCGACTTCCTCGATGCCTTACGCAAGTCACCGCTCATGGGCGAACCATTGGGCAAGCATCTACGCAAGGTGCGCTTTCCCATCGCATCGAAAGCCAAGGGCAAGAGCGGTGGTGCGAGGGTCATCACCCACACCGTGCTTATCGAAAGCAACGGTGCCGACATTACACTTGCCACCATCTACGATAAGTCCGACCAAGCCAGCATTCCCAATCGCGAGTTACGTAAGCTGATGAAGAAGAACGGACTTGAATAACCGTGGTCGGCTCAACACGGCTTTGCTGAATTTACTAATGCGCTCAGAATAACTCTTCTTAATTCTTCTTCTCCAGTTTTTTGGCACCGAGCATTAGCAGGTCGTAGATGTACTGGGTCTTGTCGCTG
>CACWZK010000066.1 GCA_902765365.1 uncultured Lachnospiraceae bacterium
TCAAGCACGCATCTTGCGTTTCTTTCACTTGCGAGGTTAAGTCTTTCTGCAAGATTTATCTCTCCGTCGCCAAGAGCCAGGTGATTTTTCGGCGGTTCTTCTTTGCCGTCGTGAATGTGAAAATGAACGAGCCTGTCTTTGTTTTGAAGGATAAAAGGCACGTCAATTTCTTTTATGGCTTTTGAATGTCCGATATCCCATGTAAGAGCGAATTTAGGACTTCCTAAAAGATATTCAATTGCCTTTTTCTCATACTCTTTAAAGCCGTCTGTATTCTCGATACAGATTTTTATATCGCTCTCACCAATCCATTCTTCGCAGCTTTTTCTGAAGGTTTCAAACGACTTCATATAGGTGTCGAAATCTCTCTCGTACATCTGCACTTTTTTATCCGGAAGAGTGATGTAAATTCCGTGATGCATGTGCATGTTTATGGTCAGCGGCTGTGTTTTGTCACCGTATTTATCGCGTAGAATCAAAAGTTTTTTCGCAACTTCAATCGTTCTTCTTACGGTCTCAAGATACGCATCTGTAACTAATTGATTAAAGTCTGCGATGTTTAAATTTTCGTCCAAATGGATTGTATAATAAATTCCTGCTTTATCTGCAAGACTCTTCAGATAATCAGTATCTTCCAGTTTCTCAACCTGATACTCCGGAAAATTCATGTTAAGCTCTATAAATTTTAAACCCAGACTTTCGCAGAGGTTAACATTATCTTCAAGCGTGTGATTTTCAATTAATGTCGGCATTCCAAACTGCATATTGTCTCCAATCTTTTATCAAAGAACTGTCCCCGGGTGGTCAAAAAAGCCATTATAGAACCGTCCCCGAATGGTTCTTCCAGTATGCGTTGTAAAGTTCTTCGGTGGCGAGGGCCATTTTGGTGACCGAAAACTCGCATTTTGCGGGGTCGGGGTAAGTGTACCATGTATCCTTAAGCGTGTTTAAATCAACGCAGTCGCCGAACTTGCCGAGATACTCGTATTCGATGTGGCAGGAATAAAGTGACGGCACATTCTTAACCATCTCGTGAACATCTCCGTCCTTATCCGTTACTTTTACGGTAAAGCCGTTCATGTCGTGAACCATGATTCCTTCGCCGATGGGAATGTATTTCTTCGCATTCGGAAGCGAATCGACTCTTACAGGCAGTTCGCCGGTGGAATAAGTTCCTGCTTCGACTTCTTTTCTGACATTGCTTCTTTCCCATTCATACCAGTCGGGAACATGCGAAAATTCCGTCTCGCCCGATACGGCTTCCAGTTCACTTAAATCATTTAACTTCCATTCTTTGCCACAGGCATTGCACTTAAGAACTCTTCCTTCGGTACTCATCTTGTATTCGGTTTTACATGAAGCACACTGATACAGTACCTTGTGAAGCCCTTCCGCATGACCTTTGTAAGTAATCTTTATTCCACGTTCTTTCTGCCATGCGAAATCATCATAAATAAACATTTCGTTTATCTTTTTGTTTATCTCTTCAACGGAAGCATTCTTTAATTCTTCCGCCGTGAAAATCTGCGTAAACTCAGCTTCGGTCGGCTTTACACCGCGGTCGTGCAGATTCCAGAAAGGCGAATTGACGTGATGTCCGTGACAGATTAAAGTTACCACGGGCACTTTTAAAAGCTTGCAGAGTTTTCCCAGGGATTCGGGAAGTACCGCCGTCGTACCGCAAAGCGAATATCTTGCCTCGGGATAGATTACCGCAACGTCTCCGTTTTTTATGGTCTGTGAGAGCTGCTTTACGAGAGTTATATCGTTCGTAAATTTCCTCTTGCAGATACATCCCACATCACGAAGAAGCTTTTCTCTTCCGATAAAACCGTCAATCGCCACAACATAATTTGCCCTCCACGGATATATGGCTTTGGTAGCCACCTTAAAATCCATAAAAGCATTGTGGTTACACAACAAAACAAAGGGAGGCTTCAGGCCTTCCACATTTGTTTTGGTTATTCTGCATTTATGTTTGACCACATCCGGCACACTTAAAATATACGTTAACGGTCTTAAATACCATCTGGTGCGCACGGGTGGTTTCTGCATGTCGAATCTTTTAAAATCTGCGTCTTTCATTATTCGGCCGTCCGTTCATATATTTTTCACATTTCAATTATATATTAGGACAGCCTTGTCTGTTAAGTATTTATTGTCACAAAGTACTAATGTGCGACCGTATAAAGTGCGTAGAAATATCCCTTCTTTGCCATCAACTCATCAAAGCCACCTTTTTCTTCTATCTTACCGTCCTTAAGCACCAGGATTTCATCGTATCTTTTAAGAAGGATTTCATCCAGCGAATGCGTTATGACAATACGCAGTATTCCGCTTAAGTTAAGAATATCGTCCGTGACTTTAAATGCGGTGTCTGCATCCAGCGCGCTTGTGGCCTCGTCCGCAAGAAGAACTTTTGATTTTTTAAGAAGGCTTCTGGCGATGGAAATTCTCTGCTTCTCACCGCCCGATAAATCTTTGCCGTTTTCTCCGCACAAATAACCGTCTCCCTTTTCTTTTACGAACGAATCGAGTCTTGCGCGGGATATGGCTTCGTCTATTTCTTCTTTCGTAAAATCCTTAAACATGGTCACATTGTTTTTAACGGATGAGTTAAATACGAAAACATCCTGCTGAATCATCGAAACAACGTCATATAACGATTCCGGTGAAATATTTTTCATCTCCGTATTGTCGAATAATATGTTTCCTTTGTAGTCGCTGTATGAAGACATCAAAAGATTGATAAGCGTCGATTTCCCCGACCCGCTTCCGCCGACTACCGCATACGCTTTTCCGGCTTCGAATTCGGTACTGATATTGTGTAAAACTTCCTTTTCTTCGTCATATCCGAAGGATACGTTTTCAAGACGGATTGATCTTTTAAAAGATGTGATATCCTCGCCTTCATCTGTTTCGGTATTCTTATCAAGCGCCGTGGCAAGCTTGTCAATCAGAGCCAGAGATGCTTTTCTTGCGGATAAAAGAGTCGGAAGTTCCGATACGGGCTGAATGAGGAAGTTCATAAGGTTGACGAACATTATAACCACACCCGGAGTAACTCCCCAGCCCTTTAGACACATAAGAGTACCTGCGATAAATACCCCGAATTGTGCCAGTGCACCTGCAAGTCCGCCACACGCAGCTATTATCGTTTTGATTCTCTCGCGTCTGTATTTCTCATCTTCAAGTCTTTTATTATCGTTGGAGAAAATATTCAGGACTTCCTTTTCGGCTTTAAAACTTTTAATTACTTTAAATCCGTTTAAACAGTCGCTCACCGCCGTAACAAAATCCGAGTTTCTTTCCGATACATTTTTTTCCGCACCTACAAGTCTTGTGCTTGTAAGGATTGAAACAGCCGTGGGGATAAGCATAACCACTATAGCCGCAAGAGTTAAAAGAGGTGATGTGATTAGCATCATCGTAAGAGAACCGAAGAACGATACAAGTCTTGTTAAAAGAATCAGTTTTTTACCCAGGTAATCCGCTTCAACCACCGTTGCATCATTGGTTAAAGCCGAGATATATGCTGCGGTATTTTCATTCCTGAATGATGAAATATTTTTATTCGTCAGTTTTTCAAAAGCGAAGTTTTTATACTGAATCATGGCTTTTTTAATAAAAGCCGGTCTTGAAAGATAATCGGTTACGCTGAAAGAAACGGATAAAACAAGTATTATACCGACTATCATTAAAACTTTCATAAAAGGGAGCGACCCTTCCGAGCCCGCTGCCGTATCAAGAAGTGCTCTTAACACCCATGAAAATGCAAGTCCTACCGTACCCGAGCAAAGCGATGCTATCGCCGCAATCACAAACAGGAGTTTGTTCTTTCGATAAAATTCTGCCTTAAGCTCTTTGTATAATGTTTTTGTTTTCATATTTTTTCCTTTACTTTAATCCTTTGAGTCTGGATACAGTATCGGAATCGTCAAAAAGTTCCAAAGCCTTATCCATGCTTTCGACTGCTTTCTGACCGAGAATATCGCGGATGATAAGAGGGCCTTCAGCTTCGACAAATTTAAGATTCCCCGCATTGTAGTCAGGATTCTCATCAAACTGTTCGGCTGTCTTAAGTGCTTTTTTGTATGTGGCAAGTGCCTTTTTCTTATCGCCCGATTTCATGTATACATATGCGAGAATCGCCAGAGTTACGCTTAAATACTTGTCCAAAATACCCATTTTATCCGTGGTTTTTAGACTTTCCAAAAGATTGATTCCCCAGTTAAGCGCATCCTCTGCCTTCCCGTACTCTCCCTTGGCGCAGTAAATGAAAACATATCCGAATACAATTTCCGTAGTATTCCTGTACGACTGAATCATGGTCCATGAAAGATAATTCTTTGCCTCGTCATACTGCTTAAGATAAGCCGCAAGCGAATATCCGATAATATCGTTAAAAACGCCTTCCTTGTTGTGTTTCTTAAGCAGTTCGATGCCTTCTTTGTAACGGCCGAGAATGATTTTAGTCTGAGCCATCTGATTGTAAATGCTCATATCACTGACAGAGGGTTCTGTATTCTGATCGATTAAAAGAAGGGATTTTTCGAACAGTTCATACGCTTTCTTCGTATACTCTTTTTTATACAAAGCTACTCCGACGATATGGTAAATCAGCGCACCAAGATAAACGATGTCAAAATTGTTGGGATATTTTGCAAGTGCCTTGTCAGCCTCTTCGATTCCCGCCTCGTCCGCACTGCCGATATACTTTTTCAGTCTTTCCTTTATTGCTTTAAGACCGTTATCGGTCATTTCGTAGCCTATCAGCACGTCGACGGATGTATCGAAATATTCTGCCAGCTTCATAATGAGTCTTAACTCGGGAAAACAAATTCCCGCTTCCCATTTGTATACCGCGCCGACGGTTACGCCGAGAACTTCCGCAAGCTGCTCCTGAGTCATCTTTCTCTCTTTTCTGTATTTTTTGATATTCTCTGAAAGTCTCATTTCCATAACTGTATCTCCTTAAAAAGCTTTTTAAGATTGTTTCTATCCGGATTTATGCTTATATTTTAAAATCCGGGATATAAAAAATCAACGCACCGCTAATACTAATTGTAAATTTAATTTTTTACTTCTGGTATAATTTTATATCATAAAAAAGACCCGGAAAACTTTCCGGGCCTTGTGTGATTTCTTTTATACTCCCTTAAATCGTGGCAATTTTGATTAAGTTCGTGTTGCCTGAAGTTCCGTTTATCATACCGCCGGTCATAACCACATTGTCGCCGGGCTTAAGATCCATTATTTCGCAGGCGGTCTTTTGAGCAAAGTAGAAAAGAACGTCGGTAGATTCGAATTTCTCGCAGAGAACCGGCGTTACGCCCCAGGACAATGCGAGTCTTCTGTAGCTCTTTTCATTCGTGGTAATTCCCACAATATCAACGGGACATCTGAATCGCGATACCATTCTTACGGTAATTCCCGAGATGGAGCATACCGCGATTGCCTTGGCGTTAACATCTATCGCCATTCCGCAGACAGCATGTGATATGCAGTCCACATTGTTTTTCATTTCAAACGAATAATTGTAGAATCTCTTGTCGTAATGAATCTCCGATTCGGTAGCTTCGGCAATTGAAGCCATCATCTTAACGGCTGCTTCGGGATATTTGCCTGCTGCCGTTTCGCCCGAAAGCATTACTGCCGAGGTTCCGTCATATACAGCATTTGCAACGTCCGAAACTTCTGCTCTCGTGGGTCTCGGGGAATTAATCATCGATTCAAGCATTTCGGTTGCGGTGATTACTCTCTTGCCTAAAAGTCTGCACTTTGTAATAAGTTTCTTCTGAACCGCAGGAAGTTTCTCGGGTGCAATCTCAACGCCCATATCGCCACGACCTATCATAATACCCGAGCAGAGTTCGCAGATTTCCTCAATATTGTCTATGCCGGGCTGATTCTCAATCTTGGCGATAAGTTCGATATCGGGTGAACCGTGTTCGGCAAGGAAATCATGAACTGCTTTTAAGTCTTCGGCTCTCGATACGAAGGAGCATGCGATAAAATCCACTTCTTCTTTTATACCGAAGAGAATATCCTCTTTATCCTGAGCACTTAAGAACTCGGTACTCATGATTTTGCCGGGGAAATTCATGCTCTTTCTATCGGATAAAACACCGTCGTTCTGAGTTTCGCAGACTACGTTTTCACCCTCTATTCTTTTTACGACAAAATCCATAAGACCGTTTGCGACCAGGATATGATCCCCCGGTGTTACATCACGCGAGAGGCCTTCGAAGTTAACAGAAACTCCTTTTTCGTTACCCTGTGAGTCGTCGGATTTAAAAGTGAATTCGTCTCCTGCTTTGAGGGAAACTTTGCCGTTTTCAAAAGTCTTGATTCTGAATTCAGGACCCTTTGTGTCTAAAAGAATCGCAATAGGCAGTTTAAGTCTCTTGCTTACTTCCCTGATGGTTTCTATTCTTCTTTTATGTTCGTCATGAGAACCGTGTGAAAAGTTGAGTCTCGCAACATTCATTCCGGCAAGACAAAGCTTTTCAATCATTTCCGGGCTTTCACTGGAAGGTCCGATTGTACAAACTATTTTCGTCTTTCTCATATTGTTCCCTTTCATTTGCTGATCTGTCAAAATCGCTCTATATGCTTTTATTAAATATCAAATGGTTAAAGAATGCAATCTTTACAAACTCATCAATTTCGCTCGCCTTATTTTCCAGTTTGAGCATTTTCTGATACCATTCATCGGTGTATTTTATCTCATTATTGGAAGAAAGTCCAAAGAAAGCGCGTATTCCGTAAGTCTTTTTTAGAACCGCCCCTCCCTCAAATAAATCGATGAGATATTTATTGTCATATACGCTTCGGCTTCCGAACATACTGTTTTCGGTATTGTCGTCGGAAAGCAAATCAAGCGCTGCCGACGGATTATCCGATAATACAGCGCTTCCCATTACTCTTCCGTAGAGATTATGTTTTATGATTGATAAAGTCCCGCCGGGCTTAAGTACCCTGAGCAGTTCTTTTAGGATGTTTTCTTTATCGTCGGTATATTCCAAAACATTGTGACAAAAGACAAAATCAAACGAATTGTCATCAATGTTCTTAAGATAATCAATACCTTCGGTAATCAGATTATAATCGCCGGGAAAGCGCATGGAATACATTTCCTCATTCGGTTCAACGGCAGTGACATCGTGTCTTTTGGCGTAGTGGCTGCTCGTAATGCAGAATCCCGCGCCGAAATCCAGAATCTTTTTTCTTTTATCATCTTCTATGTTTAGCTGTCTGTAGATGAGATCATAAAACATTCGACCCCAGGGTTCTTCCACCATTTTTCTGTAATCTTTGATTGAATTGGACATTCAGCTTAATCTCCTAGAAAAATATTTGAATCAATCCTATTATCGGCCACATGGCAAACA
Source organism: uncultured Lachnospiraceae bacterium (assembly GCA_902765365.1). Classification (GTDB taxonomy): domain Bacteria; phylum Bacillota; class Clostridia; order Lachnospirales; family Lachnospiraceae; genus UBA3766. The sequence continues at coordinate 7,395 of CACWZK010000066.1, forward strand.
GCCATACAAATGCAATAATTATAGCATGTTTTATATTTCAGGGCGAAGAGAACGATTAATCAAACAAACTCAGCTGTTTGTATTTTTCGGGTAAATCATTCATATATTTAAAACAATCATCGGGATTCGAAAGGATCCCGTTTTCTTTGCAGGTTTGGTGAAGTAAAGCCTCAAGTTCTTCTGTATTGGGGCTTAAAAGTTCATATGCGTTACCGTATGTTTTGATATAACGCTCTTTCATTCCCGGAAAATGTTTATCAAGTGCTTCATAGAAATATTCTCTGTCACCGTCTCTAAGTGTCACTCCCATTCCGAAATTGAGTACACCCTTTACTCCTGCTCGTACGCAGCCTTCGAGAATTGATTTTATATTATCTTCGGTATCGTTGATAAAAGGAAGAATCGGCGATAACCATACTATTGTCGGAATTCCCCTCTCTCTCATTTGTTCGAGTACTTCAATTCGACGCTTTGTATTGCAGACATTCGGTTCAATAATCTTACAAAGTTCGTCATCATATGTTGTGAGCGTCATCTGAACTACACATTTTGCAGTTTTATTTATCTTTTCAAGTAAATCAATATCACGTAAAATCCTGTCGGATTTTGTTTGAATGGCCAAGCCGAATTCATTCTTCAAAATGACTTCAAGGCATCTTCTCGTTAACTTTATTTCTTCTTCACAATGTAAATACGGATCGGATATATAACCTGTTCCTATCATACATTTTTTTCTTTTTGATTTGAGAGCTTTATCAAGAAGTTCAGGTGCATTCTGCTTCACTTCTATGTCTTCAAACCTATGTTTTAACTGGTAGCAATCACTTCTGCCGTCACAATAAATACAACCGTGAGAACACCCACGGTATATATTCATTCCATAAAATCCATTATTCTTGTTTAGAATTCCCTTGGCATCGACAAAATGCATTCCCGGTCTCCTTTTTTATCATAATTCTTTTTTGCATCAACTTAGTTTTTCTTAAAGAACTCTCTTTAAGAATCTTTTATCATTCATCTGCTCATTCGTTACATATTTACCATCCGAAAAGAATGCATAATTTGTAACAGGTGTTGGTGCATTCTGTGCCGCTTCTTTTGAATCAAGTTTTATTGCCTTAAACTTAATGCCATTCGCTTTTGCGGTTTCCTCCAATACAGGAACATATTTTGCATTGTAAGGGCACTGATTCGTATAATAAAGAACATATCCTTTTTCGTCTGTATGAGGATGCTTTGCACACTCTTTAAAAGAAGGTTTTTCAGCACCTTTTTTAAGAGGAAAATACCAAAGTTCGATTCCATTATCTGCTTCGTCGGCAACTTCAAATCCTTTGTATTTTAGGAATTTAGGATCGGATAAAAACGGCATTTTCTTTGCAGCAGAAAGTATGCAAAGACCGTCCTTCTCTTTCTCTTTACTGTCTTTGATACACGCATTCAAAAGATCCGTCGAATATCCGTGGCCTTTAAAAGAACCCGATACCCAGAGGCAGTCGATGTACATAAAGTTTGGTGCATCAATCGGAACCCACGCATTTTCTGCAGGAATGTATTCTATAAAACATTTGCCTCTTTCAGCACTCTTTAAGAAAACAAGACCCTCGTCGAATCTGTCTGCAAGCCAGGCTTTCTTTGAAGCCACCTGGACATCGTTATTGTTGGCAATTGCACAGCAGATGTGTTCTTTTTCAAGGTTTTCTTTTGTTACCTGAATGTATTCCATAAATTTAATCTCCCAGTATTTCTTTCTGTTTCTTCTTCGTAAGACTTTCAAACACAATCTGATAAGCCTTATCGAGCATGTCTTTTAACACATCATCGGGAACTTCACCGTCTGCTTTCACGGAATTCCAATGAATTTTGTTCATATAATATCCGGGGATAATGTCTTCGTATGTTTTGCGAAGATAGTCTCCTTCCAGAGGATCAAGTTTAAGCGTAATGTAAACGGGTTTGTTTCCATCGTCCCTACAGATTGCTGCAAACATTTTCCCGCCGATGTGGTAACGAATCCAGTTCCATTCTTCCTGCAAATCCTTGGTTACTCCAGGTTTCTTAAGTAAATATTCATCTATCCATTCGTATTTCATTGTTTTGCCCCTTAATCTACCATTTTACAGTCTTGCAATCATTGAATTTTGCAAAATTCTTTAGTGTTCGCTCAAGCTCTGAATTCAATGCCTTGGTCTGTCGAGTGTCCGGTTCCCACCACAGTCCTTTAACATTAAGAACGCCTTCCTTTCGGTCGGGAACAGCCTCGATTCTGCCGACAAATCTATCTTTGTATATGATGGGGAGTGTGTAATAACCATACTTTCTTTTTGAAGCAGGTGTATAGATTTCCCACGAGTATGTAAAATCCCACAAAGCCTTTCCTGCAAGAACTTCCTGCATCAGAGCATCATCCTCAGCACGATAATAAAAGGGAACCTTTATTCCTTCCACCATAACAGCTTTAATTTTTTTATCAGCTTCCAAATCGGAGAGTACTTTTTTCCTCAAATCCGCTTTCAAATCAATACCAAGAAACGCCGTACTGTTCTTATCCCACAAAAGCCCGACTGCTCCGATTCTTCTGAGAACTCTCCAGGAAATAGACTCATATTCATCCCTGCACGGATTTTTTGCTTTCAATATGCTTTCGGGAAGATTTTTTTTGGCGAGATCGTAATACTTACGGCTGCCTTTTTTATGATGAATAATCAGCTCGCCGTCAGTATATAACTGCTCCAAAACAGACCTTGCTGCCGACGATTTCTTATCCCAGTGACCGCTCCAGTGAATGAAAGAATGCCAGTAGATTTCACCGTCAATCGGTAATGTATCGCTGCAGACAGGACCGTACTTTTTAATATACGCTCTTGCTTCTTTTTTCAGTTCTTTCATTCCCTCGAAAGTATCGCCCATCCTCCGGCTGTAATCTCTGAAAGAAGCAAAATACGGCCAGTCCTTTGCAGGCCATATCGATAACTCTTTGTCAACATAATCCACCAGTTTTCGGTCTTCATACAAGAGTTCCCAAAGCATGCTTTTCTTAAAACCTTTGACTCTTGACTGCATTGTCAGTTCGGCATTCTTGCCACACACATCGACCGGATCAAACTGAATACATCCTGCCTGACATACATATTCGTAAGCCCCTTCTTTTCCTATGAATTTATACGAACCGATCAGGCCCTGCTTCGCAAGGATAAATTGTGATGCCTGTTGTTTGGTAATTGTTAGCATATTTAAGTCCCTTATTCGATGTAAGCCACCGCATCAACCTGAAACATAAGACCTTCTTTGCCACCGACATGTGCGAATTCTGTCTGGATGGATTTGCGCACCGGATACTTTCCGTTGAATCTTTCTTTTATAATCTTTTCCATAACGGGAATATTCCAGATGTCTCTGAAAAGGCAGTCCATCTGAATCACGTTCTCCAAAGTGAGACCTACCATGGCAAGTCTTTCTTCCATATTGTCGAAGGCGCCGTTTATCTGTTCTTCTATGGTTCCGCCGATATTTCCGACACAATACCCCAAATAGCAAAAGTCTCCTGCTTTGATTATTCCCGAATGTGCCCACTGCTCGTTGACATCATATCTTTCTATTTTGCTCATTTCTTTTTCCTCCCATACGTTATGAACATATTGTCTGCAGTTTCTTTTAATCTGTTCCTGATTTCTTTTTTCTTCCATAAACTTTAATCATATTATCAGCCATTGCTTTAAGTCTCTCCCTGACTTCTTCGGGTTCGAGTACTTCAACCTTGTCTCCGAATGTCAGCATCCACGAAACCAGATTGTCCATATCCGAATAATATTCTTCAAAAAGAAGCTTTCCGTCCTTCTTTTCGCTGTAGCATTCCATGCCGAATTCTTCCACAAGGCGCCACTTCATGTCTGCATCAAAAAGAGCTTTCACCTTGATATTTCTCGGATATAAAAGTTCCGCCGACATATCCGGCAGGGGAACATTTCTGCACTCGAATTCCTTGTTGGTAAACTCCACTTTGTCCATTCGATTAAGCTTAAACAATCTGTAATCTTTTCTTTTAAGACACCACCCGTATACATACCAGCTGGTCCATTTAAAGACTACGTAATAAGGTTCGATGGTTCTAACGCTCTCTCCCGACGACGCAAAGTATTTGAATTTAATAAGATGCCTTGATTCTATCGCATCCTGTATCATCGATATTTTCGGCGCCAGTGTTGCTTTATACCAGGATGATAAGTCAATCAGTACGGATTCCTTTCCGCTTACAAGTTCCGAAGAACCTGCCTGAATCTTTTCCATAAGCTGACTGTAATAACTGCTGCCGCTGACACTGTCCAGACTCCTTAGTCCCGCAAGAATCATCTGCATGTCTCTGGATGTGAGAATGGTTCTATCCATCCTGTACCCGCTCATTATACTGATGCCGCCGCCGACTCCCTGTGTGGTCTGAATCGGTATCCCCGCCTTGCAAAGATCCTCAATGTCTCGATTAATCGTTCGCCTCGAAACCTCAAAATGTTCCGCCAGTTCGGGCGCCGTCGTCATTTCTTTTTGCAGCAATATCGACAATATTCCGATAAGTCTGTCTATCTTCATATTTCCTTACTCCTATATAACCATATCATACCAAACATGACATCTGTATGTCACGTTTAAAAATATAAAAAAAGCCGGAACATTTTCTGTCCCGACCTTACTTCTTTTACGATTTATTTCTTTTTTATGGGGATCCAGAGCTCACAGAATACTCCTTTTCCGCCGTCAAAATATAATTCGTAATCGGTTTCTTCGCTGGATTCGTAACCCATCTGAGGAAGAAATTCTTTGTAAAAAAGGCTCCATGTTTTGGCAATACAATCGCCGTCTTCACCGATGCATTCAAATACTACATAAGTTCCGGGATTAACATTCCACTCCCTGAAACCTTTCTTTTCAAGTTCGGCAAGATCGTACGGTGCGGTATCTTCGTCAACGATAATACCGATACCGTAATCAAATGTGTCCTGACCTTCAATTGTGGGTGTGCATAATCCGTAAAGATCTCTCTTTCCGTCTTCTCTTAACATCCAGATCGGACCCAGCATCTGATTGGCATTTACTTCTCCCCAGAAATCAGCAACCTCGTGATTTGCTTCATCATTGATTATTTCGTTTTTAAAACTTCTTACCAATGCAATAAATTTCTTTGCTTCTGTCTGTACTATTCTGTAATCCATTGTTTTTCCTCCTTCAACAGTCAGCTTAATTACCATTGGATTAAAAAGAATGAGTTTGCCGGATTCTTCTCTGGCTGATTTGGGAGCTATTCCGTGAAACCTTGTAAATGCTTTTGTAAAACTTTCCGGTGTTTCATAGCCGTACTTGAATGCGATATCCGTTATCTTGGCATCGGTTTCAACAATTTCTCTTGCCGCCATTGAGAGTCTTCGGTTTCTTATGTATGCATTGGCCGTCATGCCCGTTAAGAAGCTGAATGCCCTGTGAAACTCGTAGCTTGAAGTGTGCACATGCTTCGCCACGTCTTCATAGTTAATCTCTTCCAAGAGATGCTCTTCCATATAGGCTATTGCCTGCTGCATTGATGATATCCACTCCATTCTTTTACCTCCTGTATGAGTCTATTGTAGGAGCAATCCTAATTTACTTCATTTCCCGCCTTGCGAAGTTTTGTCAGGTTTATTCTTCGCTGTTAAGTTTCTCAAGTACCTTGTTGGCTCTTTTTATCTGTACGAAGAAACAAATATAATAAACCAAAGCACCTATTAAAAACGGAATTGTTATTGATACAAACATGTCCCAATACGCAGTAGGAGCATTGGTTGAAAATCTTCCGTGAATAAATATTGCAAGAAAAACTATTCCGACCGTTAATGCGTACTGAGCGATTATCACAAGCCAGAACGGGAATTTTTGAAGGTAAAAATGCAGCGAAAGAATCAATGTAATCAAAACCGAAAATCCAAGAATCGTAAAAATATTATCGGTATAATATCTGTCGGTAAAATTCAGGGCTCTTTCGTAGAGAAGTTTTCCGCACGTAATTAAAGTAAAGAAAATACATACTATCGAGATAAAATTTCTTTTATTAATTAATTTCATTTCGCACTCCTCCCTTTAAGATCGTTAAGTCTTTTATAAAAATCATTCTTGTAACTTCGATTCATTATGAGTTTCTCATCGTTCTTTAGAAAAATGATAACTCTCATGTTGATATCACCCTGAAGTTTTTTAATCTTGAAAATATTTACGATTACGGATTTGCTGATACGCACAAAGCCTATTTTTGAATACTCTTCAAGAATATCTTTAAGCGCTTCTTTTATCTCAACGCTCATATCCTTTGTATATGCAAAAGTTTTTCGATCCACCGTTTCGATATAGAAAATATCGGTGAGTGCTATCGTAACTTTTTTATCTTCATAAGTGCCTTCTATGTATCGAAGAGTATCTCTTAATCTGTCCAGAACAGCATTGGTTTCTTCATCAATCTTATCGTAATGAAGTTCCAGATAATTCTCTTCAAGATTTTCTTCCCTGGTCTTAATAAGTTTCATACAAATCCTTATAAAATAAACATTATGCAAAGTAAAATATATGACAGTTTAACATTTCTGTTGGTCAAAAGATATGCGCTTCCGAAAACAAATCCGCCGATTGCAGTGTATATTCCTGCGCCGAGAGAGCCTTTGGATAACCAGTGTCCGAGTCCCCATGTGAGCGCTACAAGGATTCCTCCGAAGGGAATTTTGTTGTTGTTAAACCACTTTTCAAATGCTGTCTGTCCAAAGATAATTATAAGCAAAACCAGCATAACTTCAAACAGATAATAAATATACTGAAATACAAAGAGAAGTGCTCCACGGCTGTGAAACTCCGCAAGAACCTTGCTTCCG
>CACWZK010000067.1:0-10460 GCA_902765365.1 uncultured Lachnospiraceae bacterium
TGTTGCAATAAATATCATCGATAAATATTGTTGCAATCTTTAAGATATCATCCTTCTTAAGTCCGAGTGCTCTTGCATGTCTTACGGCACGACGAATCAAACGGCGAAGAACATATCCTGCTCCGGCATTTGAAGGAAGAAGCTTTGCAGCGTCACCTATAAGCATAACGCTTGTTCTGGTGTGGTCTGCAAGAATTCTCATTGATTTTGTAAGCTTGTCGTCAGCATCATATGATTTGCCCGATGCTTTTTCGATATATGCGATAACAGGTGCAAAGAGGTCGGTCTTGTATACATCCTTTGTACCGTTTAAGAACGCAAGGTTTCTCTCAAGTCCCCATCCGGTATCTACGTTTTTCTGCTTTAAAGGTGTCAGAGAACCGTCCTGATGCTTTTCATACTGCATAAATACGTCGTTACCAAGTTCTGTATACTTACCGCATGAACATCCGGGTCCGCAGTTCGGTCCGCAGTCGGGAACATCCGCAATATAAAACATTTCGCTGTCGGGTCCGCAGGGTCCGTATTCAAGGCCCCACCAGTTGTCTTCTGCGGGAAGATAATAAATATTCTCTTTCTTAAAGCCCGAAGCTATACGATAACCTGCGCCCTCTTCGTCTCTGGGTGCATTCTCATCACCTGCAAATACCGTAGCTGCAAGATGATCTGCATCAAATCCGAAAACCTGTGTTAACAGTTCGTAGCTCCATTTACATCTTTCTTCCTTGAAATAATCGCCCAAGCTCCAGCTTCCCATCATTTCAAAGAATGTAACGTGGCTCTTGTCTCCTACGGAGTCAATATCGTTGGTACGAACACAACCCTGTACATTGCAGAGTCTCGTGCCCATGGGGTGCTTCTGTCCTAAAAGATAAGGCATCAGAGGCTGCATACCCGCTACGTTAAACATAACGCCTGTGGAACCGTCGGATACCAAAGATACCGCACCTACATCCACGTGTCCTCTCTCAATGTAAAATTGTTTCCATGTGTTTCTGAGTTCATCTGAAGTAAACTGTCTCATTAATTCATGTCTCCTTTATGAGTTATATGCTCTGTCGGCATAAATTTTTATTTTAAATCCGCACTCAGTCGGAAATATAAACATAATCCGCGAAAAGCTGCGCCCAGTACGCACCGTACTCTCCGCCTTCGCAATAACCGATTCCTATCTTTTTAAAATCCTTGTTCATAATATTGTCTCTGTGTCCCGGCGAATTCATCCATGCTTCGACAACATCCTTGGGTTCGCCCTGACCTGCGGCGATATTTTCCCCGCAAAGAGTACATTTATAGTCTTTCATTACCGTAAAACAGTCGCTGCCGTCCGGTCTTTCGTGTTCAAAATAAATAATTATCTCATCAGCACGTATCTTGGCCAGCTCATCAAGCTCGGGATCTTCTAAAAGAGGGTCAAGCCCTTCGGCTGCTCTGTATTCGTTGCAAAGTGCAACAATCTGTTCGGAAAGAGTTAATTGCGAACTTCCCGCAGGCTGATTCGTATCTTCCGCGGTATCCTCAGAACCGTCTTCAAGTTCTTCTTCATAAGTTTCTTTGTCCATAAAAAACTTCTGATTGATGTATCCGTCAACAGAATCAAATTCAAATCGAAACCATCCGTTGTCCGAAGTTCCGGATATTTCAATCACAGTATCGGCCTGGAGCTGACCGAGTTTATCAAAATCCGAGGACGGTCCGCTTCGAACCACCGCGGATTTTATCAGGACATATTCGCCCTCCGCTTCTTTTATGAGATAATCATCGAGGCTCGGCTTTTCTTCTTCAGCCGGTGAAACCTCTGTACTGACAGATGAGTCAGTATTGTTTCCCGAAGTTAAATCATCATTGTTATCAGTATTTAAGTCTTCGGTAACAGCATTGTTATCCGTATTGTTTTCTTCAGTAACAATGTCGTTATCCGCGCTTTGGGATTTATCTTCGGAAACTGTATCTTTATCACCGTTTTCGGTGTTATTATCGTTATCAGTATTTGTTTTCTTTATATCCGGAGTGGGCAGATTGTCTGTATCAAGTACAATTACATCTCCTGTTCCGTTTTTAATATTCTGAATATCAGCTTCTGTACAGGCAACTGCGGCTGTCAAAAAAAGCACCAGCACCGTACAAAAAATTCTTTTTTTCATGTAACGCCCCCGTAAATGAAAAATCAAATTCGAGCTATTATTATCGGAAAAATATTAATCTTAAATATAATGAAACGGCACCCGGGGCCCCAAAAAGGGACCTCGAGTGCATACAAAGAATGTCGGAAAAACCTTTATTTAAAGATAATCCACATTCCGATTTTAATTAGATTTCATGAATCTTTCTCTGAACATACTTGGTATGAAGAACTTCATGAGCTCTGTGGCTGTTAGGCTCGCCGAAGTATTCAGCATAAAGCTTCTTAACCGACTCGTTCTCATGAGATTTTCTTCTGGGCATGTTCTCATCATAGTTGTAAAGAGCTTTAGCTCTCTCTGCTCTGATGTCTGTGAAGTTACGAACAGAAGCGGGAACCTGAGGCTGACCGCCACCGTTTACGCAGCCGCCGGGACAAGCCATGATTTCAACGAATGTGTAATCTGCTTCGCCTGCACGGATCTTATCCATGATAACTCTTGCATTTGAAAGACCTGAAGCAACAGCAACTTTAACCTTCATACCTGCAACTTCGTATGTAGCTTCCTTGATACCTTCTACGCCACGAACTTCCTTGAATTCAAGAGGAGAATCGTTGGTTTCGCCTGTAAGTTTCCAAACAGCGGTACGAAGAGCTGCTTCCATAACACCACCGGTAGCACCGAAGATAACTGCAGCACCTGTTGACTCACCCATAGGATCGTCAAATGCTTCATCAGGAAGGTTCTTAAAGTCAATACCGCATCTCTCTATTAATCTTGCAAGTTCTCTTGTTGTCATTGTGTAGTCAAGATCGGGTACACCTGCAGCTGACTGATCGGGTCTGCCAATCTCAAACTTTTTAGCTGTACAAGGCATTACTGATACGGATACGATATCCTTGGGATCCCAGCCCATCTTCTCAGCGTAGTATGTCTTAAGGATTCCGCCGAACATCTGCTGAGGAGACTTACATGATGATAAGTGATCAAGCTGATCGGGATAGTAATGCTCACAGAACTTAATCCATCCGGGTGAACATGATGTAATCATAGGAAGTACACCGCCGTTTGTTACTCTGCCGAGTAATTCTGTAGCTTCTTCCATGATTGTAACGTCTGCAGCAAAGTCTGTATCAAATACTTTCTCGAATCCGATACGGCGAAGAGCTGCAGCCATCTTTCCTTCTACGCCTGTTCCCATAGGGAATCCGAAAGGCTCGCCAAGTGCTGCTCTTACAGCGGGAGCTGTCTGAACAACTACGTGCTTTGAAGGATCTGCGATAGCAGCCATAATCTTGTCAACATCAGACTTCTCGTAGATAGCACCTGTAGGACATACAGCGATACACTGTCCGCAGCATACACATGCTGTTTCGCCGAGACCCATACCGAAAGGTGAAGAAATCTCTGTGATGAAACCTCTGTTGTTGGCACCGATAACACCGATACCCTGAGTCTTTTCACAAGCTGCGATACAACGACGGCAGTTGATACACTTGTTGTTATCTCTTACCATATGTGCAGCAGAATCATCGATTTCGAACTCGTTTGCAACACCTGCATACTTGTTCTCATCATCTACGCCGAAGTCATGGCATAATTTCTGAAGTTCACATTTGCCTGAACGAACACATGAAAGACACTTCTTATCATGGTCTGACAAAATGAGCTGTAATGTTTTCTTTCTGTACTCAAGTACTTTGGGAGTGTTGGTATAAACCTTCATTCCTTCTGTGATGGGGTATACACAGGAAGCAACAAGTCTTGCTCCTCTACCTTCATCTGCTTCTACCATACAGATACGACATGCACCGATTTCGTTGATCTCTTTTAAGTAACAAAGAGTAGGAATGTCGATGCCTGCGCCCTTAGCAGCCTGAAGAATAGTGGATCCCTTGGGTGCTTCAACCGCCATACCATTTATTGTAATATTAATGGTTTCCATTATCTTCCCTCCTATTATTTCTTAGAAATAGCACTGAACTTACATGTAGACATACAAGCACCGCACTTAACACATTTGCTTGAATCAATAGCCATTGCGGGTAATTTCTTACCGGGTGCAATGTAATCGGTCTTGGAAATAGCGCCGGCAGGACACTGTCTTGCACACATTCCGCATCCGATACATTTTTCTTTGTCGATAGAGAAGTTAAGGAGGTCTTTACATACACCTGCAGGACATCTCTTCTCAACAACGTGAGCAACATATTCGTCTTTGAAATAACGAAGAGTTGAAAGAACGGGGTTGGGAGCTGTCTGTCCGAGACCGCAGAGTGAGTTGGCTTTGATATAGTAGCAAAGTTCCTCAAGCTTATCGAGATCTTCAAGTGTTCCTTTACCCTTTGTAATCTTGTCGAGTGTTTCGTACAGTCTCTTGGTACCGATACGACAAGGTGTACATTTACCGCAGGATTCATCAACTGTGAATTCAAGGAAGAATTTAGCGATGTCAACCATACAGTTATCTTCATCCATTACGATAAGTCCGCCCGAACCCATCATGGAACCGATGGAAATAAGGTTATCGTAATCGATAGGAATATCAAAATGTTCAGCAGGGATACATCCGCCTGAAGGGCCACCGGTCTGAGCAGCTTTGAACTTCTTTCCGTTAGGAATGCCGCCACCAATGTCTTCGATAACTTCACGAAGTGTGGTTCCCATGGGAACTTCTACAAGACCTGTGTTGTTGATCTTACCGCCGAGTGCGAATACCTTGGTACCCTTGCTCTTCTCTGTACCCATTGAAGCAAACCATTCAGCACCGTTTAAGATGATACGGGGAATGTTAGCGTATGTTTCAACGTTGTTAAGTACTGTAGGCTTTGCAAAAAGACCTTTAACTGCAGGGAAAGGAGGACGGGGACGAGGCTCACCACGGTTTCCTTCGATGGAAGTCATAAGAGCTGTCTCTTCACCACAAACGAAAGCACCTGCACCGAAACGAAGGTCGATATCAAAATCGAAACCTGTTCCGAAAATGTCTTTACCGAGTAATCCGTATTCTCTTGCCTGGTTGATGGCAATCTGAAGTCTCTGGATAGCGATGGGGTATTCTGCACGAACGTAGATATAACCCTGATTAGCACCGATTGTGTAACCTGCGATAGCCATAGCTTCAAGTACTACATGGGGATCGCCTTCAAGAACGGAACGATCCATGAAAGCACCGGGGTCACCTTCATCGGCGTTACAACATACATATTTCTGATCTGCATCGGGAACGAGGGTTCTTGCGAGTTTCCACTTCTGACCTGTAGGGAAGCCTGCACCGCCACGTCCTCTTAAGCCTGCTGCAAGAAGTGTATCGATAACCTGCTCGGGTGTCATTTCTGTAAGAACCTTTGCAAGAGCCTGATAACCGTCTACAGCGATATATTCATCAATGTTTTCGGGATTGATTACACCGCAGTTACGAAGAGCAACTCTCTTCTGCTTTTTGTAAAATCCTGTTTCAACAAGGGGAATAACTTCTTCCTCTTTAACTGTTTCCTGATAAAGAAGTCTGGTAACAACTCTACCTTTGAGCAAGTGCTCGGAAACTATCTCTGCTACATCATCTTCTTTTACCATTGAGTAGAAAGAACCTTCGGGATAAATAAGTACGATAGGTCCTAATGCGCAAAGACCGTGACAACCGGTACGTACAACAGCTACTTCGTCTTTTAAGCCATTCTTTTCAATCTCGGCTTCGAACTTGTCGATGATTGCCTGGCTTCCGGAGGAAGTACATCCTGTACCACCGCAAACTAATACGTGTGAACGATACATTTAAATTTCCTCCTTAATTATTTTAACTGGTTGCCGATTGTGTACTCGGTTACAACATGACCTCCGATAAGGTGCTTGTCAACAACTTCAAGAGCCTTCTCGGGTGTCATCTTAATATATGTAACTTTTTCCTTACCGGGCTGAATAACCTCAACAATGGGTTCATACTGGCAAAGTCCGATACAACCTGTCTGTGTAACTGAGCAATCGGGAATCTTCTTCTCTGCAACTGCGTCAGCCAAAGCTGTAAGTACAGGTCTTGCACCTGATGCGATACCGCATGTAGCCATACCTACAACAACTCTGGTGCTTGCTTCGGATTCTGCACGAAGACCAACCTGGCCCTGCATTCTGTCTCTTATTGCTTTTAATTCTTCAAGAGATTTCATAGCTTTCCTCCTAAACTAGATATTTTTACCATTATCTGTATTGTATTTGTTTTCTGAAAGATATTCTTTGATGTAATCCGACACTTCCTTTGTATCAAAAGGAACGTCTCCCAATACTTCTCTGAATTCTCTCGTGTCCATCGTGAAAGAATTTCCGTTAAAAACATACTTATAAACAAAATCAGTATCCGGATGATAAATCACCAGCTGATGAATCGTACCTGTAATATCTCCCAGGGGCATTCTGTCTATATTACTTAGTTGAAATTCTGCGGTTACCTTGGTACCTACTCCCGGCTCGGACTCTATATCAAAGCTTCCGTTCGCCTGAAGCGCCGCTTCCCTGAAAAACGGAACACCGAGTCCTACCTTTCTTGTGGTCCTGGTTGTAAAAAAAGGATCTTTAACCGAAGCAAGCTGTTCCTTACTCATTCCGCACCCGTTGTCTTCTATCAAGACTCTGAGAAGATCTTTTTCTTCGTCAACTTCAACGGTAATGTGAACAATGCTCGCGCCCGCCCTTGTGGAGTTCTCGGTAACGTCAAGTATGTTAAGGGATATTTCTGTCATCATGGGCATATCTCCCTATTAAAAATAAGAGATTTTTAGTTAAACTTTGCTAAAATGTCTTTAACATCGTCCGGTTTAAGACGTCCGTAAACTTCGTCATTGATCATCATAACCGGTGCGAGGCCGCAGGCACCTACACATCTGCAGGCATCAAGAGAGAATTTTCCGTCAGGTGTGCATTCGCCACCCTTAATACCTAAAATCTCTTCGATCTTGGCATAAACATCTCCCGATCCTTTAACATAACATGCAGTACCAAGGCATACCGAAATCTGGTATTTGCCCTTGGGATTAAGTGCGAACTGTGAATAGAATGTAGATACTCCGTAAACCTTCTCGAGGGGAATACCCATTTCGTCCGCGATCATCGTCTGAACTTCGATGGGAAGGTATCCGTAAATGTCCTGTGCTTTCTGCATGATGGGCATTAACGCTCCCTTCTGGTTCTTGTTTTCAGCGATGATTTTCTTAAGTTCTTCCTCTTGCTCTTTGGTTCCGGCAAAAGGAACAGTTGTTTTCTTGGAACTCATCCTAAAAACCTCCTTGATAAATTTTTAACAATACTATTTTTCAATAGCCGAACGTAACATATATTTTAGCACAACACTGTCTGTATTTCTATTGATTTTTTCATTTTTTCAGAAAAATTTTTCTCTTAAAAAACGCCTATTTACCTATGCTTTCGATAGGTTTTAACTCTTCTTTTACCACTGTCCTATTTGCTTGAAAAAAAAGTTTTCCGTTGTTATAATAATTATGTATTTTTTGGGGGTTAAAAATCATATAGTTTTTCTTTTATTTTTTCTTGGTATATTTATCCCCATTTTTAATTTAATACGGAGGTTTATTATGACTGTAAACGATATTATAAAAATCCTTGACGGTACCGCTTTGGCCGGAAAGGACGAATTGGATAAAGAGGTATTGACGGCATGCGGATCCGATATGATGAGCGACGTGCTTGCATTTGCAAAGCATCAGTGTGTACTCTTAACGGGTCTTTGCAACCCTCAGGTTATAAGAACTGCCGAGATGATGGACATTGTGGCAATCATTTTTGTTAGAGGCAAGACTCCCGACGAAACAATGATTCAGATGGCCGATGAAATGGGTCTTCCCATCATTACTACCGGTCACAGAATGTTTTCCTCATGCGGACTGCTTTACGAACACGGATTGACAGGAGGTATCATCGATGGCTGATTTAATGGAGCTTAACTACGCAGTTTCAAACGAAGATTTTACCAGAGCGGGAGAAGCTTCAAGTGATGTAAAAAAGAAATTAAAACAACTCGGTGTTTCGCCGGAGGCCATCAGAAAAGTTGCGATTGCTCTCTATGAAGGCGAAATAAATATGATAATCCATGCATACGGCGGCAAAATCAAAGTGACCATCTCCGAAGATGCCATCACTCTTATACTCGCCGACAAGGGACCCGGTATCGCAGATGTCGAAAAGGCAATGCAGGCCGGTTATTCCACCGCGCCCGATAAGGTCCGTTCTCTCGGATTCGGCGCAGGCATGGGACTTCCCAATATGAAAAAGAATTCCGACAGCATGGATATTCAGACCGAACTCGGTGTCGGAACAACGGTAACTATGGTGATTAATTTATAATTGTAACTGTAAACGGAGACAATAATGGACCACTACGGCAACTCGGTATACTTAATTGAAAATCTCTGCAAGGGTTGTACAAACTGTATCAACAGATGTCCCACCCAGGCTATTCGTGTGCGTAACAACAAAGCTGTCATTACTCCCGGCCGCTGCGTGGACTGCGGGGAATGTATCAGAATATGTCCTCACCATGCCAAAAAAGCAAAGCGTGATTTTATCGATGCTACGGATAAGTACAAATATACTGTTGCGCTGCCCGCTCCGAGTCTCTGTGCTCAGTTTAACAACCTCGAAGATATCAACATCCTTTTAACCGCCATCAAAAGCATCGGATTTGACGATGTTTTTGAAGTAAGCGCGGCTGCGGAAATCGTATCCGAAGAATCCAGAAAATACATTGCGGCGCACAAGGACAAGTGGCCCTTGATTTCCACCGCATGCCCTACCGTTGTTCGTCTGGTTCAGGTTCGTTTTCCGAATCTCTGCGACAATCTTTTACCGCTTATCACTCCTGCGGAACTTGCAGGCGAGCTTGCCAGAAAACAGGCAGTCGAAAAGACAGGTTACAAGCCTGAGGAAATCGGTATTTTCTTCCTCTCTCCCTGTGCGAGCAAAGTTACGAGCGTGAAGAATCCTATCGGTATGGAAAAAAGCAATATCGACGAGGTTCTTGCCATAAAAGATATTTACCCGATTCTTTTATCCGAATTGCCCAAGTTCGTTGAGCAGCCCGAGGATTTGTCTCGTTCGGGCAAAATCGGTTTAAGCTGGGGTATCACCGGCGGCGAAGTAGGCGGTCTTTTATCCGATGCCTGTGTAGCCGCAGACGGTATCGAAAACGTTATACACGTACTAGAAGATCTCGAAGACGACAAGTTTTCGCAGAACCTCGAATTCATCGAACTTAATGCATGCAACGGCGGCTGCGTGGGCGGTGTAATGAACGTGGAGAACCCTTTTGCCGCAAAAGCAAAGATGCAGCATTTAAGAAAATATCTTCCCGTTGCAGCCGCAAGAAGCGATAAATACGGCGAATATCATGTTGACTGGACGAGCGAAGTCAAGTACCAGCCCGTATTCGAGCTCGCAGATAACTTAAAAGAATCAATGGAAAAGATGAACCGCATCGAAGAACTGACCAAAGAACTTCCCGGACTCGACTGCGGATGCTGCGGTGCTCCCACCTGCATTCACGTTCTTCGTGAATATATTCATAAATTGTCGGAAGACATCGCAGAATTAAGCGAAGGAATTTAACCGGTTGGGGACGGTTCTGTTTTGAAAGGAATAATTATGACAGTTTTCGAATTAAGCAAACTTGAACAATTTACATCTCTCTCTCTTTCGAAAGACTCCGATATCACGGGAGTTTTCTGCTGTGACCTTTTGTCAATTGCCATGGGTAAAGCACCTTCAGGCAGTGCCTGGGTTACCGTAATGGCAAACGTCAACACATTAGCGGTTGCTTCTCTTACCGATGTAGCCTGCATTATCCTTGCCGAAGGCGTTTCTTTCGACAATACCTTAATCGAAAAAGCGAAGGAGGAAGGAATTGCGGTATTAAAAACGGACCTTCCGATATTCGATGCCGCTCTTCTAATCAACAATCTTTTATGATTCCGCTTCATTACGATTTACATATACATTCCTGCCTGTCTCCGTGCGGCGACAACGAATCGACGCCCGGAAACATCGTCGGTATGGCCGTGGTTAAAGGTCTTGATGTAATTGCGTTAACAGACCACAACACCTGCAAAAACTGCGAAGCCGCAATGACTATAGGAAAAGAATACGGTATTACCGTCATACCCGGCATGGAACTTACAACGAGCGAAGAAGTCCATGTACTCTGCCTCTTCCACACTCTCGAAGACGCAATGGGCTTTGATGCATATGTGGAACCCCGCATACTTCAGATTCCGAACAATCCGAAAGTATTCGGGGATCAGTTTATATGCAACGAAAACGATGAAGTCACAGGAA
>CACWZK010000067.1:10473-16879 GCA_902765365.1 uncultured Lachnospiraceae bacterium
CGATGAAGTAAAAGGAACTTTTCCGACCCTTTTAATATCGGCAACGGATATTTCCTTTGATCAGGTGGATGATGCGATAAAACCGTTTCACGGAGTAATGGTTCCCGCACATGTGGATGCAGCATCATTTTCGATTTCATCAAACTTAGGTTTCGTCCCGCCAAATGCAATCTTCCACTGCTTCGAACTTCAGCATATGAGCAATCTTCATAAAATGCAGGATGCAAACCCGTATTTAAGAAATTGTAATGTCATAAAAGATTCAGACGCTCATTATATCGAGCATATAAGCGAGGCCGTCAATACTCTCTATGCAGAATCAAATTCTATAGACGACGTACTCGCCGCACTTATAAGAAAAGCATAAAAGAGGTGCCCGGCTCGCGTAGCGTGCCCGACTCCGACAAATAAAAAAGGAAATTGCCATGAGAAGAAACGTACTTATAACCGGAGCCAGCGGAGCCATTGGAAGTGCAACCGCTCTGGAATTTGCCAAAAATGACTGCAATCTCTTTTTGGTATGCAATTCAAGAATAAACGAACTTGATGAACTGGCTGAAAAACTATCCATGAGTTATGGTATCGAAGTATTTACCGCATCCATAGATTTCAGCGACACGTCCAAATCAAAAGACGATCTCGATGATTTTCTCGGGGAAACAAATATAGATATTCTTATCAACAATGCAGGAATATCCTATGTCGGAATCTTCCAGGATATGAGTGCATCCACCTGGAACAACATAGTAAATATTAACTTAAACAGTGTATATTCAACCTGTTCGGTGGTAATTCCCGGAATGGTCAGAAATCAGTCCGGTAAGATTATCAATATTTCTTCTGTATGGGGAAATGTCGGTGCTTCGTGCGAAGTCGCATACTCTGCCACAAAGGGCGGAATCAACGCATTCACCAAAGCGCTTGCAAAAGAACTTGCAATATCAGGTATCAGCGTAAACGCAATATCTCCCGGACTAGTGGATACACCTATGAATTCACACCTTTCAGACGATGAATTAAACGAACTCTTCGAACAGATTCCTATGGGCAGAGCCGCTACACCAAAGGAAATTGCCAAAAGTATCATAAAGCTCTCAGAAATGCCCACTTATGTCACAGGTCAGATCATTACGGTCGACGGCGGATGGACTTGATTGTATAAAAAAAGCGCAATGTGAATTGCGCTTTTTAGTTTACATAACTATTGCTCTTCTATTTTCCTGACGGCATCAATTCTCTGCGACAATGTTGGATGAGAATGTTCCAGTGCCACCACAAAAGGATGAGGATTTAGGTTAGTCAAAGCATCTCTGCTTAACTGCTTTAATGCTCCGATCAAGGATTCGCCGTATCCTTCTTTGGCTGCGAAAGCATCTGCCTGATATTCGAATGTTCTCGATATCTTGTTAGATATAAGATCAAATACCCTGCTTAACGGCCAGCTTATCATCGTAAGAATAGTAAATGCAAAATAGTAATTAACCTCTTTGAATCCGAACGCTTCACAAATAGCCGGAATATTCAGTATTACTCCCAGAGCAAGAATCAGAATAATAATTCTGAAAAACGAAAACCAGATTGTTTTAAATACATGCTTATATTTTGCATGTCCGAATTCATGTGCAAATACAGCAACTATTTTATCAGTTGAATAATTGTTCACAAGATTATCGTCAAGTGATATTGTTTTCTTGCCGATTCCCGTACAGAATGCATTCGATCTTGTAGTTCTTTTAGAAGCATCCATAACATATATCTGTTTTATTTTGACATTGTATTTGTGACAGAGTTCAGTGAGTTTGTCACGAAGTTCGCCTTCTTCAAGCGGAGTGAATTTGTTGAAAATTCTCATTATCGGAAGCGACATAAAAGCAATAAATACATTAAAAAGAATAATCGCTGCAACAGTTGCAACAATACCCCAGTTTCCGATGGTCTCGAAGAAAAACATTATTGCAAAGAAAAGTATTACAGACAGAATCAATCCTATTAAAAATGATTTTAAAATATCAAGTACAAAAGTCTTAATTGTTGTTTTGTTAAAACCGTACTTCTCTTCTATCACAAAATTCTGATAATAATCAAACGGTATCGAGATAAGTGTGGAAACCAACGTAAATACAAGTATCAAAAAGATATAGTTGTAGATATTTCCGAATTTACTGCCCGCCACAGGTATAAAAGAATCGAAATCAATCAGATAAAATACTCTCGCATGAATATTGAAAATCAAAAGAAGCAAAGTAATTAAAGCGCTGACAAGAGTCTGAATAGCGCTGAACTTCTTGGAATCGTTTCTGTAATTAATCCACTTGTTATATTTCGCTTCGTCGTAAACATCCTTTACGTTTTCGGGCAAGGGTTTCTTTACATACGAATCATTGAGTTTGACCAAAACAAAATCAAAAATGTTTTCGATTACATATGAAATGAGTATAAGTATTTTTATTATCATTTAAGCCTCATAAAAGAATCAAAACGGTTTACATAAGTTTTTCATCATAAACCGCTCTCTGACCGCCCACGTATTTGGGACGGTGTCTGGCACAGATGATAGGTGCCTCTCCGATTTTCCTTAAGGAAATTCTCATGGGAACAACAACGTTATTCTCTGCTTCTTGTGCCCAGGCATTCCGGCAATCATCGGAAAGATTCTCGCGATCTTCAAGATTTACCAGGCGTTCTAGTTTATAGGTATTAAGGGTTTAGTTTTAGGGGTTAGGAAAATCTCGGACGAAGACCTGCCGTTAAACACACCTCCGTTAGGCGTTTTACATAAATTTACTTTGTATAAAAGTTCGCAATAAAATGCGGACTTTTTTAAGTTTACCACGTCACCACCTTATTCACAACTTCACGTTGTTCACTTGCAGTTTGCCGCAAATAAATACGAGTCGTTTCAATATGTTCGTGCCCCATAAGGTCGGCAAGCAAAGCGATGTCGTTTCGCTTTTCCAAGAAATTCTTAGCGAACCGGTGACGGAACGAATGGGGATAAACGACGGCTTCATCTAGGCCATACTTTTTTGCGAACGCTTTCAGTTGCGAGGCAATCCCACGCGGGGTAATTTGCTTGCCAAAACGATTCAAGAACAGGTATCCGCTGGAACGACCTTCACTTTCCAACCAGCGCAAAGCTTCTTTTTGCAATGTTTCCGGAATGTAGAGCCGCCGCAACTTTCCACCCTTTCCGTAGATGTCGAAATATCCGCACTCTACATGTTCTACCTTGAGTTTCACCAGCTCGCCCACGCGGGCGCCCGTCGCCGACAGGAACCACACCACAAAATACCACTTGGTCTGACCATCTTGCAATAGACTCGTTTTCAAAAATTTGTAATCGGCATCGCTAATGACATTTTCCAGAAAACTTTTTTGCTGAACCTTGACATTCTTGATCCGTAACTTCGATTTGCCTGCAAAATCCAAATACTTGTTGATGCCCTGAATTCGCAAATTAACAGTTTTGGGTTTGTAATTTTCTAAAAGAAAACTCTTATAATCAGCCAGCGACTTACGACCGAACCGTCCGAAATGCGACTTGAAGAAGTCCGCTGTCCAGCAATACGAATCCATCGTATTGACAGCAAGGTTCTGCCCTTCCAGATACTGGTAAAACGAAGGTCTTTCTGCAAGGTAGAAAACGAAACAATCCATCGCAAGTATCTCCTCTCCTTATTGAAAAAGGTCTGCTGCCGTCACACATCCTTGAACACAGGATTCATATTTCCCTTTAGCCAATCCAAAGGGGGTAATCATGGTCAGGTGCAAAGTCTTGTTCGTTCGCACATTCTCTCTAAAAATATCACGTCGTTCTTTAAGCCAATCTGCATAATCTTTTTTGATTTCAAACGGTCGATCGCAATACTTGATTTCGCATAAGTCAATCACCCTATCGCTCCGATCAATAACCAAATCTATCTGTGCGCCGTTCTCTCCTTTTTTAGTCCATGAGCAAACATCACTTGCAATCCCTGATATGCCCAAAGCTTTTTTTATTTGGTTTATATGGTGTATGCAAACCTGTTCATAAGCGTAACCTTGCCAAGCATTGCGTTTGCCATCGGGCAAATGACTCCAGGCATTTTCATCCATGCCGTTATAATTCTTGACAAACCGCACAAAGAACAGTGTGAACATGTCCGTCAGCTGGTATAACGCTTCGTTTCTTCTTTTTCCGAAAGATTGATAATGCCGAATAAAATCGCATTTTTCCAAGTTATCAAGAACTATCGAGAAAAAACCATTGTCCAAAAGTTTAAGATTCGACATCATCTCGCTACGAGTCATGCCAATCATTTTTGACGATAAAAGTTCCACAACTTTCTTGTATGCTTGTGCCTCGCTATAAAGCGAGTTAAAAAGGAAGTCATATTCCGTTTTTAACACCGCGTTACGCTTAAAAAACAGGTTGTCTATATTTTGCCGCAAACTTAAAGAGGGGCTCAACAGAGACAAATAATAAGGAACTCCACCCAATACCATGTAAGTCTCGATAACTTCCATATCGGACCAGTCAAAGCCCATATAAGTCAAGTATTGACTTGTTTCGTGCAAGGTGAACGGAGAAAGGCAAATCGGCATTGTCACACGATTGTGCAAACCGCCCTTATCACCTAGCAGTTTATTAATCATCCAGGTTGTGGCGCTGCCACAAACAATCAGCTTTAGTCGATTGCAATCAGAACCCCAGCTGTTCCAAAACATTTCAAGAGCCTTTAGGAAATTCGATTTGGGAGTATCGAGCCAAGGCAATTCATCAATAAAAACGACAAACCGTTCCTTTTTTAAGGATTGCAGATACTCTTGAAGCTGATCAAAAGCCTCAAACCAATCTTTAGGCGTGTTCCTTCTCTGTTTACTGTATTTCAGTAATTGCTTTTGCCAATTTTTCAATTGTTCAGAACGAGAGACCTGATAGACTCCAGTCGTATAAAAATCAAACGAGCTTTCAAAGAACTGCTTTACCAGAAAAGTCTTGCCGATTCTCCTGCGACCATATATCGCGACAAACTCAGCTCTTTCACTATCCACACACCTTTGGAGAACTTTTTTCTCCTCATGACGCCCGATAATTGAGCGAATTTCGCCAAAAATGCCCGATTGCACTGCGGAAAGTGTACTTTTCACCCCACTTTCCGCCATGTAATAAGCACTTTTTTCGCAAATTGAGCAAATTTGCGGCATTTTGATACTAAAAATTAGGGAAAAATAGAGTTTGCCGGCTGATTTTGATGCGGTTAAAGTCGACACACTTTGCTTGCTCATATACTACCTCACTCCGTTTACACGCTATAAAAAACGGACTACTGCACAAATATACACTGTTTTAAAAATTTGTCAAGAAGATTTTTGATTATTACGAATCTGCGGCAGCGGTCAGATTGCACTAGCAAGACTCACAAGTCTTGGCGGGTTCCTTTTGAAATAGGAATGGAGCCCTATCAGGATTTGCCAACAGAACCTGTTTGAAGGAATTTGTCGATGTTCCAAAATACTTGAGTTTTGGCATTACTTGAAAGATGCTTTCGAGATAGCCTTGTATGCTAGATATGAAAAAAGAAGGTTCAATGGCGAATTGTTAGAATCACGAGTGCATTCTATGAAAGCTTGGGTCAATCTTTGAGTCTTCATAGAATTGCTGAAAAATATGCAAGGCAAGAAATTTTGTTTAACATAATAACAGACAAGGAGAACGCCATGGAAAAGAAACTCACATTCATCAGTTTCGATTACGACCACGACAAGGAAATTAAGGAACGCCTTGTCGGACAAGCGAAGAATCCGGACAGTCCGTTTGAAATAACGGATATGTCTATCAAGGAAAAGATTGATAGCAATTGGAAGGAGAATGCCTGCCGTAGAATAAAGGGTTGCGATGTTGTTGTCCTTTGCGGAGAGCATACGAATACGGCGATCGGAGTCACTGCGGAACTGACCATTACGCAGGAAGAAAAAATCCCGTATTTCCTGTTAAAGGGACTCCCAGAGAAGGTTTGTAAGAAGCCAAACCATGCACTAGTATCAGATGCGATTTATAAGAGGACTTGGGATAACCTTAAATTACTGTTCCAGGGCCAACGCTAGATGAACTCTCAATAGCATAGCCCCAGCCGGTTAATCGGTTGGGGCACTTTTTTATTTCAATAGTTCTGCGATGATTCTTGCCTGAACATCGGGATTCATTTCGATGTACATGGTGCCACCGCGCATGAAATCGTATTTGTCCTGAAGTCGGCCAAGCCATAGCCAGTTACTTTGCCTTGTTGCGTGGAATTTCCAGGCGACTTCTCTTGCGTAGCCAAGATTAGCGGTCTCGCTAGGTTGTAGAATCCTAGAAGATGTTACGAGGCCGATGGCTTTGATATAAAGCCCAGCCTTGGGACTGAACGACTTAAGGAAGACT
>CACWZK010000068.1 GCA_902765365.1 uncultured Lachnospiraceae bacterium
CGCGCCGGTCCGCCGCAGCAGCATCGTCAGCCCTGCGGCATCCGTATTGTCTCCGTACAGTTTTCCGTCCCGCCGGATGATCGTGTTGACCGCGCCGATCTCCCGGGCGGTTTCGCTGATGGCATCCAGGCAGGGGATCACCGTCTGTTTATAGGGAATGGTCACATTGATTCCACGGAAGTTTCCTTCCTGCAGGAAAGGGCCCACCGCTTCCGGCGCAAGTTCCGTCAGTTCATAAGACTCCGGTCCCAGCCGGCGGTGTATCTCCGCGGAAAAGCTGTGTCCCAGATGCTCTCCGATCAGTCCGTACATCATGCCGGATCCTCCCCTGCCCAGTCTGTTCCGTAGCGCAGCGCCAGCGCGTCGCACAGCACCAGTGCCGTCACGCTGTCCGTAACCACCCGGGCCCGGTGCACAATGGCCGGATCATGCCTTCCGGTAATCGTCAGCGTTTCTTCTTTCGTTCCTTCTGCGTTCACAGTCTCCTGCGGCAGCGCGATGGAGGGGGTGGGTTTCACCGCGCAGCGGAACAGGATCGGCATCCCGTTGGATATTCCGCCGTTGATTCCGCCGTTATTATTGGTGATTGTAACAACTTTTCCGTCTTCATTTCTTAATGCATCATTAAATCTACTGCCTCTTTCACAAACCTTGTCAAAGCCTGCTCCGAACTCAACCCCCTTGATGCCGGGTACGGAGAAAAGAATGTGTGCAAGAATGCTTTCAACCGAATCAAACCAGGGTTCCCCGACACCTGCGGGAATACCAGTGATCGCAGTCTCGAGTACACCGCCGACACTGTCAGCATCTTTAGCCGCATCTTCGATTGCTTCAATCATATCTTTGGCTGTGTCGTCATTGATTACCGCAAAACTTTTTTTATTTAAATTTACTATAACCTCAGGAATGTAACCATTGATATCATCAAATGATGTGTCCGTTATATCGGACAGCTTGTAAATATGCGAACCAATCTCAATACCCTTCTTTGAAAGTGCACTCTGCGCTATTGCACCTCCTGCCACTATTGCTGCAGTTATTCTTCCGCTAAAATGTCCGCCGCCTCTGTAGTCTTCGAAGCCGTGATATTTGCACATTGCCGTATAATCCGCATGCCCGGGACGTGCAACTCTTCCTGTCTTGTCGTAATCCGCACTCTTGGTATTGGTGTTGGGTATTAAAATGCAAAGCGGGGTTCCCGTGGTTTTATTGTTAAAAACACCGCTTACAATCTGATATTCATCCGCCTCAACTCTCTTCGTTGAAATCGCACCGCTCGGTCTTCTTAAAGAAAGTCTCTCCTTGATGAAATCCTCATTAACCTCAATTCCGGGTGCAAGTCCGTCAAGTACCACGCCTATAAAAGGGCCATGGCTCTCGCCAAATATTGTTGTCAGTAAACTTTGTCCGAATGTGTTCTTCATATTTTTATCCTTTTCAAATACATTAACCCAAAAGTTTGCGAAGTCTTTCGGCTAATTCGTCGGGTGTCATATCTATCATTTCGTATGTTCCGATTTTTGAAACATATACAGTGGAAATCGTCTTTCCGTTTAACTTTTTATCATGTGTTACCGCTACAAGTGCTTCATCAAAATCAAATGAATATGTCGAAGGTATCTTTAACATATCAAGTATTTTTACGATGCGTTCTTTTACTGTCTCATCGCACATTACCGTCATTCCCATTCCTACACATTCTCCGTGAAGAAGAGGTGAATCGGTATTTTGAAGTGCGGCTTCAACTCCGTGTCCTAATGTATGACCAAAGTTAAGGACCTTACGAAGTCCTGCTTCTTTTTCGTCCTTTTCAACCACGTCTGCCTTTATGCGGATTGCTTTGCCAATCACATATTCCATGTCAAGGTCATCAAGCGAAGACACTTTTTCGAATTCTTCAAAAAGAGCGGCATCAAATGTTGCAGCCATCTTAAAAGCTTCGACTAGTCCGTTAGCCTTCTGTCTGTCGGAAAGAGTATTTAAAACATCGGGATCTATTAACACTTTTTTAGGCTGATAAAAGGTTCCGACGATATTCTTAACACCGTTAAAATCAACTGCCGTCTTACCGCCGACCGATGAATCAACCTGTGATAATACAGTGGTCGGAATGTTGTAAAAATCTATGCCTCGCATAAAGCATGATGCGGCAAATCCCGCGAGATCTCCGACTACTCCGCCGCCTAATGCAACCACGCAGTCCTTTCTTGAAAAACCGTTTTCAAGAAGTGCTTTTTCAATAGCAGCAAAGTTATCAAGGTTCTTGCTTTCCTCGCCCTGCTTTAGTACGAAAATGCTTGCATTTAAGCACTGTGCACTTAATACTTCGCTGTACTTTGAAGGCACGCCGTCATCGGTTACAATCATAACCTTGCGGTTTAAGTTAAGTTCTTCTCCTGCCTTTGAAAGCACACCTCTTTCGATTTTTATTTCATATGCATTTATCGGAAGATTTACTTTTACGATCATTTTGTTTTCCTTTTTTAGATTTTCATATCCGCAGCATAAGTGCCGACTATTTTGATTTTGCTACATTTAAACAGAAGGTCCGTCATCATCTTCTTGCCTTCTTCGCTTTGAAGATCTCCTTCAACCTCGGTGTAGAAATAATACTGCCAGTTTTCATTCTTTACGGGTCTGCTTCTTATGACCTTCATATTGAATCCGTGCTTACCTAAAATAGCAATTGCATCGGCGAGCGATCCGGCCTCATTTCTAACCGTAAACATAAGGATGAATTCGCCTTTTGCGTCATTGCTCTTAATCATTGTGCGTTCTCTGGAAAATACTGCAAAACGCGTTGTATTTGTAGAACTCTCGTTTATATCGTAATCAAGTATTGTAAGTCCGTAGAGATTCGCTGCTTCTTTGCTTGCGATAGCGCCTACGGTTATATCATTTTTATCTGCGATTTCTTTTGCGGCAACAGCAGTGTTTTCTGCGGATATGCTTTTTAATCCGTGTCTTTTGATATATTCGCTGCACTGGTCGAGTGCCTGTGAGTGGCTGACCACCGTCTTGATTGACTCTAAAGAACTGTCCTTAACTCCTAAAAGACACTGCGATACGCCAAGCTCATACACTCCGTTTACAAAAAGATCACCTTTAAACATAAGGTCCGTAACGGCTCCTACTTCGCCCGCATAACTGTTCTCTATAGGAAGTACGCAGAAATCACATTCGCTGTTTACAACGGCATTGTAGGCCTCAGAAAAGCTGCCGTAGGACACTCTCGTGGCATCGGGTAAGATTTTGCTCGCGGAAATACTTGCAAACGAGCCTTCGATTCCGCTGTAAGCAACCTTAACTCCTTCCATCAGCTTATGCTGATATTTCTTAGAAACATTTAATACGCCTTCGAAGAATTCTTTGTAGTAAACATCGAGTTCACGATTTTTCACTTTGCCTACGTTTCTTTTAATAAGAATCTTTTCCCTTTCTTCATCAAGTACGGGAATTCCGTGTTCTTTTTTATATGAGGCAACTTTGGCGCTGATACCCATTCTCTCTTCGAATAGATCTATCATCTGCTCGTCAATCTTTTCTATCTGACCTCTTAATTCATCCATCTGTGACATAGATATTTCTCCTTAGTATTTGTCTCGACTTCTGATTCCTTTATCATAAAAAATGCACTGCCCCGAACAAGGACAGTGCAAACATAATCACATTCAGTCAGCATCCATTCTTTATTCGGTACGCCCAAAAAATCTCTTTGAAAAGTAAAAGGCAAAAAGGCTTACGTAAAAGTAGGCCTGAATAAAGTAATAGAAACCGTTGTTCAATTTGGAATTAATACCGATAGTATTCATTGCTTTTCTCCAAACAAACATATCTTAATCCGTTTAAGTAAGAATAGTCAATACTTTTTTATTCTTCTTCCTCTTCAACGGGTTTGCCTTTTGAATTTCTCTTAAGTCCGAGTTTTGACTTGAAGATGCTGGAAATCTTGGCTTTTCCTTCTGCGGTATCAAGCTCGGATACGCTCATTTCGCCCTTTGAAACCATCATCATGATGGCGATATAGGCTTCACCGAGCGCAGCCGTAAGTGCTGCCGCTACAGATGCGGAAATAACGCCGCCTGCAACGCTTCCGACACCGGGAATCATCTTAAGAAGGCTCGAAACAACGGTTTTACCCATTACTGTGGTTCCAACCGTACCGATGGTAGCGGATAAAAGAGCCGTAAGAGTGGCTTTTTCGATAGGAATACCGAATACAGCGGTAATTGATGCAATCATACCAATCTGCTCGGGTACAAGCACAGCTGCATCCGTAAACGGAATGGGAATGGCACCCGTAGCCGCTGCTGCTGCCGCTGCCGTTGCAACGATAGCGTTGGCTTTTCTTAATTTCATCTTAAGATTAGCCTTCTGAACAGCCGCAAGAGTATTCCTTAACGCCTCGGGTATTACATTGTTAACGATATCTATAAGTGTATCAAGGCCGTAACCCTTAATAATATAATCTTCGTCAATATCAACGTCCTGTGCAAGAACGGGAACAATCTGAACCACATTTAAGTTTTCTTTTTCGATTTCAGACATTAATGCCTTGGCATCTTTCTTCGAATAAGACTGTGTAAGCACTATAATTACGGGTACGCAGAACTCGTTTGCTTCATCGAGGAATTTCTTTATGAATTCAACCTCTGCCTCTTCGAAACGATGCGAAGGTGTGGAAACACAGTACCAGATACAGTGAATCGATTCGGAAATACCGCGCATTGCACCCTTTGCAAGAACTTCTTTTGATTCTTTTAGGAGCTCATCTATTGCATTTTCGCCTCCAAGTTCAAGACCGGGCGTATCATAAATTGCCAGAGGAAAATCCTCTATCTCGTATTTGCGAATGGACTGTGTGACAGGTTTTCCTATACCCGTCTGTGCGAGATTTCTGCTGAACACATTGTTAATAAGGGTACTTTTTCCGGCACCCGTCTTTCCCATAACCATGATATTCAGTTTGGTCATATTCTTTTGAACATCTCTGATTGCTGCCATTATTCTCTCCGCTACATTATCCGTCATTAAAGCATCCATGCCACTTCTGCCTCCTACTTTCTCTTCTTCACAATTCTGGGTCCGTAGTTCTTATCAAATTTTACGTTTACTTTGGGTTTCTGCTTTTTATAAATATACGACGAACATACATTGATTAACTTCGGCGCAAGCAAAATAGACAATCCCGTCACGATAATCGTAATCAGGATATAAAAGACTATACTTGAATTCTTCTCTTCCATAAATAACCTCCAAGGTTTTTACATACCCACAACATATTTATTTTACCATTTTTACGCCAATCAGTAAACAACTGCTTCCTTTAGCGTATCATCGGTATCGTAGACAAGTTTTAATGAAAAGAAATCCGCATTTTCGGCCAAAAGCTTAAAAAAGATTTTATCGCCTTCCCAGATGGGCAGGCTGCATACATCTTTTATGGGAACCCAGACCAGTTCTCCCTCATCGCATTCGGTAAGCTCGCCCTCAAATTCATATCCGTCGAAAATATGCATGTATTCGACCACATCCTCGCCGTAGCAGAATGTCACAATTCCTCTGAATTTATATTTGGTAAGTGTGAGGCCGGTCTCCTCTTTTACTTCTCGTAAAAGACATTCTTCGGGACTTTCGCCGTATTCGAATTTACCGCCCACGCCAATCCACTTGTCTTTGTTGATGTCGTTCTCCTTTTTAACCCTGTGCATCATAAGATAACTGTCATCTTTTATGATGTGGCAGAGTGTGGAAAGAACTGGAGTTTTCTTATCATCCTGACTCATTTATCTGTCCTTTCAAAATTTGATCTTCGTATTTTTTTATCTTTTAAGAATTACCAGTCGCTGCCCCAGTCGGTGGAACCCGAATCCCACGAATCAGAACTGCTCCAGTCCCATGATGAATCCGAAGAGCTCCAGGAATCATCATCGGAACTATCCCACCAGCTGCTACTATCGGAACTTTTCGAACTGTGACTGCTTGACGAATATGAGCTTCCCGAACTGCTTGAATTCTTATCTTCGGAATACGTGCTTACATAATAGTCTGAAGAAAAATAATCACTTACAGACGTTTCCGTTTCCCAGTTAGGTTCATAAGTGAAATCCTTTGCCGTATACTGATGTGTTAAACTGTCCGGCACATAGGAAATACTATACCAGTCATCCTTATCCGCATCGTACAAATACCAGCCAAAATTGTCACGAACTTCATCATGATAATAGTATTCGCCGTTAAACTTGTAATAGCCTTTGCTGACGGAATAATTGTTTTTATAATCCAGGTAAGCTTTTGATTCAAGTGCATCGGGACATCCGAGAGAATCATAATCATTTTCGGAAACAAAATACTTTTGGGACTTCTTAGGGTCAACCAAAAAAGTATCCTCAACGTGACATTCTTCCCATTTACCGGAATCAGGGCTGTATAAAAGCCAATTGTTATACTGAGACTCACTCATGTGATAATAAGAGTTGTCGTCATACCGGTAATAACCTGATTTCACGGTTGAGGGAATTTGATCCCTTATAACCCCGCCTTTCGCTATAGCAAGTACTACTACAAGTAATACAGCTAAAACCGCTATTCCTCCACCAAGCAGGGTTCTTCTTTTCTGTCTTTTATATTCGAATTCTTTTTTATACTGAAGATAAGCCGAATCTACAGCTTCTTCATGTGTTTGAGGGGTGCTTGGCGCAGTATATGTACCCTCAGAAATATTTCCGGCCTTCTGCTCGAGGATTTCCTGCTTAAGGCGCATAAAAAGTTCGTTTACGGCATATGCCTCATCGGTACCCTCGTATCTGACAGCACGCTGCCCGGTGTCTTTGTTTTTATATACGACACATTTGCCGGAGTTTTCATCCTTATAAATACCGAATGCTCTCGGACCTTTGTAATCAATTCCAATAAAAAATCTGGTAGTCTCATAAGGAGGCAGTCCTTTATCTGAATACCATTTTTTCAGTTCTTCAATTGTTTTAGGCTGATCGATTGTAGAACGCTTTACATTAGCGTTGGAAGCACCGCAATTTGGGCACTTTTCGAGAGTTTCATCGAATTCGGAACCGCAGTAATTGCACTTAATATTCATATCATCCCTCCAAAACCGTTAAGTTCTGAAAACACCCTTTTTACTCACTTTATATTATATATTTGCAAGTCTCAAAAAAACATTGATTTTACGGCAATTTAAAAGCCTTATTTTTCTGATTTATTTAATTACCGAGCCTTCGCTTTGGTCTAATTTTCTTAAGAAGTAGAGTCCGCCTCCGAGTGATATGAAAAACGCTATCATATCCGCTACAGCCTGCGATATCTGAACACCCGTAATTCCAAGGAAAAGCGGAAGAACAAGTATCACCGGGATGAAACAGAGTCCCGAACGGCAGGATGAAATAACGGTCGCGCCGAACGCTCTGCCCGATGCCTGCAAAAGCATGTTTGTAAGGATAATCCATACGCCGAAGACATATGTTACACACTGCGCTCTTAATGCGAAAGCACCGACCTCGACTACCATTGCATCGCCTTTTCTGAAAAGTTCGACTATCTGCGGAGCGAAGACGAAACAGGCGGCGCCTACAACAACCATAAGGCCCGCACAGACTTTGACCGAGAAAAGGAATGCTTCTTTTACACGCTTATATTTGGCCGCGCCGAAATTGAAACTGCACACGGGCTGAAAGCCCTGACCGAAACCGATAACGGTGGAGTTTAACGACATGCTGATTTTGCCGACTATGGCCATACCTGCAATGGTTGCATCGGCAAACTCGGGACCTGCGACTCTTTTAGCCACGACATTTAACATGATGCCCGAGATACTTGCGAGTCCCTGTCTGAAAAGTGAGGGAAGTCCGCCGGATACAATCTCCCAGAGATATCTGAATGCGAACGGATTTCTTTTAAGAGTGATTTTTATATTGCCCGCTCTTCTCGTGGTAAGAAGAAGGATGATAAAGCTTATGAGCTGGCCCGAAATCGTTGCGATTGCTGCGCCCATAATGCCGAGTTTGAATGTAAACATAAGGAGCGGATCGAGCCCGATATTTATTACCGCGCCCGCCATAATACCGAACATCGCGGTTTTGGCGTTGCCCTGATATCTGATTTCGTTGTTTAAAACTATGGATGACATCATCCACGGAGCACCGATTAGAATCGGTCCCATATAGGAACGCGCATACGGAAGGATGGTATCGGTCGATCCTAAAAGATACGCGAGTCTGTCAAGATTTAAAAGGCCGACAACCGCTAAGATAATTCCGAATGAAAATGCAAAAGCAAAGCCTGCGTTGGCGATTACTTCAGCCTCTTCTTCCTTCTGTTCGCCGAGTTTCCTTGCCAGGAAATTGCCCGAGCCGTGTCCGAACATAAAACCGAACGCCTGAATGATTGCCATCAGCGAAAAAACAATACCAACGGCGCCCGATGCGGATGTATTTATTTTGCCCACAAAGTATGTGTCAACCATGTTGTAAAAGGATGTGACAAGCATACTTAAAATAGTCGGTACGGCGAGGCGTCCGACTAATTTCGGTATGGGCTCTGTTGTCATTTTGATAAACTTTTCTTCGTGCGTCATTTTACAGATTTTCAATTACGGCTTTGATTCCGCCCTCTTTGAAAACTCCTTTGTAATAAGCCATTTCCGTCTGGATAATTTCGTCGATAACCTTCATGCCCAAAAGTTCCACCGGTGCTTTGTCATCGGTCATCACAAGGTCACCTGCCTCATATTCCGTAAGTCTGTCGGAGACTCTCTGCATCATATAGGTCAGATTTTCGTCCTGCTCCATGGCAATATTTTTAGCAAAAACATCAAGCATTTCGGGATTGTTGGAAGCATAAAATTCACGGTTGCCGAGTGCCGACGTATCCGCATAGTAACTCTCCGAAAATACCTGACAGATAGTGTCGGATAAATAATCATTTATACCGCCTTCTGCGTTACTTTTCATATTCATGTTAACGACCATGACACCGTCGTCTTTTAAGTGATCTTTTACGAGCTTAAAAAATTCAATCGACGACATCTGAAAAGGAATCGTTATGTCCTGATACGCATCCACCATGATGACGTCGTATTTTTTGTCTATCGCGTTTAAGTATGCTCTGCCGTCGTATGTGATGACTTCGATGTCTTCGGGAAGTTCGAAATATTCCTTCGCAAGCTTCGTAATCTTTTCGTCGATTTCCACGCCCGTGATGTGAAGATCCTTGTCAAAATATCTTTCGCACTGTGTTGCAAAAGTGCCTGTTCCGTTGCCTAAAATAAGAATGTCGAGCGCATCCTTTTCATTGACACCGCTCATAAAAGGAGCACGGACTGAATTCCAAAGAGCACATTCGTTGAAAAATAAATCGCTCTGTCGTCATCATAAACCTGGAGATAGTTGTATATTGACTCGCCTTCGTACAGGAGATTATTCTGCCAGAAAGCGAAATTGCTCTTCCATCCGAGTGCGCAGCAAAGCGCGAAAATCACCATTCCGACAGGGAGTCTTTTGATTTTTTTCATGCTGATTTTAGACGTGATAAAATAAACCGCCGAGAGGATCAAAAGGATGCCCGCGAAGATTAAAAACGTGATTGAAGTTCCGACCGCAGGGATACTGATGAAAGTCGGCACAAATGTACCGATGATGCTTCCTATGGTGTTGGCCGCATTTAAGTTGCCGACGAGTTTTCCGTTGTCGTCAAGATTGTCGACCGTGTATTTTACGAGGGAAGGAGTAACCGTTCCGAGTAAGAAAAGCGGAAATACAAAGATTACCATACATGCAACAAAGCCTGCGATGATAAGGAAATTGTTGTTTACCGC
>CACWZK010000069.1 GCA_902765365.1 uncultured Lachnospiraceae bacterium
AAACGGCGTTAATACCGGCGCGAGATATTTTACAATTTTAAACGAAGGAGGGAACGAATAATGAAAAGATGTTTGGAACGTCTCTACAACGGACTCATTAAAGAAAATCCCACTTTCGTGCTTATGCTTGGTATGTGTCCCACACTTGCCGTTACCACAAGTGCAATTAACGGTCTTGGTATGGGTCTTTCCACGATGGTGGTACTTGCACTTTCGAATATGATCATATCGGCTCTTCGTAAGATTATTCCCGATAAGGTTCGTATTCCTGCGTATATTGTTATTATTGCAACTTTCGTTACAATAGTTGAACTTTTAATGCATGCTTTTGTTCCCGGGTTATACTCGGCTCTGGGCATTTACATTTCGCTCATAGTTGTTAACTGTATCATCCTCGGACGTGCGGAAAGCTATGCTTCCAAGAATCCCGTATTCCCTTCACTCTTTGACGGTATCGGAATGGGACTCGGATTTACAATGGCACTTACAATTATCGGACTTATAAGAGAATTTTTGGGTGCCGGCACATTATTCGGATTTGCGATTGACGATATGTTCTCAAATCCCGTATCGGTTATGCTCGTAGGTGCTCTCGGCAAAGTAATAAGCCCCAAGGCCAAAGGATTTGCCGGTATCATCAACAACATACTTACAATCGAATTCTCATCCATATCACCTATCGGAATCCTTGTTATGGCTCCCGGTGCATTCTTTGTGCTCGCAACCCTTACAATGATTCAGAATGTTATTAAAGACAAAGGTGCCAAGGCAGGCAAGGATACTTCAAAGATCGGTTCGGGCTGCTCACATGACTGCTTAAGCTGCGGCGAGACAGGCTGCGCTCACAGAATCGTGGATAACACCGTAAAAGAAGAAACTCCCGCCACGGAAGTCAAAGAAGAAAAAACTGTTGAAGAGAAAAAAGAGAGTGTTGAAGTTACGCGTGGTGAAGATACCGAACTTAAAGATATTCTTGCTTCTGAAGAAACAGATGAAGACATAAAAGAAGAGAAGGAGGGCAAATAAATGAACGGAACATATATTGGTAACATTATCGTTATTGCCATCAGCTCTTCCTTGATAAGCAATGTAGTTTTAAGTCAGTTCTTGGGACTTTGTCCTTTCCTCGGTGTTTCGAAGAAAGTTAAGACAGCCGCAGGTATGGGTGGTGCGCTTATCTTTGTCATCACACTTTCATCACTTGTAGCGGGACTTATTTACAAATTTATTTTAAAACCTTTAAATATCGAATATCTGAAAACAATTGTTTTCATTTTGATAATTGCAGCTTTAGTACAGTTTGTTGAGTTTTTCTTAAAGAAGTACATGAAGTCCCTTTACCAGGCACTCGGTGTATATCTTCCTTTAATTACCACCAACTGTGCGGTTTTGGGTGTGGCTATCAATAACGTTAACCTTGAGTATGATATCTTAACCGGCGTTGTAAACGGTTTTGCAACCGCTGCGGGCTTTGCGATTTCAATCATTATCCTCGCAGGCTTAAG
The DNA here is from genome assembly GCA_902765365.1 of uncultured Lachnospiraceae bacterium. Lineage (GTDB taxonomy): Bacteria > Bacillota > Clostridia > Lachnospirales > Lachnospiraceae > UBA3766. The sequence goes on from CACWZK010000069.1 coordinate 1,506, forward strand.
AGAAAAGATGGAATACAACAATATACCTAAATACATGAAGGGAATGCCCATCGTATTAGTTACCGCAGGTCTTATGGCAATTGCATTCTGCGGATTTTCGGGTTTGATTTAAGGAGACAGATATGAGTTTTACAGGTATACTGCTTGCTGTAGGCATTGTGGCTGCAGTAGGTTTGTTTATAGGAATATTTTTGGGAATAGCTTCGGTTATCTTCAAAGTCAGCGTAGATGAGAGAGAAGAGAAAATCGTCGAAGTACTTCCCGGCAACAACTGTGGCGGCTGCGGTTATCCCGGCTGTTCCGGACTTGCTGCCGCAATCGTAAAAGGCGAAGCACCGGTTAACGGATGTCCCGTGGGCGGTGAAGAAGTCGGCAAAAAAGTTGCCGCAATCATGGGCGTTGATGCTGTTGAAACCGAAAAAATGGTTGCATTCGTTAAATGTAACGGAGACTGTGAAGCATCAAAGAAGAACTATGATTATGTAGGTCAGGAAGACTGTCAGATGCTGATGTTCGTTCCCAACAAAGGACCGAAAGCATGCAATCATGGCTGTCAGGGCTTCGGAAGCTGTGTAAAAGCCTGTCCTTTTGACGCTATTCATGTAATAAACGGAGTAGCTAAAGTTGATAAAGAAAAGTGTAAAGCATGCGGTAAATGTGTTGCCGTATGTCCTCAGCACTTAATAGAACTGATACCTTATTCTGCAAAATATGCCGTAGCCTGCTCTTCAACGGAAAAGGGCCCGGTTACAATGAAAGAATGTGCAAACGGCTGTATCGGCTGCGGACTCTGCAAAAAGAACTGTCCCGCCGAAGCAGTTGATGTTACGGACTTCCATGCAAAGATTGATTACGCTAAATGTGTAGGCTGCGGAACCTGCGTTGAAAAATGTAAAAGAGGTTCCATCGTCGAGCATTAATGTATTTTCTTTTAGAAGAAGGAATAAAAGGTATCGGCATTTGTCGGTACCTTTTTAAAACTTAAATCTTTTATGAGCAAAAAAAACTTACTGCAAATCTTAATACTGCTGCTTGTCACGGTGGCAATCATCGTCTCGGTGTTTTTGACGGGCAGAAACGGTAAGAGCCTTAATAAAGACGGCTATTATTTTGATACCTATGTGAATCTTACCGTGTATTCATCCAAAGATTCCAAATATCTGGATGAATGCCTTAAGATGTGCGAAAGATATGATGCTCTTTTTTCTCCCACTATTGAAGGAAGCGATGTTTATAATATTAATCATGCTGCGGGGGAGAGCGTAAAAGTAGATCCCGAGACATATTATCTTTTACAAAGAGCCATTGAGTTCTGCGAAGAAACAGACGGTGCGGTTGATATTACGATAGCACCCCTTATGGATACCTGGGGATTGTCACACGAGAGCGGTATTTTATCGGAAGCAGGTATTACCAAAAAGAAAAGCAAGCCGTCGGATTCGAAGATACAGGATGCTCTAAAAAATGTCGATTACCGCAATGTAATTCTCGAAGATGATTATACCGTTCGTCTTAAAAATCCGGAAACAAGAATAGATTTGGGCTTTATAGCCAAAGGATATATTGCGGATAAATTAAAAGAATATCTTGTCTCAAAAGATGTTAAAAGCGCCATTATTTCGCTCGGCGGAAATGTGGTTGTAATCGGTACAAAGCCGGACGGAAGCGATTACAATATAGGCATTAAAGATCCCGACAATTCGGGAGAGATAATCGAGAGCCTGAAAGCAAACAACTCATCGGTTGTAACGAGCGGTACGTACGAAAGATACGTTGAATATGACGGAATTAAGTATCACCATATTCTTGATACTGCGACGGGTTATCCCGTGGATAACGGCATTAAAAGCGTAACAATCCTTAGCGATTCTTCTCTTGAAGGAGATGCGCTTTCCACAGTATGTCTGATACTGGGTGAGGAAGGCTCAAAAGATATTCTTACAAAATACAATGCAGAAGCTGTTTTTCATTAAGAGGCAAGAGAAAAATGATTGTAATGATAAAACGAAAAACGATACATGTATATTTGAAGATACACTGTCAGCAATTAAATTGAATAATCACTCGAAATGATGTAATATAGTTATGTTGCGGTCATTTCTTTTATGATTCGTAACTTAGAATAAAATTTAATTGGAGATTATTATGAAAATATACAATACACTTACAAAACGCATAGAAGAATTCAAACCCAATGTAGAGGGAAAGGTATCGATGTATACCTGCGGACCTACGGTTTATCATTTTGCACATATCGGTAATTTAAGATCCTATCTGATGGAGGATGTGCTCGAAAAGACACTTCGCTATAGCGGATATGATGTTAAAAGAGTCATGAATATCACCGATGTCGGACATCTTTCATCCGATGCCGATACGGGCGAAGACAAAATGTTAAAAGGCGCAAAGCGTGAGCATAAGACTGTAATGGAAATTGCAAAGTTTTATACCGATGCGTTTTTTAGTGACTGCGCAAAATTAAATATCAAAACTCCCGATGTGGTTGAGCCCGCAACCAACTGCATCGACGAATTCATCAATATGATCAAAGTCCTGCTTGAAAAAGGATATGCGTACAAAGCAGGCGAGAATATATATTTTGATACCTCAAAACTTAAAGAGTACTATGTTTTCGGCAATCAGTCCGAGGATGATTTAAAAGTCGGAGTACGTGACGATGTTACCGAAGATACAAACAAGAAAAACAAGAACGATTTCGTACTCTGGTTTACCAAGTCAAAATTCGAGGATCAGGCTCTTAAATGGGACAGCCCCTGGGGAGTAGGATATCCCGGATGGCATATTGAATGTTCATGCATCAGTATGAAGCATCTCGGAGATTATATGGATATCCACTGCGGCGGTGTCGATAATATATTCCCTCATCATACAAACGAGATTGCACAGAGCGAATCTTTCCTCGGACACAAGTGGTGCAATTACTGGTTCCATGTACATCATTTAAACGATGAAACCGGTAAGATGAGCAAGAGCAAGGGCGAATTTTTAACCGTGTCTCTTTTGGAAGAAAAGGGTTATAATCCTCTCGCATACAGATTCTTCGCTCTCCAGTCGCATTACCGCAAGCCCCTCACGTTCTCTTATGAAGCGCTTGATCAGGCTGAGGCGACCTACAAGAAGTTAAAGAATAAGATTGCGACCATAAAAGAAGAAGGTGCGGTTGACGAGAAAATCGTAAAAGAATGGCATGATAAATTTGCGGAAACCGTAGGCAACGATATTAATACCGCCATGGGCATCACGCTTCTTTATGATGTTTTAAAGACTGATTTTAACGGCGCAACCAAGCGTGCCATTATAGAAGATTTTGACTATGTATTAAGTCTCGATCTTTTAAAAGCCGATACAGAAGTTTCCGACAACGGTGCGGACGATGAACTTACTGCTTTCGTAGAGGCTAAGATTGAGGAACGTAAGGAAGCGAAGAAGGCCAAGGATTTTGCCAAGGCCGATGCGATAAGAGCCGAGCTTCTCGAAAAGGGCATCGTGCTTGAGGATACGCGTGAAGGCGTTAAGTGGAAGAGAGCGTAAATGACAGATTTACCGGTTACGATAAAAGAGCAGTTTGAAATTAAAGGTACGGATATCAATACTTACAATCCCCTAACACTTGCCTTTATAGGCGACAGTGTTTACGAAATCATAGTCAGAACGCTGGTTGTCTCTAAGGGCAATAAAAGTGTTAACGCGTTGGCTAAGGATAAAAACAAACTGGTTAATGCCAAAACGCAGAGCCGTATCGCCGAGATACTGACTGAAGTTTTCACCGAGGAAGAAGCTGATATTTACAGAAGAGGCAAGAATGCCAAGACCGCCAATCATTCAAAGAGTGCAGCATACAGTGAATATCACAGAGCCACGGGTCTTGAGGCTGTTTTCGGATATTTGTATCTGACGGGAAAACTCGACAGATGTCTTGAACTTTTAAAAACGGCTCTTGATAAATTAGAAGATTAGATAAAGGAACAATATGGGATACAACGAATCCATGATAGAAGGCAGAAATGCCGTTATAGAAGCGTTCAGATCGGGCAAATGCGTCGATAAGGTCTATGTTCTGGACCAGTGTCAGGACGGACCGATTTTAACGATTAAAAGAGAAGCCAAAAAAGCCGGCAGTCTGATTAAATATGTCGACAAACAGCTTCTCGATAATATGTCCGAAACCGGCAAACATCAGGGTGTTATTGCGATAACCGCAGCGTATGATTATGCGGAAGTGAATGATATTCTTCAGATTGCTAAAGATAGGAACGAAGATCCTTTTATCGTTCTTTTAGACAATATCGAGGATCCGCACAACCTGGGCGCTATTATTCGAAGCGCACATCAGGCGGGCGCACACGGTGTCATTATTCCAAAGAACAGAGCCGTAGGGCTTACCGCTACCGTAGCCAGAACTTCGGCAGGCGCACTCAACTATATACCTGTTGCCAAAGTCACCAATCTTTCAAAAACCATTGAGGAATTAAAGAAGGAAGGTCTCTGGTTTGTCTGTGCGGATATGGACGGTGAAACGATGTACAACCTTAATTTAAAAGGACCGATAGGAGTTGTAATCGGTTCCGAAGGCGATGGTGTTTCAAGACTTGTAAAGGAAAAATGCGATTTTATCGCTACGATTCCTATGAAAGGTCAGATTGATTCGTTAAATGCATCCGTAGCCGCAGGAATTCTCTGCTTTGAAATTGTCAGACAGAGAATGCAGTAAAAGTAACTAAATGTAAATTGGGGATAAGATTAAATGGACTTAAGCACATTAACCGACGAGGAGCTTGTCAGATTAAGCCAGGACGATGAGAGTGCCATGGACTATCTTTTAAACAAGTATAAAGGCGTGGTTTTAGCCTGCTCCAAATCTTTATTTATACTCGGCGGCGATGACCAGGACCTCGTTCAGGAAGGAATGATAGGGCTTTTTAAAGCCGTAAGAGATTTCGACGAACACAAGAATATTAAGTTTTCAACATTTGCGCAGATCTGCGTGAAAAGAAATATTTATACAGCCATAACTAATTCCAATTCTCCGAAGAATGAGCCTTTAAACAAAGGCCTTTCGATTTCACATACCGATTCGTCGGATGACGAATTTAAAAATCTGTCTACGGAAGATTTGGGACTGTCGGAGATTTACAATCCCGAAGACAATCTTATCAATAAAGAAAAATATGATGAAATAGTTGCCTTTATGGGAAAAGAGCTGTCCAAACTTGAATATCAGGTAATGGACCTTTATATTATCGGCCTTAAAACATCCGAAATTGCCAGGGTTTTGGGCAAAAACGAAAAAACCACCGACAATGCTTTTCAGAGGGCCAAGAACAAAATTCGCAAATACTTGGAGGAAAGATAAATGGTCAATCCGGCTGCTTTACTTACATTTAAGAAAAAATGGGACGAGTTTTCGGGAAGACATCCCAGATTTGTTTCATTCCTCGGTGCACTTAAAAATCAGGGAATAACCGAGGGAAGCATAATAGACATGAAAGTAACGATGCCTAACGGAGAAGTTTTTCAGTCAAATATTAAACTTACTCCCGAAGATATCGAATTAATAAGGGGATTAGCGGGACAGGTTAAATGAGAGTAGCCACCGAAGAAGAAGACAGACTTCTTCAGAAAATATCATTTTTGGAAAGTGATATCTACAATCTTGAAAATGAGGTAATGCTTTGCGAGTCAGAGGCTAAGGGGGTTCGCGAACTGAGGAGGAGGTATACGGTAAAATTCTTTACCGTTATTGTTGTTTGCGCTTTTTTGATTATTTTATCCTCAGGATATCTTATTAATATAAAATCCGACTGGCGTCTCACTATGGCCATTTACTTGGGCTCCGGCGGCCTCGGATTTTTTGCTCTCGGTTTTCTTGTATATACAATCATATTTCTTGTAAGGTTTTTTGCCGCAACTTCCAAATCTGCACAGGGCGCGGCATTTGCAGAAAAAATCGGCGTTGAAAATCTCGATGAAAAAGAGACTGTAAATCTTGCCAAACTATCCAACCTAAAAAAGAATATTAAAGACAATCGTTCATCCCTTGATGAGAATACAAAGGCTTATTTTGAATTAAAGGAAAAGAACGATAAGATTTTTGAAGAAGAAATTGCTTCGGGTAAAAGAAAACCCGATTTTAATTTTGATGCGTACAATACTTATGTTGAAGTTACCAACGAATGGATAGATTTCAACAAACTTAAAGTCGAACATTTAAGGGTTTCAAACCGCAAAAAGGTTCTCGAAAAAGATGTTGAAGACATGATTTATAACGAGGATAAATGCAAAAAGAGCATTATCTGGTTTTCGATTCTTTTTCTGCTTCACGTCGCAACCATTATTGTTCTTTTTATTTCGTCTAACTATATAGAGCCCGAACTGGCTCCTTTCCTGGCGATAATAATTGTTATTTTCTTTATGATCACGGGAATAGTCGTCATTATAAATCTGATTAATTTCATCACCAAGTTTCCTTATATTTCCGATTCAGAACTTGCTTTGTTTGTAGCGGATAAACTCGGAATCGAAGATACCAAAAAAGACTTAAAAGACAAACTCTCCGAAATAGATACATGTGCCGAAAAAATAAAAGAATTGTCCGAAAGAATAAAAGAATATAAAGAGAAATTTGCGAAAAACAGGGAAGAAAACTTTTCATGAAAGCTTCGGATGCACTGGTTTACAGATTGCTTCAGCCTATTTTCACGCTGCTTTTCTGGATTCTTTACAATCCGAAATACGTGAACAAATCTGTTATACCCAAAAAAGAACCCTGCGTTATAGCGGGCAATCACAACTGCATATTGGACCCCATATATGTTTACACATCTACTCCGAGAGTGGTTCATTCGCTTGCCAACAAGGATTTGCATGACGGTAAATTCGGATGGCTTTTCAAATCTATAGGGTCCATTCCTGTGGATACGAAAGCCAAACATAACGGCGGTGCGTTAAATGCCGCGATTGATTATTTAAATAAGGGCTATGCGATAAATGTTTCTCCCGAGGGGAAGAGAAATTTCACCGAAGAAACCCTGCTCCCCTTTAAACCCGGAGCAGTTGTAATGGCTCAGAGAACCGGTTGTAAACTCATACCTTACGCGGTAACCGGAGATTACAAATTCAGAAGCCGTACATTAAAGATTACCTACGGCGAACCGCTTGATATCAAAGATCTTTCCGTCGAGGAAGCCAACAGTCTTTTATACGAAACGGTTAAGAAAATGATGATTGAAAACAATTTTAAACCACGTAAGGAAAAGTTCGTAAAACACAAAGACAAATTTTTATAGCATAAAAGAAGGACTGTAATATGGGACAGGTTAAGACACCATGGTATTCGTCATATGACGGAGTCAGACAACATTTGGAATATCCCGATTATTCGATTTATCTGCTTTTGGAAGAATCGGCCAAAAAGAGAGAAGGGCTGACAGCATACAATTATTTCGGTAAATGTGCCACCTACAAAGAATTTCTCTTATGCGGTCAATAAAATCGGCGCAGTGGCCAATATGATTCATCCTTTGTCGGCCGAAAACGAAATCAAATATTATGTAAACCTGACCGAAAGCAGGATTATTGTCACAATCGATCTGGCTTTAAATAAAATCATACATATTTTACCTGAAACAAAACTTGAAAAAATAGTTCAGGTGAGTGTTGCGGATTCCATGCCCGTTGCAATCGGTGTCGGTTATTTTATGAAAAAGGGCAGGAAACTGCATTTCGAAAAATGTGATATTAACATCAAATGGAGTGACTTCATAAAGAGCGGCAAACAGTATACGGGTGAGACTTTATACAAGCCCGATAAGAACGATACAGCCGCCATTCTTTATTCGGGCGGTACGAGCGGATTTCCCAAAGGTATCGAACTTACAAATCTTAATTTCAACGCACTGGCAATTCAGAGCGTCGAAATCTGCAAAACGCTTCATGAGGGAGACAGAATTCTCTCGATTATGCCGGTTTTCCACGGATTCGGACTCGGTATCTGTGTCCATACGGTGCTTTATCTGGGTGCTACGGCTGTTATACTGCCTCAGTTTAATGCGGCGGAATTTGACAGGCTTTTGACCAAATACAAGCCGAATATTATAGCAGGTGTGCCTTCTCTTTTTGAGGTAATGCTTAAAAACAAAAAGATGGAGGGCGTGGATTTATCGTTCCTTCACCTTGTAATCAGCGGAGGAGATTCGCTATCCGAGAGCCTTAAACTGAAAGTGGATAAGTTCCTTGAAGAACACGGCTCGGATGCAAAGGTAAGAGAAGGTTACGGACTGACCGAATGTGTGACCGGAAGCTGTCTGATACCGGTTAACCGATATAAAGCTGGAAGTATCGGCATACCTTACCCCGATACTTATTATAAAGTCATTAATCCCGAGACGCTTGAAGAAATGCCTTACGGTCAGGACGGTGAAATTGTTTTATCAGGTCCTACCGTTATGAAGGGTTATCTTAATGAGCCGGAAGAGACTGCAAATACATTAAGAAAACACGAAGACGGACTTATATGGCTTCATACCGGAGATTTAGGATACATGGACGAGGACGGATTCTTGTTCTTTAAACAGAGAATCAAGAGAATGATTATTTCCTCGGGCTATAATATTTATCCTCAGTATCTTGAGAATATTATAGACAGTGTTCCCGAAGTTCTTCTTTCTTGTGTAATTGGGATTGACCATCCTTTAAAGGTACAGGTCGCAAAAGCTTTTATCGTACTTCGTGAAGGATATGAGCCTACCGATGAAATAAGACAAAAAATCAGAGAAGTATGTGAGAAAAATCTTGCAAAGTATTCCTGGCCGTACGAATATGAGTTCAGAAAAGAACTTCCCAAAACTCTCGTGGGAAAAGTAGCATTTACTCAATTGATTGAAGAAGAGAAGGCTAAAAACGCAAACAAAGAAAAAGAAACATAAGAAATGGCAAAAGATATGCAGGAAAACAAAAAGAAGATTGCAGGTATAAAAGCAGCGGATTATATAAAAGACGGAATGATAGTCGGTCTTGGAACGGGTTCGACTGCAAAGTATCTTGTGGAAAGAGTAGGCGAACTTGTTAAAGGCGGTTTAAAGATTCAGGCTGTTGCCACATCGAAAGCTACTGAAGAGCAGGCTCGTGAACTTGGTATTTCTTTGCTTGACGTAAATGATGTCGAGTATCTTGATATAGCCATCGACGGAGTAGATGAAATCGACAAAGATTTTAATGCGACAAAAGGTGGCGGTGGTGCGCTTTTCAGAGAAAAAATCGTTGCAAGCCTTGCAAAAGAAGTTATCTGGATAATGGATGACAGTAAACTCGTGGATTCCATCGGAGATTTTCCTTTACCTGTTGAAATATTGCCATACGGATATAAAGTCACTCTTAAAAGACTTAAAGACCTTGGATTAAATCCTGTAATGCGTTTAAAGAACAATGAACTGTACGTAACGGATAACGGCAATTATATAGCAGATCTTCATATGTCTGCTCCTGTCGATGTAAAAGATATTAAAGAAAAACTCGACAATACCGTAGGGGTATTGGAAACGGGTCAGTTCTTAAATATGTGCAATCGTATCATTGTAGGGACTAATGATGGTGTAAAAATATTTGAAAACAAATAATTTTTTTGTTGACATAATAAAAAAATAGTGTTAGTTTAAAAAAAGCAATTGAAAATTATTTTTAAAAACTGTGACGAAGACTGCGTCAGATGTCGAATTTTCAGAGAGTCGCCGGCTGGTGTGAGGCGATAATTCAATTCTTTCAGCTATCCCTTCCGAGTTGGAATTCCGAAATGAAAAAAGTAGATAATTCCCGTTATGCCACGTTAAGGCACTTGGCTTGTTGGAGTCAGAAGAGGAGGCATCTTCAGGATGCAATTTGAGTGGTACCGCGGGTTAGCCCGTCTCAAGCAATTGAGACGGGCTTTATTTATTC
>CACWZK010000070.1 GCA_902765365.1 uncultured Lachnospiraceae bacterium
GAAATTATTGATGAAATAAAAACACTCGTTAAGGTCGAACATATCAAAAAGCCCGAAGACTGCAGGGATTACCTTATAAATCTTTTATCAGACAGACTCAATATAGAGGGTGACCAGTATCCTTTCGAACATGAGAAATCGATTATCTTTGTAATCGGTGTTAACGGTGTCGGCAAGACAACTTCCATAGGAAAGCTTGCCTACAATTTTAAGGAAGACAAGAAAAAGGTTTTAATCGCAGCCGCAGATACATTCAGGGCCGCAGCAACTGAACAGCTTGAAAGCTGGGCCGAAAAAGTCGGCGTTCCCATGATCGGAGCCAAGGAAGGTACGGATCCCGCGAGCGTTATTTATGATGCGCTTCAGTCCGCGAGAGCCAGAGATGTGGATATTCTTCTCTGCGATACGGCCGGAAGACTTCACAATAAAAAGAACCTGATGGAAGAATTAAAGAAGATGAACAGAATCATTGACAGGGAATTCCCGGGAATTCACCGAGAAAACTTCTTAGTTCTTGATGCTTCCACCGGACAGAATGCTCTCAATCAGGCCAAGGAATTCAAAGAAGCCTGCAATATTACCGGCATAATTCTTACCAAGATGGACGGAACCGCTAAAGGCGGTATTGCAATAGCAATCTGGAATGAGTTAAAAATTCCGGTTAAATATATCGGAGTCGGCGAAGGGATCGAGGATTTGCAGAAATTCGATTCAAAATCCTTTGTCAAAGCGATATTTGATATTTAAATCATAAAAGAAATTTCAGGGTGTCAAGTAAAAAGTCTTGACACCCTTATTTTTTTTTGTTATATTAAACAAGCTGCGGTTATTTTGGCCGTTTTATGTGTAAATATTTGGTATTTATCTATGGACAGAATAAAAGAAAGAGCACTCCTTTTTGATATATACGGAAATCTTTTAACAGATCATCAAAAAAAGATTTATTCGGATGTTGTGGAAAATGATTTTTCTTTGTCCGAAATAGGCGAAGAAATCGGCATTTCCAGACAGGGCGTGCATGACGCGGTCAAAAGAATCGACAAAATTCTGGCAGAATACGAAGAAAAGCTTCATTTTGCCGAGAATTATCAGAAAAACATCGAAACCATAGATAAAATTAAGCATGAAATTGACGTTCTTTCCGAATCGGGAGCAGATACCGGCAAAATCGGAAAGCTTATAGATAAACTATCTGAGGACCTGTAATGGCTTTTGAAAATTTAACGGATAAACTTACAAAAGTATTTAAAAATCTTCGTTCTAAAGGCCGACTGACCGAAGAAGACGTTAAAACCGCCTTAAAAGAAGTTAAACTTGCACTTCTTGAGGCTGACGTTAACTATAAAGTTGTTAAGAACTTCATCAAATCTGTTGAAGAAAGAGCAGTCGGAAGCGAAGTCCTTGAAGGTTTAAACCCCGGACAGGCTGTTGTTAAAATAGTTAACGAAGAACTTACCAATGTTCTCGGTTCCGAAACCGTTGAACTTAAATTCGAACCCGGACAGGCCACAACGGTTATTATGCTCTGCGGTTTAAACGGTGCAGGTAAAACAACCACAGCCGCAAAATTAGCCGGGCAGTTTATTAAAAAAGGTAAGAAACCTTTGTTGGTGGCGCTTGACGTTTATCGTCCCGCCGCTATTAAACAGCTGCAGGTAAACGGAGAAAAACAGGGTGTTGACGTATTTTCTATGGGAGATAACGTAAACCCCGTCGAGATTGCGAAAAAGAGTCTCGAATATGCTGCGGCTAACAATGAAAATGTAGTTATTTTCGATACTGCAGGACGTCTTCAGATTGATGAAGAGCTCATGCAGGAATTGATAAATATAAAGAAGAACGTAACGGTTCACAAGACTCTGCTTGTAGTCGATGCCATGATCGGTCAGGATTCCGTGAATGTTGCAAAGGACTTCAACGAAAAAGTCGGAGTTGACGGTCTTATCTTAAGCAAGATGGACGGCGACACCAGAGGCGGTGCGGCGCTTTCGATTAAAGCCGTTACCGGTGTTCCCATTCTTTATGTCGGTATGGGCGAGAAGTTATCCGATCTCGAACAGTTTTATCCCGACAGAATGGCAAACAGAATTCTCGGTATGGGCGATGTCTTAACTCTTATCGACAAAGTGATGGCTGAGAGTGAAGAAGTCGACAAAGACAAAGAAAAAGATATGAGAGACCGTCTCAAAAAAGGTAAATTCGATTTTAACGATTACCTTGAGAGCATGAACCAGATGAAAAAGATGGGCGGCCTTTCGTCAATGCTTGGTCTTATGCCCAACATGGGTATTTCAAAAGACGATCTTGAAGGAGCCATAGACGACAAGCAGCTTAAGCAGATGGAAGCAATTGTTTTGTCGATGACCAAGAAAGAACGTTCCAATCCCAAGATATTAAATCCTCAGAGAAAACACAGAATCGCCAAAGGTGCGGGAGTAGATATAGCTGTAGTTAACAGATTCATCAAGCAATTTGAACAGACACAGAAACTGATGAAGCAGATGCCCGGACTTATGGGCGGTAAGAAAAGAGGTCCCTTCGGAGGCTTCGGCGGTTTCGGCAAAATGCCCTTTTAAGTCAACAACTTCGATTTGGAGTTTTGAATAAATAATGATTATATTTTTATATTTTATGGAGGACTAAAAAATGTCAGTTAAAATCAGATTAAGCAGAATGGGTTATAAGAGAAATCCTATTTACAGAATCGTTGTTTCAGATTCAAGAACAGCCAGAAACGGCGGATGCATCGAAGAAATCGGTACATACGATCCCAACAAGAATCCTTCTGAGTTCAAGGTAAACGAAGAAGCAGCAAAGAAATGGTTAAACAACGGCGCTCAGCCTACAGAAACCGTTGCTAAAATTTTCAAGATTGCAGGTATCGAAAAGTAATTGGAGAATGATTCACAGGAGGCTTATAAGTGAAGGAATTAGTTGAAACTATCGCAAAAGCCCTCGTAGATCATCCCGATGAAGTAACTGTAACTGAAAACAGAGACGGTAAAAATGTCGAAATAAACCTCCATGTTGCCCAGGGCGATATGGGTAAGGTCATCGGCAAACAGGGCAGAATTGCCAAAGCAATAAGAGTCGTTGTCAAAGCGGCTTCCGTTAAGGATGATTTGCAGGTCGATGTTAACATCGATTAATGTGATTTACGTTAATCGTTTTTGTTGACTTATTTGAATTTATGTGGTAATTTATTATAGTTGCGTGTAAAGAGATGGTCCGCTGAGCGTATTTGACTTAAGAACATCCGATGAAACAAAGGAGATATAAAAATGAACGAAATTATCAAAGAGATTGAAAATGCTCAGTTAAAAGAGAGCGTTCCCGCTTTCGAAGTCGGTGATACCGTAAGAGTACACAACAGAATTCAGGAAGGTAACAAATCCAGAATCCAGATTTTCGAAGGAACAGTTATTAAGATTCAGGGCGGTTCAAACCGTCAGACATTTACGGTTCGTAAGATTTCCAACGGCTGTGGTGTTGAGAAGACTTGGCCCATTCATTCCCCTAACGTTGCAGACGTAGAAGTTGTTCGTAAGGGTAAGATAAGAAGAGCTAAACTTTTCTACTTAAGAGACAGAGTCGGAAAGAAAGCGAAAGTAAAAGAGAAAATCTAATCTTAAAAATGAGGCAGGATTTAATTCCTGCCTTTTTTAGAAAATATGAAAAAACGTCAGGGACTTACATTTGTAAAAAAAGAAAAAAAGATAAAGCCGCATCATTTCACGGGACTTTTTGTTTTGCTGTTCTGGATGGCGGCGGTTTCTTTTATTGCGTTTGTACTTGTCCTTGTGTTCGGAACCAAAACGGCAGTTATCGGTGACGGCATGAATCCCGTGCTTTACAATTCCGGAGAGGTTTTGATAAACAAATCCTCATTTGTTCTGTTTAAACCCAGAGTCGGTCAGATAATAGCCTTTTATCCCAACGGCAACAAGAATTCGTATCTTTATCTTAAAAGAGTCGTAGCGGTCGGAGGGGACGAAGTTCTGATAGAGAACGGACATTTATATGTAAACGGCTCTTTATTTGAAGACGAAGATTTGTTTGAACCCATGGAATATGCCGGACTTGCCGAAGAGCCCATAGTTCTTGCAAAGGACGAATATTTCGTGTTAGGAGACAACAGAAACGATTCCGAGGATTCAAGATACGGTAATATCGGACCCGTGAAGAGGGATGATATTATCGGCAGAGTATGGTTCAGATTTAAAACAGATGATAAAAAAGCGAAGATAATATTTTAAAATATGAGCGAAAACACAAACTCGAAAATAAATATTAACTGGTACCCCGGCCATATGACCAAAGCCAGGAGAATGATGGAAGAGAACATCAAACTGGTTGATCTTGTCATAGAAATAATCGATGCCAGGGCTCCTTTATCGTCCAGAAATCCGGACATAGATACTCTGGCTAAAAACAAATTCAGACTTGTGCTCATGAACAAGTCCGATATGTCCGACAAAAACGACAATGAAAAGTGGAAATCATATTTTGAAGAAAAAGGCATAAAATGCGTACTGATTAATTCAAGGACCGGTCAGGGCGTTAAAAGTCTCGATAATATCATAAAAGAAGTATGCAAAGAGAAGATTGAACGCGACAGAAAAAGAGGAATCCTTAAAAGAAGCATTAAATGCATGGTTGTAGGCATTCCCAATGTCGGCAAATCCACTTTTATAAATTCACTTGCGGGAAAGGCAAAAGCCCAGACAGGCAATAAACCCGGCGTAACAAAAGGAAAACAGTGGATTTCGGTCAAAAATGATTTTGAACTCCTCGATACGCCCGGTATTTTATGGCCTAAATTCGAAGATGAAAAAACAGGAATAATACTTGCGCTTATAGGCTCGGTCAACGATGACATACTGCCTTTTGAGGAACTTGCATATTCCCTTATAGATATATTAAAATCAAAATATCCGGGAATTCTCAATTCAAAATATGAAATTGATGAGTCAAAGGACAGTGTCAGTATTCTGACGGATTACACGGTAAAAAGAAATCTCGTCAAAACAGGCGGCGAAGCTGATATACCAAGAGGCGCCAAGATGCTGATTGATGATTTCAGAAGCCTTAAAATCGGCTGCCTTACGCTTGAAAATATCGAAAAATAAAGGATGACCATTATGTCGGCTGAAAAGAACAAAAAAACAAATGAAACTGTAAAGGAGATTTTAAAAACGGTTATTTATTTTCTTATCCTGCTTCTTATAGCTCTTTTTATAGTTACTTTTATAGGTCAGAGAACCGTTGTTGACGGCGAAAGCATGGAAAATACGCTTTTCCACAAGGACAATCTCATTGTGGACAAGATTTCATACAGATTTAAAGAACCGAAAAGATTTGACGTCATTGTATTTCCTTATCAGAAAAGAAATTATTTCATAAAAAGAATCATCGGTCTTCCGGGCGAGACCGTATATATCGACGATGACGGAAATATTTTTATTAACGATGTTTTATTAAAAGAAAATTTCGGCAAAGAAAAAATCCAAGATCCCGGTATTGCTTCGAAACCCATTGTTTTAGGCGAAAACGAATATTTCGTACTGGGCGATAATCGTAACGCGTCCTTCGATTCGAGATTTTATGAGGTCGGAAATATCAAAAAAGAGAATATTATAGGCCGTGCATGGTTAAGAATTTATCCTTTTAACAAAATCGGTCTTGTAAAACATTCGGAAGAGTAATATGAGAGAACTTAAGGGCGAAAAGCTTGAAGCCGAACTTAAAAGAATCGAGGCTTTAAAGCAGTATGAAAAAGAATATGAGCATTTTGGCTATGTGTGCGGTATAGATGAGGTCGGAAGAGGTCCTTTTGCGGGTCCTGTTGTGGCCTGCGCCGTTATATTGCCCAAAGACTGCAATATTCTTTACATAAACGACTCCAAGAAGCTCTCCGAGAAAAGAAGAGAAGAACTCTACGACATTATCATAAAAGAAGCCGTAGCATACGGTATCGGTATAAAAGACAACAGAAGAATTGACGAAATAAATATTCTTCAGGCTACTTACGAAGCCATGAGAGAGGCGATAAACAATCTCTCGGTAAAACCCGACGTTTTGTTAAATGATGCGGTAACGATTCCGGGCGTTGACATTAAGCAGGTTCCCATCATAAAAGGTGACGCAAAAAGCATTTCAATAGGCGCAGCATCCATTGTCGCAAAAGTCACAAGAGACAGAATGATGGCTGAATTTGATGAAAAATATCCCGGATATGAGTTTGCAAAAAACAAAGGCTACGGTACGGCCGCACATATCGAAGGTTTAAAGAAATACGGTCCCTGCGAGATTCACAGGAGATCCTTTATTCATAATTATATCTGATTTCTGTATATTTCTTATTTTTCCCTTTTAATTCAAATATTTGCTGTTTGGGTGTTTTTTTGATGCAATGGAGGTGATTTTATAAACAAAAGAACTACGGGCGGAGGTTACGAAAAAACTGCCGCGGAATATCTTGAAAAGCAGAATGTCGAAATACTTTTCATGAATTTCAGATGTAAAATCGGTGAAATCGATATAATCGGCAACGACAAGGATACGCTTGTCTTTTATGAGGTTAAATACAGAAGCTCCGATTATATGGGCAGTCCGAAAGAAGCCGTAAACATTCATAAAATACGTAAAATATGCAGAGTGAGCGATTTTTACAGACTGATTAATAAAATAGAAGATAATAAAAGCATTCGTTTTGATGTGATTTCGATTAAAGGCGAAGAAATCGAGTGGATTAAGAATGCCTTTGAATATGTTTAGTTTTATACGGTAAAATAAACAAATTTTATCAGTTTTAATCGTATTTTTTGTACAAAACAAATATTAAACGTTGTATAATCTGTCCGTTTTTAGTAAAATATACTGAGTGGGGTTGATAGTTTCTAAAGGGGAATTTTTTTATTTAACCCCAAATAAAAACTCGGAGGTTACAACATGAACATTTACACAACTGATAAGATCAGAAACGTCTGTCTGCTCGGCCACGGAGGCGCAGGAAAAACATCACTTGCCGAAGCTATGGCTTATCTTGGAGGTCTTACTTCAAGAATGGGCAAAATCAGCGATGGCAATACTGTCAGCGACTATGGCAAAGAAGAGATTAAAAGACAGATTTCTATTTATACGTCTCTTATACCGATAGAGTGGAACGGAGTAAAAATCAACGTACTCGACACTCCCGGTTTCTTTGATTTCGTAGGTGAAGCTGAAGAAGCAGCATCCGCAGCTGATGCAGCTATTATCGTTGTTTCCGGTAAGGCCGGCGTTGAAGTCGGCACTGAAAGAGCATGGGAAATCTCGCTTCTTACAGACAGGTTGTTGAAGATTTAACCGCTCTTTACGGCAAGAAAATCGCTCCTTTCCATCTTCCTATCAGAGAGAATGAAAAGTTCACAGGTTACGTTAATGTAATCACAGAACAGGCTTACAAGTGGGAAGGCAAGGAAGTTAAGGAATGTGAAGTTCCCGAAGCCAACAAGGAATATCTTGAAAGCTACAGAGAAACTTTAATGGAATCCGTTGCAGAAACAAGCGAAGATCTTATGGAAAGATATTTCGGCGGCGAAACATTTACCGAAAATGAAATCCGTCAGGCATTAAGAGTTTCCGTTAACGACTGCAGCATCGTTCCCATTTCAATGGGTTCAAATATCCTCTGCCAGGGCATTTATACATTGATGGACGATATCGTTAAATATCTTCCCGGTCCCGATTCGAGAACAGTTGCTGGTATCGACTTAAAGACCAACGAAGTATTTGAAGCCAACTATGATTTCTCCAAGGCTAAATCAGCATACATCTTTAAGACCATCGTGGATCCTTTCATCGGTAAGTACTCACTTATCAAGGTTATGTCAGGTGTTCTTAAGACAGATGATCTGATGTACAACGACGAGAAGCAGGTTGAAGAGAAAATCGGTAAGATTTACCTTCTTCAGGGTAACAAGCCTATCGAAGTTCCCGAACTTCACGCAGGTGATATCGGTGCTCTTGCCAAGATTACAGCAGCAAGAACAGGAAATACACTTTCCACAAAATCACATATCATCAGATTCGGTAAAGCTGAACTTCCGAAGCCTTATACATACAAGAGATACCATGCTGTTAACAAAGCCGATGTTGATAAAATTGCTCAGTCTCTTCAGAAGATTATGCATGAAGATCAGACAATCAAGGCTGTTAACGATTCAGAGAACAAGCAGATGCTTATCTACGGTATGGGTGATCTTCATATTGACGTTATCCAGTCCAGACTTGAGAACGAATACAAGGTTAAAATTGATTTAACAAAGCCGAAGGTAGCTTTCAGAGAAACAATTAAGAAGAATTCCGACGTTGAATACAAATATAAGAAACAGTCCGGCGGTCACGGTCAGTACGGTCATGTAAAGATGCGTTTCTGTCCATCGGGCGATCTTGAGACTCCTTATGTATTCGAAGAAGAAGTTGTAGGCGGCGCAGTTCCAAAGAACTACTTCCCTGCAGTAGAAAAAGGTTTACAGGAATCTGTTTTAAGAGGACCTCTTGCAGCATATCCCGTTGTAGGTGTTAAGGCTACTCTTTACGATGGTTCATATCATCCTGTTGACTCTTCGGAAATGGCATTCAAGATGGCTACAATCCAGGCCTTCAAGAAAGGCTTTATGGAGGCAGGTCCCATTCTCCTTGAGCCTATCGCATCCCTTAAGGTTACCGTTCCAAATGATTTCACAGGTGATGTCATGGGTGACTTAAACAAGAGAAGAGGACGTGTTCTCGGTATGAATCCTGCAGGAAACGGAAAGACTGTTGTAGAAGCAGATATCCCTATGATGAGCTTATTCGGATACTGTACCGACCTTCGTTCCATGACAGGCGGACGTGGCGATTTCGAATATGAGTTCGCACGTTACGAACAGGCTCCTTCAGATATTCAGGAAGCTGAAGTTAAGGAAAGAGCTGACAAGGTTGCAGAAGGCAACGCAGAATAGTCTGAAAAATTGTTTTTAATAAACATTTAAAATGTGCCGGAAGTTTATCTTCCGGCATATTTTTTTGACATTTCCTCAACCGCCCATTCTATTGACTTTTGGGCATAAAATAACTAATATTATATAAGTTGTTTAAAAAAATATGGAGATTAATTATGAACAGACCTTATAATCATCGTGAAGTTGAGCCTAAATGGCAGAAATACTGGGAGGAGAATGAGACATTTAAAACAGATGTCTGGGATTTTTCAAAGCCTAAATTTTATGCTCTTGATATGTTCCCTTACCCTTCGGGTGTAGGCCTTCATGCAGGTCATCCTGAAGGATATACCGCAACAGATATTTCATCGAGAATGAAGAGAATGCAGGGATATAATGTACTTCATCCCATGGGATACGATTCATTCGGACTTCCCGCAGAACAGTATGCTGTAACCACAGGTAATAATCCTAACGGCTTTACTCAGGAAAATATTAAGACCTTTTCCAAACAGTTAAAGGAACTCGGTTTTGATTATGACTGGTCTAAAATGATTGCAACAAGCGATCCTTCTTTCTATAAATGGACTCAGTGGATTTTTAAGAAACTCTATGAAAAAGGCTATGCAAAGCTTATCGATATGCCTGTTAACTGGTGTGAAGAACTCGGTACGGTCCTTTCGAACGATGAAGTTATCGACGGCAAATCCGAGCGAGGCGGTTATCCCGTTGTCAGAAAGAACATGAAACAGTGGGTTATCGACCAGGTTGCCTTTGCGGATGAACTTCTTGAAGGCTTAAATGAAATAGACTGGCCCGAATCAACCAAGGATATGCAGCGTCACTGGATCGGACGTTCCGAAGGTGTGGAAGTTAAATTTCAGATTGTAGGCGGCGGAGAGTTCTCGATTTATACAACATGTATCGAAACCATTTACGGTATTACTTTTATGGTTCTTGCTCCCGACGGACAGATCGTAAAAGATTTGATGCCCAGAATTGAGAATAAAGAAGAGGTTCAGGCTTATATCGACGAAACATTAAAGAAGAACGATATGGACAGAACCGAACTTAACAAGACAAAGTCCGGCTGTGAATTAAAGGGTGTTACATGTATTAACCCTGTTAACGGCAAAGAAGTCCGTATGTTCATCGGTGATTTCGTACTTGCAAACTACGGTACAGGTGCCGTTATGGCCGTACCTTCACACGATCAGAGAGACTTTGAATATGCCATTGCTCATAATATCGATATGATTCAGGTTATCGACGGAAGAGATGTAAGCGAATGTGCATTTGAAAAATATGATTATCTCGGCAAAGGCTGTAAGCTTATTAATTCCGAAGAATTCACCGGTATGGTTGTAGAAGATGCCAAAGAAGCAATCACTCAGAAGCTTGAGAAGATGGGCGTTGCAAAGAGAACTGTCAATTATCACTTCCGTGAGTGGATATTCGCGCGTCAGCGTTACTGGGGCGAGCCTGTTCCCGTATGGTATGACGAAGACGGTAATATCCATGTTTTGGATGATGACGAACTGCCTCTTGAACTTCCGTTACTTGATGATTATAAGGGCAAGAACGGTCAGGCGCCTCTTGAAAATGCAACTGAATGGAAAGTATATGAGAAAAACGGAGTCAAAGGCAAGAGAGAGACTTCCACAATGCCCGGTTCCGCAGGTTCTTCATGGTATTACATGAGATATATCGATCCCAAGAACGATAAGGCTATCGCGGATCCCGAACTCTTAAAGCACTGGCTTCCCGTTGACCTTTATATCGGTGGTCCCGAACATGCGGTAGGACATCTGATGTATTCGAGAATATGGAACCGTTTCCTTTACAACGAAGGCATTTCGCCCGTAAAAGAGCCGTTCAAGAAACTCGTTCATCAGGGTATGATTTTGGGTGAAAACGGCATTAAGATGGGTAAGAGATTCCCCGAATTTGTTGTTAATCCTTCGGATATCGTAAGAGATTACGGTGCAGATACATTAAGACTCTATGAAATGTTTATGGGTCCTCTTGAGGTTTCAAAGCCCTGGAGTTCTTCGGGTGTTGAAGGCGCCAGAAAATATCTTAACAGAGTCTGGAATTACTTTACCAACGAAGAGAATATTACAGAAAATAATGACGGAAGACTTACCAAGGTTTACAACCAGACGGTTAAGAAAGTTACATCAGACTTTGAGTCTCTCGGTTTTAATACGGCCATCGCTCAGATGATGATCTTTATGAATGAAGCCGTTAAGGGCACATGTCCCAAGGAATATGCGGAAGGCTTTATCAAGATGCTTTCATGTATATGTCCTCATATAGGCGAAGAAATCTGGTCAGAATTGGGCCATGACAAGACTATCGCTTATGAAGCATGGCCTCAGTTCGATGAAGCAGCACTTAACGAAGACACCATTGAAATCGGCGTTCAGGTAAACGGCAAAGTAAAAGGTGTTGTAGAGCTTCTTAAGACAGAAGATAAAGATACGGCTCTTGCAAAAGCCAAAGCAGTCGACGGTGTTGCAAAGGCAATCGAAGGAAAGACCATCGTAAAAGAGATTTACGTTCCGGCCAAGATAGTAAATATTGTTGTAAAATAAAGTTTTTCCGTGGTAGTATAATCATAAGGTTATTTATTGAGTGGGGGTGAATGAATAATGTTGTATGATTTAATACCTGTTTTCCTTGGAATAATAATTGCGGGACTTGGAGCGTTTATGGCTTTGTTTCCCCGAATTTCGACCAAGAAGGAAAGAAGAGACGATCCGAACGCTGTAGCCAAAAACAGAATAAGCGGAATCGTTATGATTATTCTCGGGATTCTGCTTGCCGTGTTCAGAATCATTTTATTCTTAAGATAATAAGCAATAAAAAATCGCCCGTTCTCATAATTGAGACGGGCGATAATTTTTTTATAAATCAATTATTTAAATGTATCAATTACCTGCCAATTGGGAATAACATAGTTTTCTGTAAATGAGTTTAAAAGTTCTTCTTTTTCCATTCCAAGTTCATTGAGCCTTCCGTCAATGATTTTGTTTACTCCTTCAAAATCGGTAATGGTAAAACCGCACTGATCATAGATTTTCTGATATTCTTCATCGGGATATACTATTTCTCCCTGTCTGTCTGTGAATACATATATAAACTGGTCCAGATACTGATTGTAATAATCGTCATCACCATCGTTTTCATAACTGTATTCTTCAAAACTGTAAGAATAGCAGATTATATTGCCGGCAGTCTCGTGATACTGGGGATAATCTTCGGGAAGATCAATGTAAGAAGGAATCTGATATCCGACAATTGAAGCCTCACCGATATCGCTTTCGATAGAACGGCTGTATATAAATTCGTGTATTCCGTCTTTGTTACATCTCTGGTAGGATTCATAACCTCTGTTTGCTCCGCCGCTTCCGTATGTATAGAATACGCCGTAGATATTTAATTCACCCATGGAACGGTAATATGCATTATAGGAATCAATTAATAAAAGATTTCCGTTATAAAATTTGAAAATATAATATTCGTATAAAGGATCGTAATTACCGTTGTCGATTGTCATGAATAAAGCCATTTCGGGGTATCCGTCATTACCGCAGTCAATCATTGCATAATCAACTTCAGTTACTTTTCTGCCATCTCCCCAGTCTTCGTCAACAGCATCATTTATTGCCTGAAGCATATCGCTGTAAGTGTAAACTTTCTCGAATTCGAGATAATCGGTATATAGGTAAGATACCATGGCTTCGGTTTCGTCGTTCAGAAATTTTAAATAATCCTCCTCAGTAGCAGAGTAGTCTGCGGTAAAGCCCGGATTACCGTTATCGTTATTATCCGGTTCAGGTTGTGAAACATCAGGATTGTTGTTGTCTGAATTGTCTGTATTGCCGTCATCGGGTTCAACAGGATCTGTAACGGCAGGTGTAACATCAACATTGCCGGTATCGGTGCTGACTATAGTGGCATTTGCCTGGTTATTATCTTTATCGTCCGGACCGATTACAGCCTGATGTATCGGCGGTAAACAGCCTGTAAGCAATGAACCTGATAAAAGAGTTACACCTATAAATGCAATTATTTTATTATTCTTCATTTTAATTCCTTTCGATCTTAAGATCATTTGATTTTTCCCCACGACATATTATATCATATTCCTGTCGATATGTTTCTATTATAGTTTTAAATTATTATTTGAATATAAATTGTCACTTGCGATATTTTATACTTTAATCTATAATAAAAAAGCTTGTAATAAGGCAAATGTATTGTAAAGAAGGTCTTTAAATGAGTAATTTATCGTCTGATGTATACGAAAACTTTCAGAATCGTCCGGTTTCTTTGAATCCCAGAAACAATTTACTTGAGATCGAAGAGCATATGTATATTCTTGAGGATGTTGACAAGCCCAACGTTTTCAGAAATATGTTTCCTTATTCTGAGGTTCCTAAGATTCCTTTTAACGATCGTATCGTGCCTCACAATATGCCAAAGGATATCTGGATTACAGATACAACATTCAGAGACGGACAGCAGTCAAGAGCTCCTTATTCGACAGAACAGATTGTAACAATTTATGATTATCTTCATAAACTCGGCGGCCCGAACGGTATGATTCGTGCCAGCGAATTCTTTTTATATTCCAAAAAAGACAGAGATGCCGTTGTTAAATGTATGGAACGCGGATATAAGTTCCCTGAGGTTACAAGCTGGATAAGAGCAAGCGAAAAAGATTTTCAGCTCGTAAAAGAAATCGGCATGAAAGAAACAGGTATTCTTGTTTCATGTTCCGATTATCATATATTCTTAAAACTTAAGATGACAAGAAGACAGGCTCTTGACCATTATCTTTCGATAATCCGTCAGTGCCTTGACTGCGGTATTTCTCCGAGATGTCATCTTGAAGATATTACAAGATCTGATATTTACGGTTTCGTTGTTCCTTTTGCAATGGAATTAATGAAACTGATGGATGAATATAAAATTCCCATCAAGATTCGTCTTTGCGATACCATGGGTTACGGTGTAAACTTCCCCGGCGCAGTTATTCCAAGAAGCGTACAGGGTACAATCTATGCACTTCATGTAAATGCTGGCGTGCCTCATGAACTTTTGGAGTGGCACGGACACAATGACTTTTATAAGGCTGTTGTTAACTCCACCACAGCATGGCTTTACGGTTGCTCGGGTGTTAATACATCACTGTTTGGCATCGGTGAGAGAACTGGTAATACGCCTCTTGAAGCCATGGTTTTCGAATATGCTCAGCTTAAAGGCGATTTAAACGGTATGGATACAACCGTTATTACCGAACTTGCAGAGTACTATGAGAAGGAAATCGGATATCATATTCCTCCTATGACTCCTTTTGTAGGCAAGAACTTCAATGTAACCCGTGCCGGCATTCATGCTGACGGACTTTTAAAGAACGAAGAGATTTACTCAATCTTTGATACAGATAAATTCCTTAACAGACCTGTTATGTGCGCGATTTCAAATACTTCGGGTCTTGCAGGCATTGCTCACTGGATGAATCATCATTATCATTTAAAGGGTGATTCCGAACTTGATAAGAAGGATGATATCGTTGTTAAG
Source organism: uncultured Lachnospiraceae bacterium (assembly GCA_902765365.1). Classification (GTDB taxonomy): domain Bacteria; phylum Bacillota; class Clostridia; order Lachnospirales; family Lachnospiraceae; genus UBA3766. The sequence continues at coordinate 14,559 of CACWZK010000070.1, forward strand.
TTAAAAGAGTGGGTAGACAAGCAGTACGAAGAAGGCCGTGTAACCGTACTTACCGATAACGAACTTGAAAACCAGATTAATGTTATCTGCGAAGAATACGGTATGCCTTTGTTTATTTAATTATTTTATGAGGTTAGACATGGAAAAAATCAAAATGACCACTCCGTTAGTCGAAATGGACGGAGATGAAATGACCAGAATACTTTGGAAGATGATAAAAGATGATTTGCTTCTTCCTTATATCGATTTAAAAACAGAGTATTATGATTTGGGTCTTGTTAAAAGAAACGAAACCAACGATCAGATTACAATCGATTCCGCAAATGCGACAAAGAAATATGGTGTAGCGGTTAAATGCGCCACAATCACACCCAACGCAGCAAGAGTGGAAGAGTATAACTTAAAAGAAATGTGGAAATCTCCCAACGGTACTATCCGTGCAATGCTTGACGGAACCGTATTCAGAGCACCCATTATCGTAAAAGGTATCGAGCCCTGCGTTAAGAACTGGGAAAAGCCCATTACGCTTGCACGTCATGCATATGGTGATGTATATAAGAACACGGAAATGAAGATTCCCGGACCCGGAAAGGCAGAGCTTGTATTTACCGACGAGAACGGCAATGAAACTCGTGCTACAATCCATGAGTTTAAAGGACCCGGAATCATTCAGGGAATTCACAATATAGACAAGTCCATCGAATCTTTTGCAAGAGCATGCTTTAATTATGCTCTTGATACCAAGCAGGAGCTTTGGTTTGCTACTAAGGATACGATTTCGAAGAAGTACGACCATAATTTCAAAGATATTTTCCAGGAAATCTTTGATAATGAGTACAAGGAGAAATTCGAAGCTGCAGGTATTACATACTTCTACACACTGATTGATGATGCAGTAGCACGTGTAATGAAGTCCAAAGGCGGATTTATTTGGGCTTGCAAGAATTATGACGGCGATGTAATGAGCGATATGGTATCATCAGCATTCGGTTCGCTCGCAATGATGACTTCGGTTCTTGTATCACCGGACGGAATCTATGAATACGAAGCTGCTCACGGAACCGTACAGAGACATTATTACAAACATCTTAAAGGTGAAGAGACTTCTACTAACTCTGTTGCAACCATTTTTGCTTGGACAGGTGCTTTAAGAAAAAGAGGCGAGCTTGATAAGATTGACGAACTCGTTAATTTTGCAAATAAGCTTGAGAAGGCTACAATTCAGACTATCGAGGCAGGCAAGATGACCAAGGACCTCGCACTTATCACATCACTCAAGGATGTAACGGTTCTTAATTCAGAGGACTTCATAAAAGAAATTAAGAAGACACTTGATGAAATCATTTAATTAAGCATGTGACTCTTGATTAGATTATTGGAAAATTGTTAATAGTATATATGACCTGGAGATTATGTATCTTCAGGTCTTTTATTTTTATAGGAGTTAATTATGGAAAATTATATTAAAGGCAATAAAGAAGCCTGGGAAGAGGCTTTTGATAAAAGAGACGCTTCGTGGGGAGCGGATATTACAGAAAGAATTAATAACGAAGATTATCCGTTTTTTAACGAAGATACAAAAGCAGTTTTA
>CACWZK010000071.1 GCA_902765365.1 uncultured Lachnospiraceae bacterium
GGGTCCTTTTTTCTCACTTGATACGGTGAAGTGTTTCTGCACTTCTGCAAATGCCACTTTAGCCGTTTCTGCCGCCTGAATAAGCTGGGGTAAGAATATCTTGCCCGAATCGTAATCACGTCCGACTTTGTTAAGCGCAGGGATAATGGTCTCGTTGATTAAAACCATCGCATCGGTATTTTTAAGTTCTTCCACGGTCACTTCGGTGATCTCGTCTTTTAATCCTTTTATGATGCAAAAGCCCACATCTTTTTTGCTGCCTGCTGCCGAAGCGGTAGCTCCGTCACCCGTGGCACTCTTTTGAACGGTCACTGTCTGAACCACAACATTTTCCTGGTTCTTAATATACGTCTCGCATCCTTTATCCACATTGTAAATAACATTGAATGCATCTATGCAGTCCATGAGCGATCTGTCCAAAGGATTGATGATGGGCATCTTTAAACCGCTCTGCATTGCAAGTGTTAAAAATGTTCTGTTAATTAGCGGTCTGTTTGGCAGTCCGAACGAAATATTTGATACGCCGAGCGTGGACGAAAGACCCATATCACTTACTACTTTCAGAGCCTTTAATGTCTCTGCTGCTTCTGCCTGCTGCGCGGATACCGTGAGGGTTAAACAGTCGATAACAAGGTCTTTTTCGGGAATGCCGTATTCCTTGGCTTTGCCGATTATTTTCTCGGCTATGGCTACTCTCTCTTCACAGAGTTTGGGTACTTCCTCGGATAATGCAAGGCCGATTACGACACCGCCGTATTTGTTGGCTACGGGAAATACAGCTTCCATTACCGCATCTTTGCCGTTAACGGAATTGATAAGCGGTTTGCCGTTATATATTCTGCATGCGGCTTCGATTGCCGCAGGGTTTGACGAGTCAATCTGAAGAGGAATGGATACCACTTCCTGAAGCATCGGAATGATTTTGCGCATTACCGCAGCTTCATCTATTCCGGGAAGTCCGACATTTACATCAAGTACCTTTGCTCCCGCATCTTCCTGGGCAATTGCCTCGGATATAAGCATATCGTAGTTTTCTTCACGAAGTGCAGCCTGGAGTTTTTTCTTGCCTGTAGGATTTAATCTCTCGCCGCAGACCTTAACATCTTCATCCAGATATACGGTCATCGTGGAACTCGATACCGCGGTTCTTAACGGAACGTTTCTTTCCTTGACTACTATGGGGAAATTAGTTTTTTCCAGCTTAATAAAATCGGGTGTTGTGCCGCAGCATCCGCCGATAACCGCTATTCCCTCATTCATTACATTTGAAAGAGCATCTATAAAAGATTCGGGCGTCAGTTCAAATACCGTTTTGCCGTCGCGAAGTGTGGGAAGTCCCGCATTGGGCTGGATAAGCACGGGGAGGTGCGATTTTTCAAGGAGCGTTCTGATAACAGGCTCGAGTTCCTTAGGACCCAAGGAACAGTTAACACCTATCGCATCGACCTTAAGTCCTTCCATTACGTTTATGTATGTCTCGGGATTGGTACCGGTTAAAGTACGTCCGCTCTTGTCAAACGACACGGAAACAAATACGGGTTTGTCACAGTTTTCCTTGGCTGCGAGTACACCTGCCTTTAATTCGTACAAATCTCCGAATGTTTCAAATATAACCAGGTCGATATCGTCTTTTACGCATACAATCTGCTCTTTAAAAAGCTCATAAGCGTCATCAAAAGAAAGCGTTCCGATGGGTGCAAGCAGTTCTCCTATCGGTCCGATATCAAGCGCTATATACGAATCGTTTTCTCTGCCGAGATTTTTTCTGGCAGTATCCGCATTCTTAACCGCTGCTTTTATCATTTCGGTATTCGGATATTTCGCACGGCTCATTTTATGAGCGTTTGCGCCGAATGTGTTTGTCGTGATAAAATCCGCTCCCGCTTTAAGATAATTCTCATGAATCATCACTATAAGTTCGGGATTGTCTATATTAAGTTCCTCGGGGATTGCTCCGACAGAAAGACCGTTGGCCTGAAGCTGAGTGCCCATGCCACCGTCAAAGAAGAGTGTTTTCTTACCCAGTAAATCTTTTAGCATTTTTAATCCTTTATCATTTGTTCATTTTCTACGAGTTGTAGCACCTTAAGCCTTCTTTTCGAAGCGAGCAATTGTTGAGTCTCACACAATGTGCACAGGTAGGCGCCACCTCTTTGCCGAGTCCGCAGAATGTAATCATCGATTTTTGCGGAAGCATCATATTGTTGGATGCTTTGTAAATGCCTATCTTTTTTGAAATTGAAAAGGCATCTATGATAATGTAATTTAACTCTATCGGAATATCGCCGTAGCCGGGCGCGAATCTGAATGTGTGTGCACCAAGATTTAACCCGTCCTCATATTCGTCGGTATAAAACTCCAATAGTGCGGAAGCCAGCGCATCAAAAATAACCGCCGTGCTCATGTCATTCGCCTGAAGTTTCTTCGAATATGCATCCACGTTTACTCCGAGAGTCGTGGCAAAAATAACGGCTTCGCTGCAATCTTCGAGATAAAAGGATAAGTCCTCGGATTTTGAAGTTAATTCCTTATCCACATTAAAAAGATCCTCTACACTTACATATTCATGCTGTCCCTTAAATCGGACATTATCAATCAGAGTCTCGAATGTTTTAAAAGCTTTGTCGTTAAATTCCATATCAACCTTTAACGGATCGACACGCATGTATCTGCAGGCTGTGGGGAATATTCTGTTGAAAACCTCTTTAGTGTTCATTTATTAACACCTCATCAGTCAGCCTTTGGCTGACATTAGGTATTTTATACGTTAACTATATTCTTTACGCCTTCGCAGATTTTCTTTGCCACAACGGGATTGTTCATCGTGTAAAGGTGAATGCCGTCAACATCATTCGCAAGAAGATCGATTATCTGGCTGAGTGCATAGGACATACCTGCGTCAAACATGGCATCCTTGTTGTTGCCGAATCTTTCGATTATCTTCTGGAAACTGTGGGGAAGTGTCGCGCCGCACATAGTAACCATTCTGTTAATCTGTGAAGCATTAAGCGCAGGCATAATACCCGGAGTAATGGGTACATCCATGCCTGCTATACGGCAGACTTCCGTAAACTCATAAAAGGTTTTATTCGAAAAGAAAAGCTGTGACAAAAGGACTTCTGCGCCCGCATCGACCTTTTTCTTTAAATTCTTCATCTCTTCGACTCTGTCCTTTGATTCGGGATGAATCTCGGGATAGCATGCGCCCGCGATACAAAAATCATATGATTCCTTAAGGTATGCGATTAAGTCCGATGCATGAGGAAAGACGCCTTTGGCCGGAACGTTGGGATTGATATCACCACGTAACGCAAGGATATTTTCAACGCCTGCTGCCTGAATTTCCTTTGCAAAAGCATCTATCTCTTCTTTGTCATAACAAAGTCCTGTCAGATGTACAACAGGCTCCGTGTGATATACTTCTTTTATTCTCTTAGCCAAAGCTATTGTCTTGCTGTTATTTGCATGTCCGCCCGCACCGAATGTAACCGAAATATAGTCCGGCTTTAAGTCGGATAAAATCTCCAGTGTGGGATCGATATTTTTAAGTTCGTCATCTTTCTTAGGCGGAAATATTTCAAATGATAAAACCGTCTTTTTTGTTTTGTAGATTTCGGTAAGTTTCATAATCTTCCCCTGTAAATATCTTTTATAACAGATTGCTTAATCACAATCTTTTGCATTATAACATAACTGACTGCAAAAACATAGTTAAGCGATAAAACTCAATTATATACTTTGGTTTTATAACTATTAAATACTAATTTACTGTTTGAAAGGTCCAGATAACCTGTCCTGAGCAGTGAATCACTCCAATAATCATAATCATGTGGGTCTGCAGCTTCTGTAGATTCATAGACATTATAAGCCCTGCTTAAATAATATTCCGAATATGGCAGAACAAAACCGACAGTGCCCCCTTTATATTGAATCATCTGGACAGCCTCAACGACCGCACTTATATCCCTTTCTTTATCAATACATATCTTTACTCTCATATTTCCCCCTTATATCCATAAAAAAACAAAAATTTACGCCAATACGCATATCATATTAATTTTACCATAAATAGCATAAAAAACGGTACCGAAAAATCGGTACCGCGAAAAATTATTATGAATATGTTTTTATGATATCTTCGGCAACTTCGCGCCTTGTGACGCAACGGTCCATCGCCTGTTTTTCGATATAGCGGTGTGCGCCGGGCTCATCCATCTTAAGTTCGTTGATAAGAAGCCATTTTGCACGGTTTACAATACGGATTTCTTCCATCTTTTCCTCAATGGAAAGAGTTTTCTTTTCCGTTTTTCTCAGCCTCTCTCTGGAGGAGGCCATCCATTTAAGTGCCATCTCAACTACGGGACGGCTCATGGGTTTCGGAATTGCAAAGACACCGTGTCTTGAAACTTTTTCGTTTATCTCCTCGAAGTTTTCGGCTCTGACGACTATCAGTGCGACGGTGCTTCCGGATGTACAGAGGTCTATCGCAAATCTTGTTCCCACATCATCAGGCAACGGAGAATTGATAATGACAAAATCATAGAATCTTTCTGCAAATGCTCTCTGAGCGCTTGATACAGAAGATTCGTACTTAATCTGCCTGTATCCCGAGTCGGAGAGCAATTCCGATATCACAGTATTAAATTTTTCTGCGGCAGATACCACGAGTACGCTGTAATCACGCTCTTCAAGGCTCATTGCATCTCCTCCTTCCTTTAAGATACGGCACCAAAATAATGCCCTTTAAATGGGTTTATTTGAGATAAATATTCAGTATCTCGGAAGGAATGTGTGCCTTTATAAAATCACTTTCGGAAGCGATTTTCTTGGCTGCCTCGAGGCTTGAAGGAAGCTTTTCATACTTCTTTAATGTTTCCTCATCTGCCTTATATAAATTAATATTGGACTCTTCGGGAAGAGCAGGTTTGTTTTTGATTCCGTGAAGACCTGCATAAATAATAAGCGCAAACGCAATATAGGGATTGGCTGTCGGATCGGGTGAACGGAGTTCGATTCTTTTATACTCTCCGACTGCTGCCGGAATTCTGACTAACTGCGAACGGTTTTCTTTGGACCACGAAACATAACCCGGAGCTTTGTTTTCTCCGAATCTGTCATAAGAACTTTCCGTAGGATTAAGAAATGCAGTCATTTCGACGGCTTTGTCCAGAATACCTGCTAAAAGATTCTTCATGTTTTCTTCATTGTCGTTGGGTTTAACGGAAATATTGATATGAAATCCGTTGCCGGGTTTGCCCTTTAGAGGCTTCGCGCTAAAATCTGCCACGATTCCGTTTCTTCCGGCCACGGTCTTTACGACTGTCTGGAATGTCATTGCATTATCGGCTGCGGTCATTGCATCGGAATAACGAAAATCGATTTCGTTTTGTCCCGGACCTTCTTCATGATGCGAACTCTCGGGGCGAATGCCCATCTGCTCGAGGGTTAAGCAGACTTCACGACGAATGTTTTCACCCTTTTCATCGGGAGCGATATCCATATATCCCGCATAATCATAGGGTTCTTTGGTCGGTTTTCCGTTTTCGTCAAGATTGAAAAGATAGAATTCCTGTTCCGCACCGAAATAGAAAGTAAGTCCCTCTTTTTCGGCATCTTTTATGGCATTTAAAAGAAGAGTTCTTGAGTCGCATTCAAAAGGCCTGCCGTCCGGATATGTAATGGTAGAATACATACGCACAACTTTGCCGTGCTCCGGTCTCCAGGGGAGAAAAGCCAGGGTCTCCGGATCGGGATGGATTAAAAGATCCGAATGGGTCTCATCTCCGAAACCCGTGATGGCTGAACCGTCGAAAGCAATTCCGTATTTAAATGCTCTCTGAAGTTCATTAGGCATAATAGATATGTTTTTCTGTTTGCCGAAAACATCACAAAAAGCAAGACGTATGAACTTTACGTCTTCCTCTTCTATAAACTGCATTACTTCTTCTTTTGAATATCTCATACCCTTCGTCCTTTCAAAACATATCAGTTAGCTACATACATCTGTTTATAGGGATTTTTGCTGTCGGGTGTAAGAACGGTAAATTCGGCATTAAGAATCTCCTCTGCATCAAGGTCAAATTCTTTGCAGTATTCTTCGATTATCGGTCTTAATTCCTCAAGATCTTTTCCGTTGGCATGACTTACGATAACCTGTCCCGGGAACTGTACACCTTCGCAGTCGGATCTTAAATACATCTTTCCGCCGTGCATTCCGGTGCAGGGGAAGAATCCGACGATTTTTTTGTTCTTCTCCTTAGCATCAAGTCCGAGAACCGTAATGATTCCGCCCGCCTGATATTCACCCAAGAAACTTCCTGCGCATCCGCCGATTACCATTACGGGAACTTTTTCCTTGTAGGCCTTCATATGAATACCCGCACGATATCCCGCATCGCCTTCAACGAAGATTTTGCCGCCTCTCATCGCATATCCCGCAGCATCGCCGATATTGCCGTGAACAACTATTTTGCCTGCGTTCATCGTATCGCCTACCGCATCCTGCGCATTGGCAAAAACATCGATTGTCGCGCCGTTTAAATACGCACCGAGAGCATTGCCCGGAACACCTTTGATACTGATGTTTTTATCGGACATTCCCGCAGCTATAAAACGCTGTCCGAGACATGCGTTTATCTCGACATCAGAGCCTGATTCGCGAAGTTTCTCGTTTATATCTTTATAACCCAGTTCTTTAGCATCAATCATCATTTTTATACCACACCTCCAAACTTTTTTCTACGATTTTCACTTGAAAATGCGAAAGTCGTGGCAACTTTTTTAAGAAGTTCAAAATCCACGGTATCAAGAGGAACCTGCTCTCTGATCATGGATGTGTATATTCCGGCTCTGTCTGTTTCGCCGATTAACATGTATCCGATAAGCTTGTTGTCTTTTACGAAAAATCTCTTTAAAACTCCGTCACGCTTTTCTTCGAAGCACTCTCCGTCATAATTGCCTGCGGTCATAATATGAAGTCCGTAAAAACCGATTGAGTTCATCGGAATGGCATTGGTAAATTCCCTGTCTCCGCCTGCCATGTTTACGCCTGCCGTAAAGCCCTGCATATACGCATTAGGTAAGATGGCAAGAACTCTGTTGCTTCCTATCGATGAGTCGTAACCTTCTGCGCAGTCGCCTACGGCATAGATATCTTTTACGGATGTTTCCATCTTTGTATTAACCACGATACCACGGTTTACTTCGCCTTCAATGTCTTTTATGAGCGATATGTTTGCTCTGACACCGATTGCGAGCACGAGTACGTCAAAATCAACCTCAGCTCCGCTTTTCATATATGCTTTGTTCGCCTCAAACTTAACGGCCGAATCGGAGAGCATAAACTTGATGCCGTTTTCCTCGAGGTGCTTCTGCATTATGGCTGCGCATTCGCCATCGAGAATACTTGATAAAATTCTGTCTGCAAGATCGCAGACTGTTATTTCTTTTACGAGGTCTTTTATACCTTCGGCGCATTTAAGACCGATTAGGCCCGCACCGATTATAAGTACCTTTGAGTCTGGTGTGAGCGCATCTTTTAATGAAAGTGCATCATCCAAAGTCATAAAAGAAAACTTCTTATCCACCTGATCGAGCCCTTCAAATGGAGGCACAAAAGGTGATGAACCGGTAGCCACGCAGACCTTGTCATAAGTAATCTTATCTCCTTTGTCGGTTTCAACGGTTTTACCTACCGTATCGATTTTTACTGCAGATGTTCCGGGTAAAAAGACACATTTTTCGGTCTCATAAAAGTCATCTTTTCTGTATTTCATTCTCTCGACATCAGTCTTTCCTTCGAGTAAGTAGGAAATCAGCGGTCTTGAGTAAACTTTGTGGTTTTCCTTGGATATTACGGTTATTTGACTGTCTTGGTCAATGCTTCTTATTCCTTCGATACAGCCTACAGCAGCGGTACCGTTTCCTATTATTACGTAGTTGCTCATAATTCTTCCTCACATATGATTTAAAGTGTTACTGTATTCAGTCTCTTTCCTCATATACTATGGCCTTGTTGGGGCATCCTGTTACACATGCTGGCTCTCCGCAGGAGTTCTTCAAGCAGAGTTCGCATTTTTGCATCGTGCCTTCTTCCGAAGGTGCCAGTGCTCCGTAGGGGCAAACCAGAACGCATGTCAGACATCCGACACATTTGCTTCTGTCAATCTGTACCACACCGTCCACTTTGCTGATTGCACCCGCTATACAGCTCTTGACGCACATGGGATCTTCGCAGTGACGGCAGGATACACCGTATGAAATTTTTTCATCGCCTTCTACGTGGATTCTTGGGTAAATCTGTTTGCCCTTTAAGGCGTCAGCCATATCGCTTAATCCCGAATTTGCAAATGCACAGTTATATTCGCAAAGGTGACATCCGAGACACCATTCTTCGTTAACATATACTCTTTTCATTATTATTCTCCTGCATGTGAAATGCCTAAGATTTCAAGTTCTTTTTCGTTAAGACCTACTCCGCGAAGCATCAGACGGTTGCCTTTAAGTGCTTCAATAGAGTTGATACCCATACCGCCCATAAGCTCCATGATTTCATGACGCCATGCGGTCATAAGGTTTACAAGTCTCTCGCTTCCGATATCCGGATTAAGTCTCTTTACAAGGTCGGGACGCTGTGTTGCAATACCCCAGTTACACTTACCGCTCTGACATGTACGGCATAAGTGACAACCGAGAGCAAGAAGTGCTGCCGTTGCAACGTAGCATGCATCTGCACCGAGTGCGATGGCCTTAATTACGTCCGATGCGCTTCTGATGGAACCGCCGACAACAAGTGAAACGTTGTTTCTGATACCTTCGTCACGAAGTCTCTGATCAACACTTGCAAGCGCAAGTTCAATTGGAATACCA
>CACWZK010000072.1 GCA_902765365.1 uncultured Lachnospiraceae bacterium
GGCTTGTTGGAGTCAGAAGAGGAGGCATCTTCAGGATGCAATTTGAGTGGTACCGCGGGTTAGCCCGTCTCAAGCAATTGAGACGGGCTTTATTTATTCCAAGTCCTAATCTCAAGAAATCTTCTACGATTTCAACGTGTAACACGTTTAAGAAATCGGGCTTCGCCGGCCCGGCAAAGAAAAGGAGACCAAAATGAGCGAAAACAATCAGAATCTTGAATTTAAAATTCATGAGGTTGCAAGAAGAATTGTTGATTTGAGAGAAGCCATGAATCTTTCACAGCATGAACTTGCCAAGAAGATAGGACTTGATTATGACCAGTACGTAAGATACGAATCGGGTGAGGAAGATTTTCCTTTCACATTTATTTACAAAATCGCCAATACCTGTAAGGTTGATATGAATGATCTTTTAACAGGTGAATCACCCGCGCTTTCCGAATATGTTGTAACCAGAAAAGGTGAAGGCAGCGAAATCGTCAGAAGAGAAGGTTTTATGTATCAGAACCTTGCTCCCAATTTTAAAAACAAACTCGCCGAGCCCTTTTATGTTAAAATTCCTTACTCGGAGGAAGCGCTTAATCCTCCGTATCATTTCAATACACATGTCGGCCAGGAAATGGATATCGTTATCAAGGGCAACCTTAAAATGATGGTAGGCGATTCCGTAGAAATCCTTCATGAAGGCGATGCAATCTACTACGATTCATCCACACCTCACAATGAAATCGCTCTCGGCGGTGAAGACTGCGAAATCTATGCGGTTGTTATGAACCCTGAAAAGAAGGGCCTTTCCGAAGTAAAGGATAAAGTCAGAACGAATACCGTTACAAATACGGATTTAGCCAAGATTAAAAATCCGGTTTACGAAAAGTATATTGAAACAACCGTTGACGAAAACGGCATCTTTAACGGAATCACATACAAGAATACCGAAAAGTTCAATTTTGCCTATGATATCGTTGATGAAATGGCAAGAAAGAATCCTTCCAAGACTGCAATGGTATATCTTTCCGAACTTAAGGAAGCAAGAAGATTTACATTCAAGGAAATGAGCGAATATTCAAATCAGACTGCCAATTACTTTAAGTCACTCGGAATTAGCAAGGGAGATAAGGTACTCGTAGTACTTAAGAGACATTATCAGTTCTGGTTTACAATCCTTGCTCTTCATAAAATCGGTGCAATCATCATTCCTGCAACACATCTTTTAAAGGATCATGATTTCGAATACAGATTTAATGCAGCACACTGCAAGGCTATCGTATGTACAGGTACGGGCGATGTTGCGGATCAGGCTGAATTCGCCGCTAAAAGATGTCCCGATCTTAAGATAAAAATCTGTGTAGACGGTCTTCAGAGAAAAGGCTGGCATAATTTCAACGAAGAAATGCCCACATTCTCCAAAGAGTGGGAAAAGCCCGAAGACTTTGCGTGCGGAGACGATACAATGCTTATGTTCTTCACATCGGGAACTACGGGATATCCCAAAATTGCTGCACATAACTTCAAATATCCTTTGGGACATTTCCCTACCGCAAAGTTCTGGCACAATGTAGACCCCAACGGCCTTCATTTTACAATCGCCGATACGGGCTGGGGTAAAGCACTCTGGGGCAAACTTTATGGACAGTGGATGTGCGAAGCCGCTACATTTGTATATGACTTTGAGAAATTCAAGGCTGATGATATTCTTCCCTTGTTTAAACAGTACAATATCACCACATTCTGTGCACCCACTACAATGTACAGATTCTTTATAAAAGAAGATTTAACCAAATATGATTTAAGTTCCATCAAATATGCAACAGTTGCCGGAGAGGCCATGAACCCCGAGGTTTACAACCAGTTCCTTAAAGCTACGGGTGTACGTATCATGGAAGGCTTCGGTCAGACCGAAACCACACTTTCGATTGCAAACTTTGTAGGAGAGAGCAACAAGGTTGGTTCGATGGGCAGACCTTCACCTTTATATGATATCGATATCGTTGATCCCGACGGCAATCCCTGCAAGGTCGGTGAAACCGGTGAAATCGTCATCAATACTCAGAACGGTGTTCCCAACGGACTTTTCCAGGGATACTTCGAAGACGAAGAGAAGACCAAAGAAGTTTGGCATGACGGATTCTATCATACAGGCGATACCGCATGGAAGGACGAGGACGGATTTTACTGGTATGTCGGACGTGTCGACGATGTTATCAAGTCTTCCGGATACCGTATCGGACCGTTCGAAATCGAATCGGTTATCATGGAACTTCCTTATGTTCTCGAATGTGCTGTTGTTGCTGCTCCCGATGAAATCAGAGGCCAGGTTGTAAAGGCAAATATCGTTCTTACAAAGGGAACGGTCGGTACGGACGAACTTAAGAAAGAAATCCAGACCTACGTAAAAGAGCATACCGCTCCTTACAAATATCCGAGAATTGTCGAATTCAGAGATGAATTACCCAAGACTATTTCAGGTAAGATAAGACGTGTTGATTTAAGATAATGACCATTTGGGGACGGTTCCGTTTTGGCTTTTTTTACCATTTCGGAACCGTCCCCTTTTGGCTCTTTTATGATTTTTACTCGAAATTTGATTTGACAGAATAAATTTCAGTTAGTTAAAACTAATTATTTTAAAAAAATGATAGATATTTATTTCACAATGTGATAGTATACTATCGTTGACTTTTAGAAACATACTAATTTTAAATGTTTTTTAGATATAAGGAGATTTAATTATGGCAAATGCACCAAAAGTATTATTGATTCTCGACGGCTACGGACTTAACGAAAAGACCGAAGGCAATGCCGTTGCACAGGCTAAGACACCCGTTATGGACAAACTTATGAAGGAATGTCCTTTTGTTAAAGGTAACGCATCGGGTATGGCGGTTGGTCTTCCCGACGGACAGATGGGTAACTCCGAAGTTGGACACCTCAACATGGGCGCAGGCAGAATCGTATATCAGGAACTTACAAGAATTACAAAAGAAATCCAGGACGGAACATTCTTTGAAAATCCCGGACTTCTTGAAGCTGTAGAGAACTGCAAGAAGAACAATTCCTCACTTCATATGTACGGACTTGTTTCGGACGGCGGTGTTCACAGCCACAATACACATATTTACGGACTTCTTGAACTTGCAAAGAGAAACGGACTTGATAAAGTATTCGTTCACTGCTTCTTAGACGGCAGAGACACACCTCCCACAAGCGGCAAGGAATTCGTAGAAGAACTCGAAGCTAAGATGGCTGAAATCGGTGTAGGTAAGGTCGGCGTTATCAGCGGACGTTACTATGCAATGGACAGAGACAATAACTACGACAGAGTAGAGAAGGCATATGTTGCACTTACCAAGGGCGAGGGCAACAAAGCCGAAAGCGCATCCGAAGCAATTCAGGCTTCATATGATGCAGGCGTAACGGATGAATTTATGGTACCCACTGTTGTATGTGACAACGGTGAACCCCGTACAACCGTAAAAGACGGCGATTCAATCATCTTCTTTAACTTCCGTCCCGACCGTGCAAGAGAAATCACCAGAGCATTCTGTGATGATGATTTTAAAGGCTTTGACAGAAAGAGACTTGATATCAAATATGTATGCTTCACCGAATACGATCCTACAATTCCCAACAAGTCTGTAGCATTCCACAAGGTTGAAGTTACCAATACATTCGGCGAGTGGCTCGCAGCTAACGGCCTTAAGCAGGCAAGAATTGCAGAGACAGAGAAGTATGCTCATGTTACATTCTTCTTCAACGGCGGTGTTGAGACTCCCAACGAAGGCGAGGACAGAATTCTTGTTAACTCACCCAAGTATGTTCCCACATATGACAAGAAGCCCAGAATGAGCGCATACACCGTATGTGACAAATTAAGCGAAGCTATTACTGCCAAGAACGAAGACGGCACATCAAAGTATGATGTAATTATCTGTAACTTCGCAAACCCTGACATGGTTGGTCATACAGGCGTCCTCGAAGCTGCAATCGAAGCAATCGAAGTAATAGACAAGTGTGTGGGTGAAGTTGTTAACTTCGTAAAAGAAGTTGGAGGCACAATGTTTATTTGTGCCGATCACGGTAACGCAGAGCAGCTTATCGATTATGAGACAGGCGAACCTTTCACAGCTCATACAACCAATCCCGTTCCTTTTATCCTTGTAAACGGACCCGAAGGAAAGAAACTTCGTGAGGGCGGATGCCTTGCAGACATCGTTCCCACAATCATCGAACTTATGGGAATGGAACAGCCCAAGGAAATGACAGGTAAATCATTACTTGTTTAAAATCATAAAAGAAAAGCGGGAGCGGAGTTAAAACCGCTCCCTTTTTTAAAAATAACTTGCAAAAAGATAACTGTTATGTTAATATTACAAAGCGGTTGTGTAATTGACAGCCATAATTTGTATTAAGAATTAAAGGTGAAAAATGCAACAGGTAATTAAAATCATAGTAATGGTATTATTTATACTTATATGCGTAGCGCTTACATTCCTCGTACTTATGCAGGAAGGTAAACAGCAGGGACTCGGAGCAATCGGTGGTATCGCTGATACTTACTGGGGCAAGAACAAAGGCCGTTCGATGGAAGGCGTGCTTGTAAAGAGTACAACTATCCTGGCAATTGCTTTTATGATTATTGCTCTGCTTTTAAATATTCCGATTCTCTTCGGTTAAGTTGTTAAAACAAAGCGCTTCACAATGAGGCGCTTTTTTAATAATATTTTGGATTAAATAATTATGTCAGACAGTATTAAAATTATAGCTAACAACAAAAAAGCATATCATGATTATTTTGTGGAAGAATCCTTTGAAGCCGGAATAGTTCTGGTAGGTACCGAAGTCAAATCTTTAAGAATGGGTAAATGCTCCATAAAAGAGTCTTTTATCGGCATCGATAACGGCGAGATTTTCGTATACGGAATGAATATATCCCCATACGAAAAAGGCAATATTTTCAACAAGGATCCTTTAAGAACCAGAAAGCTTTTAATCCACAAATCGGAGATTATGAAGCTGACGGGCAAGATAAAAGAAAAAGGTTATACGCTCATTCCTTTGAAAGTTTATTTTTCAAAGGGCAAGGCCAAAATGGAGTTCGGTCTTTGCCGCGGTAAAAAACTCTATGATAAAAGAGATGCAATTGCAAAGAAGGATTATGAGCGCGAGACCAGAAGAGAATTCAAGAATTCTCAGTATGATTAAATCATCAACGATTCATATTGTTATATGAATAAACATTGATGTAATTTATCTAAGATGTATAATAAATACACATTATAAATGTCAGTATTTTTTATAATTTATCCGATATATTTATTGGAAGAACATTGATAATTTAATACGGGCCAGTACTGGTTTCGACAGGGGTAATGCACCTTTAGAAGCTATCCGTCCGTGACGCGTCAGTTCACAAACCTAAATATAAACGCTGATAATAAAACATTAGCTTTCGCTGCCTAATCGCAGCGTGTCCGTGGTATCCGTACCTGTCCTGATATCTTAGGGCATCATTCTTTGACAGGAAACGACGTTAAGTTTGTCCCGGCTTAACGGGCGTATTAGGGACTACCGACTTTAAGAGATTGTCAAGCGTCTCTTAAGGAAGGGAATTCTGATGATTGACTGTGATAGGAGAAGGAGAGGGAATTTGCTTTTGGACACGGGTTCGACCCCCGTCTGGTCCATCACAAAAACAGGCTTTTACGCCTGTTTTTTGTTATGCAGACGGGGGCGAACGACAAGGCCTTCGAGCTTGCTCGAAGAGGACGTTCCGGTGGAACGTCCGAGCCGAAGTCCGGCCTGAAAGGCGGCTGAGCCGCCGGAGGGACCCCCGTCTGGTCCACTTTCAAAAATTTGATTTTTTTGATGTAATGTATTATAATAAAGACACCTGAAATATGACGACTTGTTATTTTGACCCTACATCACTTTAAACGGGAATCCTATATCTTTATATCTATGTCAGGCCATATAAGTTTTATCCGTTGGAAGGCAGAAATATATTTGCGGACACCCACCTAGCTTTTCGCTAGGAGTCAAAATACGAGATCATGTTTCGGGTTGTTTATTATGAAGAAAATAAAAGCATTTTTTAACGGTTACATGGAAATATCAATGTTATATCGGCAAACCAATGCGAGATTATTTGCATCGAGTGTTGCCTTTTTTGTATTTCTTGCCATTTTCCCGACCGTTCTTCTTGTTTTTTCGATAATTCCTTTTACACCCCTTACTGAAGAGGGTGTGCTCCAGTTTCTTGCAAAAGTTCTTCCCGAAGCGCTAGATTCGCTTACGGTAAATATTATCAGACAGTTATACGGTCATTCGCCGACAATTCTCTCGATTACAACTTTAATTCTTTTATGGTCTGCTGCAAAAGGCATACAGGGCATTAAGAGCGGGCTGAATGTAATAAACGGATGTGCGGAGCTTTCGAATTTTATTCTGCTTCGTTTAAAAGCCATCGTTTATTCGCTTATTTTCGCTATTGCAATTGTAATCATGGTTGCGGTTGTTGTGTTCATCAACTATATTTACGATCTTTTGGGGCAGTATTTCGGTTTCCACTTCGGATGGCTGGAAGCGATATTTAACCTGCGTTTCCTCGTTCAGTGGATATTCTATGCGTTTCTGCTTACATTTGTTTATGCATGGGTTCCGGATAAAAAGACCAGACCGAGAAAGCAGTGGAGAGGTGCGCTTTTTACCGGTACGACATGGACGGTGTTTAACTTTGCTTTTAACTATTATCTGATGAATTTTTCAACCTTTAACCTTTACGGTTCGATGGCTACGGTCATCATTATGCTTATCTGGGTTTACACGCTGTCCGTATTCTTTATGTTCGGCGGAATCATAAATGTTTATTTTAACAAAAAAGAAAAAGAAAAGAATAAGCCTCCCGAAGTCGAAATAGAATAATTCTTATTGACTTTATGGCTTAAATGCTAATATAATTGAGTTTGAATTTAATAGGCAAAGATGGTGCAAAAGTCTTTATTATTCTTCCAGAGAGAGAAAGTGAGCCGCTGAAAGCTTTCTTAAGACAATGATAAAAGATCAATTTCACACCGGAGTCTGCATTCTGAAAGGTCACAAGTAGGTTTGCACGTTAGACAGTACGAAAACTAAAATGAGCGCATAGGTTTACATAATGATTTTTTATGTTAACTTATGAATATGGGTGGTACCGCGATAATTCGTCCCGTAGAAAGAGTTCTACGGGATTTTTTAATTTTATAAGGAGATAGATATGAACGAAAAATTAACTTCAATCAAACAGGAAATTCTCGACAGTATCGAAAAATCTGCTGTATCGAGAGCATCTGCATTTGAATTAAGAAAGAAATATCTTGATTCTAAAACAGGTGAAATAGGCCAGCTCATGAAGGAAATGAAGAACATTCCCAACGAAGAAAAAGCTGAGTACGGCAAACAGGTCAACGAGCTTAAAAGCTGGGCAACCGGAGTCTTTGAAGACCTTGATGCCAAGATGAAAGCCAAGGAATTAAAAGAAAGATACGAAAAAGAAAAGATAGATGTAACCATTGATGCCGAGTGTGAGGCAAAGGGAAATCTTCATCCGATTACACAGATGAGAAATCAGCTCATCGATGTTTTCGCAGGCATGGGATTTACCATTTATGAAGGTACGGAAATCGAAAATGATTACTACAACTTCACCGCTCTTAACACACCTGCGGATCATCCGGCAAGAGACATGCAGGATACATTCTATTTATCGCCCGAGTTTCTTTTAAGAACTCAGACATCTTCTGGTCAGATTCATGTAATGGAAAACACAAAACCGCCCATTAAGATTTTATCTCCGGGCAAGGTTTTCAGAAGCGATGACGATGCTACACATTCACCCATGTTCACACAGATGGAAGGTCTTGTAGTAGATAAAAAGATTACTCTCTGCGACCTTAAGGGAATGCTTGATAACTTTGTAAAGAAGATTTACGGAGAAGAAACCACCACGAGACTTCGTCCTTCGTATTTCCCGTTCACAGAGCCTTCTGTTGAAGTAGACGTCAGCTGCTTCGAGTGCGGCGGCAAGGGCTGCAAGCTTTGCAAGGGCACAGGCTGGATAGAAATCCTCGGTGCAGGTATTGTTAACAAGAAAGTTCTTGAAAACTGCGGTATCGATTCCGATGAATATTCGGGTCTTGCTTTCGGTATCGGTATTGAGAGAACCGCAATGCTTAAGTACGGTATCAACAACATCAAGCTGTTGTTTGAATCGGATTTAAATGTATTGAAGCAGATTGATGATAACTAAGAGAGAGAGGAAAAAACTATGTTAGTACCCTTAAGTTGGTTAAAAGAATATGTTGATATAGAAGATATAGCACCTTCGGTCCTTGAAGAGAAACTTTTCTCCTGCGGATTCGAAGTTGAGGAAGTAATTGAAATCGGCAAAGATATTTCGGGCGTTGTAGTAGGTCTCGTAAAAGAATGCGAACCCATACCCGATACTCATCTTCATGTATGTAAAGTTGATGTGGGCGGTCCTGAACTTTTGCAGATCTGCTGTGGCGCGGATAATGTTGAAGCAGGCAAGAAATTCCCCGTAGCTTTGGACGGTGCAAGCGTATTTGCAACGGCAAAGGATCATAAAACAGTCGAAGGCGTTATGAAGATTAAAGCAGGCAAGCTCAGAGGATATGATTCTCAGGGCATGCTTTGCTCGGGCGTTGAAATCGGTGTTGCCGAAGGCATGTATCCCGGCGCATCTTACAACGGACTTCTTTTACTTGATGATGCATGTGAAGTCGGCGCAGATATTAAGCCCATCGTCGGAATCGATGATTTTATATTTGATGTTTCCATTACGGC
>CACWZK010000073.1 GCA_902765365.1 uncultured Lachnospiraceae bacterium
TGGGCATGCTGATGCCGCATTTCACGGCCAGCACCTGCTTGGAGCAGAATTCCTGCGCGTCGTACAGGGTGTGATAGATTTTACTCCGGACCGAAACCGGAGCCTGTCTGGCAATCGGTGCCATCTGTCGTGTCGTCCCTCCTTTTCGACAAACATAAACATAAGGAGCGTTCTTTCTTATTTATATTATTTTAACACGCTTTTCAAAAGAGTCAATGGCCTTTTGCAACTTAAGAAAGATGCGTTTAAGAAAGCTTAGGCGGGAATGCAGCATAATGCACAAAAATCGATATTGAAAATTTCATTACATTAGTAAATATATACAAAAAATCTCTTGAAACACCCTTTCGTTTATAGTAATATATACCCACAACCCTGCCGGAAACATCGGGGCCGACTCCGCACATTCGTGCATGTTCTCCTTGACACAAAAAATCGAAGTACAAAAACGTCACACTGAACGGGCGGTATGCGTTTTGGGAAAAGAAGTGTTTCTTTTGGTCCCAAATTTTCTGGCAGCGGGTTTCAAGGGAATTAATAAGACGAAAAGAGGGGCTTTTGGGGCTCCTTTTTTCGTTGATTATAAATCGGGGATGGGTTATACTTTGTTAAGGAGGACTAACTCATGAAAAAAAGCTTTAAAGTGACGGGGATGAGCTGCGCCGCCGGGGCGGCGTCTGCGAAGAACGAATAGATGTTCATGTTGTTTCCTTTTGTTGTTGGTCCTTGTGAAGCTGTTCGCGGAATGCGGCGAAGGTGCCGTCCGCTATCGACAGAGCTTATCGGAGGCGATGAAAAAAAGGAAACAAAGGCTGAACCGCAGAAAGACTATAAAATTTATGGCCTCATCGCATCCGTTATAATCATAATCATACTTATGGTTGTGGCCATGGGACCGAAATGGGATATTTCCACAAACGCGCTATTGCAGTTTATCCTGGTAATTCCCGTACTTATCATAAACAGACACTTCTTTATCAATGCGTTTAAAGCATTAAGATCGGGCGGAACCAATATGGACGTACTGGTTTCCCTCGGTTCTTCGTGTGCGCTCATTTACAGTCTTTTCGGACTTTTTATGATATTAATATCATGCGAAAAAGGCAATCTTGAGCACGCAGAGCATTATTCGATGAATCTGTATTTTGATTCGGCCGGAATGATTTTAACACTGGTTTCGGTCGGCAAATACCTGGAATCAAAGTCTAAAAGAAAAACAAAGGATGCCATCGAAGGCCTCCTTGATATGTGTCCTAAAAAGATTATAAGAATCAAAACCGACAAAGACGGTAACGAAATCGAAGAAACCGTTGCCTCGGAAGATATAAAGAAGGGCGATGTAATTCTTATCTCCAAGGGCGAAGCGGCGAGTGTCGACGGAACGATAATCCTCGGAAGTGCCGTATTTGACGAGTCAGCGATAACCGGCGAGAGCGTGGCGGTTAAAAAAGAAGTCGGCGACGAAGTTATTTCCGCCACAATGATAAAAGACGGTTTTGTCAGAGTAAGGGCTGAAGGTGTGGGCGAAGAGTCGACACTTATGAAGATTGTCAAAATGACCAAGGAAGCAGGAGCCACCAAGGCGCCGATTGCAAGACTGGCGGATAAAATCTCAGGTATCTTTGTCCCCGTGATTATAGTCATAGCGATAATTACTTTCGCGGTCTGGTTCATAATATCCAAAGATTTCGTGACGGCTTTTTCAAACGGAATCTGCGTACTCGTTATATCCTGCCCCTGTGCGCTCGGCCTTGCGACGCCGGTTGCAATCACCGTCGGAATGGGAATCGGCGCGAAGAAAGGCATTCTTTTTAAGAGCGCCGAAAGTCTCGAGAGATTAAAAAGTACAGACACGGTTGTTTTCGACAAGACCGGTACAATCACCAAGGGAATAGTGTCCGTTGAGGGCGAAGTTTCCATGGACGAAGTTAGGGAAACCTCGCCTCTTGCAATGAAGCTCCTAAAAGAAATGGGCATCGAGACCGTAATGTTAACCGGCGATAAAAAAGACAAGGCATTAAAAATTGCCGAAGAAGCGGGCGTTTCATCCGTAAGATACGAACTTAAACCCGAAGATAAGGCAAACATTGTAAAAGAACTTCAAAACGAAGGCAAAAAGATACTGATGGTGGGCGACGGCATAAACGACGCGCCCGCACTTGCCACGGCAGAAGTCGGAATGGCCATGGGCGCCGGTAAGGATATCGCGATTGAATGCGCCGACGTGGTACTTATGCACAGCGACCTTCTGGATGTAATCCGCGCTTTAAGACTCTCGAAGAAAACGATTTTAAACATTAAGGAAAACCTTTTCTGGGCATTCTTTTACAATGTCCTGATGATACCTGTGGCAGCAGGCGTAATGCAGCCTTTAATCGGACTTAAATTAAATCCGATGATCGGCGCGGCCTGCATGAGTTTAAGCAGTATCTGCGTATGTCTCAACGCATTAAGACTCATGGGAGTGAATCTTGAAAAAAATTTAAGCGTAAATACAAATGATTTGAAAGAAAATATATCAAAAAACGACGATAAGAATTATAATGGAATAGGTTGCGAATGTGATTTGCCCAAAACAGAAAGAGTGGAAAAAGATATGATTACTTTTGCCGTTAACGGAATGATGTGTGCTCACTGCAAAAAGAGAGTTGAAGATGCACTTAAGGCTGTAAGCGGAGTAGTATCCGCCGAAGCAGATCTTGAGAAAAAGAACGTCAGTGTCGAAACCGACGGAAGTGTCAGTGAAGATGTGTTAAAAGCTGCCGTTAAGGAAGCGGGATACGAGGTATAAATCCCATAAAAGACGGGGAAGAAATCGTATATATATTGAGGGTGAAATGACTGATATTTGTGTTATCGGCGGTGGTCCCGCCGGTGTTTTTGCCTGCTTTTTTGCGGCAAAGGACAATAAAAAAGTTACTCTTATCGAGCGAAATGACGATGTTTTGAAGAAGCTTCTTTTAACCGGCAACGGAAAGTGCAATTATTCCAATTCCGATTTGAAAAGCGAGTATTACAACTTCGGCAAAGATCATCCGTATTCGAAATTAATCGAGGAGTTTGATTCCGAAAAGCTCGAAGAGTTTTTTATGGACCGGGGAATGCCCACCTACGGAAAGAACAACTGCAAATATCCGCGAAGCGAGAGAGCCGAAACGGTTAAAAACGTGCTTTCGGAAATGCTAGCGGAGAAAAACATAGAGGTATTAACCGGCAGAAAGGTTGTATCCGCGGAATACCGCCCCGGAAAAAAGACGGATGAAAACGCACCGTCAAAACCTTTAAGCGATAAGGATTTGCCGCATTTTATCTTAAAATTCGAAGACGGAGGCAAGATTGAATGCAGGAAGCTTATCATTGCGACAGGCGGCAAAGCATATCCTTCGACAGGCTCCGACGGCGGAGGTTACAGACTCGCAAGAGCTTTGGGTCATACCGTGACTTTTACATATCCCGTGCTTACCAGACTTTTTACGGAAGAAAAGAGCGTAAAAGAGATGGCGGGCGTCAGATTTAAGGCAAAGGTCTCGGCTGTCGTAGAGGGCGAGACGGTTTCGTTTGAAGAAGGCGAACTTCAGTTTACGGAGAACGGACTCTCGGGCATCTGTATTTACAATTTGAGCCGGTATCTTTCCAAGCCTCTCGAGGACGGTTTAAACTGCAACGTGGTTGTGGATTTTATGCCGGAAATGGCCAGGGAGAGCATGGATTATTATATCGAAAAACTTATTCAGAAAAACAAGGACTGGAGAAATCTTTTAGCTAATATTTTAGGAGAAAAAACAGCCACCCTCATTTATAAAAGAATCGTATCCGAGGCGAACGGTGCGACGGGAAAAGAACTGATTTCCCATTTTACGAACGGTATTAAAAATTTTAAAATAAAAATTTCCGGTCACGATTCGTTTAACAATGCGCAGGTTACGAAAGGCGGTGTAAGCATCGACGAGGTCGACGAAAACATGGCTTCGAAAATCTGCCCGGGACTTTTCTTCGCGGGAGAAGTTCTCGATGTTGACGGAAAGTGCGGAGGATACAATCTCCATTTTGCGTTTGCTTCGGGAAGAAGAGCCGGCTTAAGCGCAGGAGAATAAACAGGAGAGGAAAATATGATTAAGAAAAAGATTTTTGCAATAGCGGCAGCAGTTACAATGAGCTTAACACTCGTCGGATGTACTCTTACACCTTTTCAGATAATGGACGGTGACGGAATGGTACATGAGGATCCGACGGCCACACAGACTCCCGATCCCGTAAAACCCGAGGGCAGCTCAAACGGAAACGAGAACGGTAATCCCGACATTACAAATCCGGATAATAACAATCCCGAGAATGAAGTCGACAACGATGCGATAATCGATGCTTTTATCAACGGCGAAGGAAAAGCAAAATTCGATCATGTCATTGCGGATGAGGATACATACTATACGCTTGACGAGATGGTCATTGCGCGCGGGGATGTACTTTTGAATGATTACTTCGGAGCTCTTGAAAGCGAGATGACTTCCAGTTACAAAGTAGCCGTTAATTATGCTTATATCGACTGCGGAAACGACGGCGTAAGGGACTTGGGAATCAATATCAATTACGTGGTTCACCCCGGATATGAAGATGCATACGATCAGTATTTATACGATGATTTTATCCTTATGGTAATTGACGGTGAGTTAAAATGCATCACCATGACTGAGAGCTATTACAGATCATACGGAGAAATCAACAAATACGGATACGTATCCGAAGGCGGAAGCGGCGGAGCAAACTTACATGTTTTCAGCGGTCGCTTTGTCAATGAAAAGGGCGAGATAATATATGACCAGTACTGTGATTATTATATGGGTTATGCAAAGCCGACGATTCATCCATACAGCGTTCCCGAGGATATAAGAGAAGACTGTCCGCCCGAAGAATTCGACTATGAGGCAGAGGGTTATTTTAATACCAACATTTACAATTTCAAAGAAGTGCCCGACTATCCGACAAACTTAACAAGCGACGAAAACGGTCATTTCGATGCCGAAAGCCAGGCAAAATACGACAAGTACGAAAAAGAATACGACGAATGGCTCAGAGGAAACATCTATGTATTCGAAGATGACAACGGGAACGATCCCGAACTTCCGGCTGATTTGAAAAAGTTTATCGACGACAACAATATTACGTATTATACACAAAAGGAAATGAATGATGTTATAAGCAAACATCGCGCAGAAATAGGCCTTTCCGAAACCGTGGCTACCGGTGAGTATCCCGAATGGATTAATATATACGATCAGACCAAGTTATCAGCTGAAGAACTCGAAAGCATGTATGTCGGAGAATATGTCGACGATTTAAACGATCCGAATCTTCAGATAGCCAAAGGCAGTGACGGAAAATATATCGTTCAGATAGGCATTTACAGACTCTGCTTCCTCGATGACGGTGTCGGCGAACTGTATGAAGACAGAATGGACTTCGGTATTTCCGACGAGAACGGGGAACATATGGAAGGCTATATAGTAGTGGATGATTACGGCACAGCAACCGTAACGTTTACCGATTCCAAGTGGGACTATATCAAAAACGGCGATTCGTTCATTTATAAGAAATCATCAGACACACCCAACATTTTTGTATATGAATTTGACTTTGAAGACTAGACCATAAAAGAAAGAGAAGTTTATGACAAAAAGACTTTACAACGCGAAAATACTTACAATGGTTCCCGGCGAAGAGATTTTCGACGGTGAAATCCATATTGACCAAAATAAAATAACTTATGTCGGTCCCGCAACAGAGGGCAAATCTTTTGATGAGGAAATCGACTGTGAGGGAAACGTGCTTCTTCCCGGCTTTAAGAATGCACATACACATTCGGGAATGACGGCTTTCAGGTCGCTCGCGGATGATTTAAATCTCCAGGACTGGCTTAACAACGAGATTTTCCCGAGAGAAGCCAAGATGACTCCGGAGGATGTTTACTGGCTCACCAAGCTTGCATATCTTGAATATCTGACTTCGGGAATTACCGCCTGCGGAGACATGTATTTAACACCTGAAAGCATTTATGACGCATCCGTGGAATTCGGCATGAGATGTCAGATGGTATCGGGATTAAATAAATTCGGACCGACGCTTGAGGTACTCGAGAGAAGATACAACGAACTTAACGGCAAGAACAGCCTGGTCGGTTTTCTGATGGGCGTTCATGCGGAATATACATGTGAGAGAGAACTTCTTGAGAGCGTATCCGAACTTATACACAAATACAAAGCGCCTCTTTATACGCATATGTCGGAGACCAAGACAGAGCATGACGAGTGCATTAAAAGATACGGCAAGACTCCGATGGCACTGTTTGATGAACTCGGACTCTGGGATTTCGGAGGAGGCATCTATCACGGTGTATGGTGCGACGAAGCCGATATGGACATCATGAAAAAGAGAGGTTTAAGGGTTGTTACAAATCCCGCGTCGAATGCAAAGCTTGCAAGCGGTATCGCACCCGTAAGCGCTTATCTTGAAAAAGGCATAGAAGTGGCAATCGGTACCGACGGACCTTCATCCAACAACTGCCTTGATTTCTTCAGGGAAATGTTCCTTGTAACGGCACTTGCAAAGATAAAAGAAAAAGATCCGAGGGCAGTGGATGCAATGGAAGTTTTGAAGATGGCGTGCGTAAACGGCGCCCATGCGATGGAGCTTCATGACAATGACTGCTTAGCCGTCGGAAAGCTTGCAGACATCATAATGATTGACCTTTATCAGCCCAATATGAGGCCGATTTTGAACATTTCCAAGAACATCGTTTACAGCGGTTCGAAAACAAATATAAAAATGACGATGATTGACGGAAAAGTTTTGTACAAAAATGGTCAATTTAATGATACAATAGATGTTGACGAAATTTATTCAAAATGCGAAGAGATTACCAAACGACTCAGATAAAGGGGGAATACTAAAATGCAGAAGATGACTTTTACTTCAAACCAGACAGCATTTGAGTATGCGATTTACGAAATAGTAGGAAGTTACTTTAAGAAAGCAAGATGTCAGTCCACGATTCAGGAACAGAAGCTTATTGTTCATTTCAAGGAGCAGAAGCAGGATACACAGTGCCTGATGGAGAACAAGGTTGACGGATATGTTAAAGCCGTTCTTTTAAAGAAGCTTCCGCCTGAAATTTGGGACGAAGAAGTTACCGTTGAAATCAGAAAAACTCCCGAGAGCGATCTGATGAATATTATTTTCTACGGCGAAAAATATGCGCTCATCGTTAAAGGCGCATACAGAGGCAAAAACAACGCCGAATTTAATTACAGATTTTTCACTAAATAATGGACAAAAAAACTTTAGAAATATTAGAGTACAATAAATTAATAAAGTTACTCTCCGACCATGCTTCAAGTGAACTCGGAAAGATTAAATGCGCCTCTCTGCATCCTTTAAGGAATAGGGAGGCGATTTTAGACAGTTTACAAAATACTTCCGATGCGGTTTCACGTATCCTTGCAAGCAGAAAGATTTCTTTTTCGGGCAATAAAAATCTCGAAGAGACCTTCAAGGCCATGAGCGTGGAGGCAAATCTTGATACGAAAGAACTTTTAATGGTTGCATCCTCGGCCGAGTGTGCCAAGACTGCCGCAGGTTACGGACTCGAGGAAGAGAGAGAAGATTCTTTAAGGACCATGTTTGAAACACTTGTTCCTTTAAACGAACTGTCGGGCAAAATCAGAAAAATAATTCTTTCCGAAGACGAAATTGCGGACGATGCATCGAGTACCCTAAAAGACATTCGAAGAGAAAAGGTCAACAC
Source organism: uncultured Lachnospiraceae bacterium (assembly GCA_902765365.1). Taxonomy (GTDB): domain Bacteria; phylum Bacillota; class Clostridia; order Lachnospirales; family Lachnospiraceae; genus UBA3766. Next base: position 7,799 of record CACWZK010000073.1, read on the forward strand.
GACCGCGAAGATTCATTCGGATCTTAACAAAATGGTCAATTCCACTTACAGAAGCTACCTTCAGGATGCCGTTATCACAATGAGAAACGACAGGTACTGCATACCGGTTAAGGCCGAGTACAAGGCAAGCGTAAAGGGTATCGTTCACGACCAGTCCAGGGGTGGAATGACATTCTTTATAGAGCCTGCGGGAATCGTGGAATTAAACAACCGTATTCAGGAACTTGAGGTCGAGGAAAAGGAAGAAATCACCAGAATTCTTCACATGCTTTCAATGGAAGCGGCTTCCCACTTAGATGAACTTAAGTCCAATCAGGAGATAATGACCGAACTTGATTTTATCTATGCGAAGGCTGCGCTTGCCATCGATGAAGAGGCGGTAATGCCTGATTATGAGTCCGGAGAATACCTTGATATAAAAAAAGCGAGACATCCTTTTATCGAAAAAGGAAGAGTCGTTCCCATAGATATCGTTCTCGGAGAAAAATACTCCTGCCTTATCGTGACGGGTCCCAATACCGGCGGTAAGACGGTATCGCTTAAAACCACGGGTCTTTTATGTGCGATGGGTCAGTCGGGTCTTTTTATACCTGCGGCTCCCGGCAGTAAGTTAAAAATCTTCAGGGATATTTATGCCGAAATCGGAGACGAGCAGAGCATAGAGCAGAACCTTTCGACCTTCTCCGGTCACATGAAAGGGATAGTGAGGATCCTAAAAGAAGCAAACCACAACAGTCTTTGTCTTTTCGACGAACTCTGTTCGGGAACGGACCCCACAGAAGGCGCCGCACTTGCGATTGCCATAGTTTCAAGGCTCATGGAAAAGCGCGCCACGATAATGCTTACGACACACTATTCGGAACTTAAGGTCTTTGCCTTTAATACCGAGGGTGTTGAAAACGCTTGTTGCGAATTTGACATAGAAACCCTCTCTCCCACATACAGGCTTTTCATCGGTATCGCCGGTAAAAGTAATGCTTTTGCGATATCCGAAAAACTCGGACTTGATAAAAGAATCATCGAGAGAGCCGCGAAGGAAATGGATGAAACCGAAGGCAATTTTGAGGATCTTTTAAAAGATCTCGAAGAGACCAGAAAGAACTTAGAGGCCGACAGGGAAGAGGAAGAGAGACTCAAAAAAGAAGTCGAAAAATTAAAAGAAGAACTCGACAAAAGCAATCAGAACGTCCGCGAGACCAAAGAAAAGATTTTGCGAGAGGCCAGAGAGGAAGCCAAGAGCATCCTTGAAGATGCCAAGGAAGAAGCGGACGAAGCCATCAGATTATACAATTCCGGAATGACCATTCAGGAAATGGAGAAGAAGAGAGCGGCTTTAAGAAAGAAGATAGACGACAATTCGTCCAAGATAAGAGTTAACGAAAAGAAAATCGACAATACCGACAAAAAGGTGGACGTATCCAAGTTAAAAATCGGCGATACGGTCCGTTCTATTTCTCTCGGCATGACGGGCGAGGTCAAAAAACTTCCCGACGCGAAAGGCAATGTAATAATTGCTTCGGGCGTAATGGAGTTTAAGGTAAAAGTAACAGACCTTGTTTATGCCAAGGCTAAAGAAGAAAAGGAAGCCGTAAGGCCGACCGAAATCAACCTCCTCGGACTCAACTCCGACGAAGCGATTGCAAAGCTTGACAAGTATCTTGACGATGCATATTTATCCCACCTTCACAGTGTTCGAATTGTGCACGGCAAAGGCACGGGAGCGCTTCGCGCAGCCATTCACAAGTATCTGCGAGGCATAGATTTTGTCAGTGAATTTGCGCTTGCCGAACAGGGCGAAGGCGATGCGGGCGTAACGGTAGTTAAGTTTTAATCAAAGAACCATGCGGGAAATCAGCAATTATGGTAAGAGAGTATGACATTTGAAGAATTCCTAAAAAAAGTATGGTGGGTATTAAAAAAACTGCTGTTCTTATATCTTTTCTGGGTGTTTATAAGGCTTGCGGTAATAGGGCTTATTTTCCCGATTATCCCGCAGGTTCCGTTCTTTGTGTTAAGTTTTATGTTCCTTGCGGGAGCCTCGAGACATTTCAGAAAATTCATTGTATCAACGAAGATTTTTAATAAGTTTTTAAAAGGATATGTAGACAAGCATCCGAAGATAGCGGCCTTCTTTTATGAGCCGGTATAACAAACGGTTGGCAGGGTTATTTTAGAAAGGAAAATGAAAAATGATTTCAAAGCAGAAAATTCTGATTGTGGACGATGACAACAATATTGCAGAGCTTGTTTCTTTGTATCTTACAAAGGAATGCTATGAGACCATGATCGTAAATGACGGCGAATCCGTAAAAGAAGCACTCGAGACATTTGCTCCCAATCTGATTCTTTTAGACTTAATGCTTCCGGGCATCGACGGATATCAGGTTTGCCGTGAAGTCAGAGCGGAGAGCAAGATTCCCATTATCATGCTTTCGGCAAAGGGCGAGATTTTTGACAAGGTTTTGGGCCTTGAGCTCGGCGCCGACGACTATATGGAGAAGCCGTTTGATTCCAAGGAACTTGTAGCCAGAGTCAAAGCGGTTCTTCGCCGTTACAAGGAAAAAGAAGTAAAGCCTCAGGAAACCGCCAAGAGCGCACAGACCGTGGAATATCCGGATCTTCGCGTATCACTTACCGACTATTCGGTTATCTACAAGGGCGAGAGCGTCAATATGCCTCCGAAGGAACTCGAACTTTTATTCTTCCTTGCAAATTCGCCCAATCAGGTTTTCACAAGAGAGCAGCTTCTCGATCGTATCTGGGGTTATGATTATCCCGGCGATACAAGAACCGTGGACGTTCACATCAAGAGAATCAGAGAGAAAATCAGCGATCACGAAAAGTGGAAAATCGAGACTGTATGGGGTGTCGGTTACAAATTTACCACAGTTTAGAACGGAGTTTTTATGAGATACATAAAAGATATAAAAGACGGATGTGCCGTACAGGATGTTTATCTTTGCAAGACCAAGAATTCGGCCACAACCAAAAACGGCAAAGAATACCTGAATGTAATTCTGGGAGACAAGACCGGAAATATCGACTGCAAGATCTGGAATACGGACAGCGCCGGAATATCGGATTTTGAGCCGATGGATTATGTGTTTGTAAACGGTGAAGCCAAGACCTTCAACGGGAATCTTCAGGTCGATATCAGACAGATAAGAAAAGCCGATGCATCGGAATACAATCTCGAGGATTTTATTCCGACGAGCAAAAAAGATGTGGAGGAGATGTATGATGCGATTCTTAAATGCATTTCCATGGTCGAAAACAATTATCTTCATGCACTCCTTGAAGAGTTTTTCGTAAACGACAAAGAATTTATCGCGGCTTTTAAAATATCAAGCGCGGCCAAGAGCATTCATCACAATTTTGCGGGAGGCCTGGTTGAACATACGCTCGGTGTTGCAAGACTCTGCTCATTTTATACCAAGCAGTATCCTGTGTTAAACAAGGACCTTCTTTTAACCGCAGCGCTCTGCCACGATATCGGAAAGATATACGAATATTCTCCTTTCCCCGAAAACGACTATACCGATGAAGGAAATCTCCTCGGACATATCGTGATGGGAATTGAAATGATAACCGAGAAAATCAAAGAGATTCCCGGATTTCCCAAGGATCTTGCGAACGAACTCAAGCACTGCATAGCAGCCCATCATGGCAAACTTGAATTCGGTTCGCCCAAGAAACCGAGCATCATTGAAGCCGTAGCATTAAGCTATGCGGACGATACCGATGCGAAGATGCAGTCTTTTATCCAGTTTATTGAGGATGCGGATACATATGACTGGAGTTATTCCAAAGCATTTGAGGGAAGCATTCGAATGACCAGGGATTTTGACTGACAGTAACCGTAATAAGTCTATGGGATTAATTAGCGGAAGTATTTCTTTAATTCAGAGGATGAATTTTGATAGGAATCGTTAAAAAGAATGTTGAAATAACCAATTACGAAAGAATCGTTTTATCCGAAACAGCCATGCGCGGCAAAAGCGAGTACGAGGTCGTAAATAAAGGCGATAAGGCGGAGATTACTTTCTATCAGTACCGGTATTCGGGAAATGAAGAGATAAAAACGCCGGAAAAAAGCGCAGAGTGCGATAATGAGGAAGTCCTTGGAATCCTGAATGAATGTAAGATAGCAAAGTGGGAGGATTTCCACGGAAAACACCCAAGGAATGTCAAAGACGGAATCATGTTTTCGTTTAATGCATTTGTAAATGACGGATGGAAAATCCACGCTGACGGGTCCGAAAATTTTCCGAAGAATTACGGAACTCTGACAAATTGGTTACGCGAGAAATTGTTTCGAAGCTGATTAATGCCCGATTAAAAATGTACTCCGAGATTTTATTGAACGATTTTTTTTGCGATATAACAAAACAGATTTTAAGAAGGATATGGAAAAAACTTACAAAAAAGACGATATTCTTACGGTTACAATAGAAGATTTCAGTGAAGACGGCCTTGGCATCGGAAAGGCTGACGGGTATGCGCTCTTTGTAAAAGATACGGTAGTGGGCGATACGTGTCGCGTCAAGATTATGAAGGCCAAGAAGAACTACGCGTTTGCACATCTCGAGGAGGTCATTAAACCCTCCTCTTTTCGTATTTCTCCAAGTTGTGAGAAGGCGAAAGCATGCGGCGGATGCCAGCTTCAGGCGTTATCCTACGAAAAGCAGCTTGAATTCAAAGAAACAAGGGTTAAGAACAATCTGATTCGAATCGGCGGCTTTGACAAGGAATTCATCGACAGTATTTCAGAGCCGATTTTAGCGAATGACAATCCGTTCAGATACAGAAACAAAGCTCAGTACCCGATTGCATGGGACAAAAAAACAAACGCGCCGATTGCCGGATTTTATGCGGGTCATACACATTCGGTTATCCCGGTAAAAGACTGCCTTTTGGGACCCGAAGAATTTTCGGAAATAATGAGCATTATTCTGGGATTTATCAAGTCGGAGAAAATCCCTGTTTACAGCGCTGAAGAAAAAAGAAAAGGAATAAGACATGTTCTTTTACGAAAAGGATTCACCACGGGGGAGATCATGGTCTGCCTCGTATTCAGTGATGAATCGGCATTAAAGGACAAGGACAAACTGATTTCCCTTCTAAAAGAAAAAAAAGTCGCAAGCCTTTCCGTAAGCATCAATCCCCACGATACCAATGTCATCATGGGAGACAATTACAAAACGATTTACGGAAAAGATACCATAACGGATTATATCGGTGACCTTAAGTTCAATATTTCTCCGCTTTCTTTCTTCCAGGTTAATCCCACGCAGACCAAAAAACTTTACGCGAAAGCCCTGGAATATGCATCATTATCCGGTGAAGAAGCAGTTTGGGATTTATATTGCGGAATCGGAACAATCTCACTTTTCCTTGCAAAAGATGCGAAGAAAGTATACGGCGTAGAGATTATTCCCGAAGCAATCGATGATGCAAGAGAAAATGCCCAAATAAATGATATAGAAAATGCTGAGTTTTTCGTCGGCAAAGCAGAAGAAGTCATCGACAGAATCTGGAGCGAACAAAAAGAAAATCACGATTCAAACAGTGACGGTTACAAGATGACTCATCCGGATGTCATTGTAGTCGATCCTCCCAGAAAAGGATGCGACGAACTCTGCCTCTCGACAATGCTTAAGATGCAGCCCGACCGCATAGTATATGTCAGCTGTGACAGCGCAACACTGGCAAGAGATTTGAAGATTCTTTGCGAGGGCGGATATGAACTTAAGAAAATATGCGCCTGCGATATGTTTTCACAAAGTGTGCATGTCGAGACTGTAACGCTTTTGTTCAAACTCTCTGAAGCCAAACATCATTTTGAAGGGGTAAGGTTTACGAAAAAGGAAAAAAGATATGTCTAAAATAACCGAAAATGCGATAAAGAATGCTTTTAAGACTCTTTTGGATAAAAAGCCGCTTAATCAGATTACCGTAAAAGACATTACGGATGAATGCGGCATTACAAGAAATTCGTTTTATTACCATTATCAGGATATTCCCACACTGATTGAAACAATCGTAAAAGAAGAAATCGATCTGCTGGCGGCAGAACAGGATACCATCGATTCACTGGAAGACTGCTTTGCAACAATCGTCAAATACTGTATTCACGACAAAAAAATGCTTCTTCATATTTACAATTCAGTCAACAGAAATATTTTTGAAAGTTCTCTTATGAAGCAGTGCGAATATGCGGTAAGAAGATATGTTGATTCTGTTTTGAACATTCAGGATGTTGAAGACGAGGACAGGGAAATCATCATCCGTTATTTAAAATGTCTTGCATTCGGCACTGTGATTGACTGGTTTGAAAACGGCATGAATGAGAATATCATCGAGCATTTTCAACGCCTTTGCGAGCTGAAAAGCGGCCAGACGGCGGAAATGATAGAGAGGTGTAAAAGAAAATAGAAAAAAACACTGGAAATACAAAAAACACGGAAGAAATAAACATTCAATTTTGGTCATTTTTGTACATATGTTAAAATTTTGTGCATTTGCACTAAATTGACAATTCCTTTCATTTTTTATCCGCATAAAATAGGGAATGAAAAATGAAGTGGAGGTGTATAAGATGACATTCGCCAAAAAAATAGTCAAATTGAGAATTCCGATCATTATTCTCTCAGTTCTCTTGCTGATTCCTTCATTTATCGGATATCTCAAAACAAAAGTCAATTATGATATGCTGACATATCTTCCCGAAGATATGGACACCGTAGTCGGACAGAACAAACTGCTTGATGAATTTCACAAAGGTGCTTTTACATTCATCATAGTGGAAAACATGTCCGAAAAGGATGTTGCCAATCTGAAAAAAGATATCGAAGCAATCGACCATGTGGATACCGTTATATGGTATGATTCACTGGCAGATCTGTCGGTTCCGATGGAATTAATCCCCGATAAAATCTACAAAGAATTCAACACGGATCATTCTACGATGATGGCCGCTTTTCTTGATGCTTCAACATCCGCAGACGAATCTATTTCAGCGGTCAAGGAGATAAGAAAAGTAGCAGGTGAAGACTGCTTCATATCAGGAATGACCGCTCTCGTTATCGACCTTAAGGATCTTTGCGAAAAAGAAGAACCGGTATATGTTGCGGTTGCGGTTATCCTTGCAAGTATCGCAATGTTTGCTTTCCTTGACAGTTTCCTGGTTCCTTTTACATTCCTTGCATCGATCGCAATGGCTGTGATCTATAATCTCGGAAGCAATATCTTTTTCGGAGAGATATCCTATATTACAAAAGCGTTGTCGGCAGTGCTTCAGCTTGCCGTTACGATGGATTATTCGATATTCCTCTGGCACAGCTACAACGAACAGCTAAAGATCCACGAAGACAAAGAAGAAGCCATGGCATACGCGATAAAGAATACATTCACAAGCGTTCTCGGAAGTTCGATCACTACGATCGCAGGTTTCATCGCTCTTTGTTTCATGACATTCACCCTCGGAAGGGACTTAGGACTTGTAATGGCAAAAGGCGTGGTATTCGGAGTTATAACATGTGTTACGGTTCTTCCTTCGATAATCCTTATTTTTGACAAGCCTCTTCAGAAGACCAAACACAAACCCCTTATCCCGAACATGGATAAAATATCAAACGCATTACTTAAGATATTCCCAGTCTTCATAATAACTTTTATCCTGCTCATCGTTCCGGCTTTCTACGGATACACGAGATCAAACGCTAACGTATATTACGATCTCGGCGATGCGCTTCCCGAAGATATGAACTATGTTATTTCCGCAAAGAAACTTCGTGAAGATTACAAGATCGCATCCACCCATCTTGTCCTGATCGATTCCGATATTCCTTCAAAAGACGTCAGAAACATGATCAAAGAAATGGAAGAAGTTGACGGCGTAAAATACGTTCTCGGGATCGAGTCTCTTGTCGGCTCAAGAATCCCTGAAGATTTTCTTCCGGAAGATATAGTAAGCAAACTCGAAAACGATGACATCGAACTCTTACTTATCAATTCACAATACAAAGTTGCAAGCGATGAAGTAAATCTTCAGCTCGACCGCTTAAACAACATATTAAAGAAGTACGATCCGACAGGAATGCTTATCGGAGAAGCACCGTGCATGAAGGATATGATAGATACGACAAGCCATGATTTTAAAGTGGTTAACATGATATCCATCGCTACGGTATTTGTGATAATCCTGATAGTCGAACAAAGCATATCTCTTCCCGTAATACTTATCTCGATCATCGAACTCGGTATATTCATTAACCTGGGGATCCCGTACTTTATGGGCAAACAGCTTTCATTTATCACACCTATATGCATAAGTACGATACAGCTTGGTGCAACGGTTGACTACGCGATACTGATGACCACCCGATACAAGAGTGAACGAATGAAAGGTCTTGATAAAAAACATGCGATACACATCGCACTTTCTTCTTCGATACCTTCGATCATCGTATCGGGACTCGGACTTTTCTCGGCAACCATAGGTGTAGCGGTTTATTCGAATCTGGATATCATTTCATCCATGTGCATGCTGATGGCAAGAGGGGCAATCATAAGCATGGTGCTTGTAATTTTTGTACTTCCCGCATTCCTTATGTTGTTCGATAAAATCATATGTTATACAACAATCGGAATGCTTCATCATAACCATAAAAGAAAGGAGCAGTTGTCATGAAAAACAGATATAAAAAAGCAATTCAGGTAATCTCGCTTGCGCTTTGTACAATTCTTATTCTTGTAACTGTTGCGCCGAACGCACATGCCACAGGAAAAAACAATCAGAACAATGAAGAAACAAGAGAAGAAAACAGAATCCTTCCCGGGGAAAATTCCTGCGCGGGTGAAGGAAAAACCGAAAAAGACGAGACCGTATACATTTTCACGGATGCAAACGGATCAGTTAATAAGATCATAGTAAGTGACTGGCTTAAAAACAGCGATTCGTTCAAAACGATCGATGATTACAGCGACCTTAGGATTTAAGACAGCCGCAAACGACGAAAAGAAATGGGATGCCGAAGGAAATGATATCTATTATCAGGGAACAAGCGACAAACCCCTTCCCATCGACATGAAGATCACATACAGACTCGACGGAAAAGAAATAAGCGCAAACGATATCAAAGGAAAAAGCGGTCTCGTAAAGATCCGTTTTGATTTCACCAACAACGAATATGAAATGTGCGAGATAAACGGAGAAGACGTAAAGATATATGTTCCTTTTACAGTGATAACGGGAATGATATTAAACAATGATACATTCAAAAATGTTGAAGTTACAAACGGACGTCTTGTAAATGACGGTGACAAAACGATCGTAATCGGAACAACATTCCCCGGTCTTCAGGAAGATCTTAATATCGATAAAGAAAAGTTTGAATTTCCCGAATACTTTGAGATCGTTGCCGATGTTACAGACTTTGAGATGACATCAACAATGACACTCGCAACAAATGAATTCGTGAATGATTTCGACAGAGAAAAACTTGAAGAAAACGAGTTCGATTTTTCCAAAATTGATGAACTAAAAGACGGCATGGATAAACTCATCAACGGTTCGGACGATCTTCACGACGGACTCAGCACTCTTTTAGAAAGCTGCAATACATTAAAGAGCGGAATGGATGATCTGACAGACGGATGCAACAAGATCAAAAACGGTGCAAACGATCTGAATAACGGTGTATCTTCTCTTCAAAGCGGTGCGGCAAATCTTCAAAGCGGATTATACACCTTAAAGTCAAATAATGACGCTTTAAACAATGGTGCAAAACAGGTATTCGAAACACTGCTCGCGGAAGCGAACAAACAGCTTTCCGAATCCGGAGTAAATGCGGAAAAGCTTACGATAGAAAACTATGATGATGTGCTTGATGCCATTATTAAAGATCTGGATAAAGACAACGTTTACAAAATGGCTGAGAAAACCGTTGAAGAAAAAGTCGACGCCATGGGCGACGATCTTTACAGACAGTATCTTCAGACGATAGCCGACAGCATTTATGACAATTACCTTAAATCCATAGAAGATACCATCTATACAAAGTATATAGAAGGCAATGTCGATGATATTTGCAGAATGTATCTCGAAAGTCAGGCAGACACTTTATACGACACATATCTCGACTCGATAAAAGATGATGTTATAAACGCTTATATATCCAATAATGCAGACACATTTTACAGAGCATACATCGATACGATCGCAGATTCTTTATATAAGAATTACCTCGGACAGGTTATAAGCGAAGCCAATCCCGGAATCGATGAAAACAGTCTTAACGCAGCAATAGAATCGCAGCTTGGAGCATTGAGCGACGAACAGAAAGAAGCCATCAAAGACGGTGCTGTAAACTCTCTTACGGATGAGCAGAAAACTCAGATAATCGAAGGATCCAAAGCTTCTCTTACAGACGAACAGAAAACCCAGATCCTTGCAGGTGCAAAAGCAGGATTAACCGCAGATCAGAAGAATCAGATCATCGACGGTGCTTTCGCAAAACTTACCAATGAACAAAAAGAAGCAATCAAAAACGGTGCAAAAGAATCTCTTACAGATGAGCAAAAAGCTCTGATCCTTGCAGGCGCAAAAGAAGGGCTTACAGATGACGAGAAATCTCAGATCCTCGAAGGAGCATTAAAAACTCTTACCGATGAACAGAAAGCCGAGATACGTCTGGGTGCGATCGAAAAAGGAATGCAGAGCGATGAAGTCAAACAGGCTCTCGAAGAAGCCGGTGAAGGTGTAAAGAAACTCACTGAATTAAAAGGTTCTCTCGATTCTTACAAAGAATTCTATAACGGCCTTAAATCTTATACCGACGGTGTAGCCAAAGCCGCAGACGGAGCCAAACAGTTAAAGGACGGAACAGACACGTTAAAGGACGGCTCAAACAAACTGGCTACCGGTGCGAACGATCTTTATAACGGCGCTGCAACGATCGATTCAAAAATGCCCGAACTCATTGATGGGGTAACCAAACTTAAAAACGGAAGCAAGGAGCTTTCGGACGGAATTGACAGGCTGAATGAAGAAGGCATTGAGAAGCTTACGGCAGTTATCGATGAAGACCTTGAAGGTATTACGGACAGGGTGAAAGCAATTCTTGATGTATCCGATCATTACACCACATATTCCGGCAAACAGGGTGCTATGAGCGGTCAGGTAAAATTCATTTTCAAGACCGATTCCATAGAATAACAGAATGTCATCGAAAACAAAAGAACCGCAGACCATGCGGTTCTTTTGTTTTTCAAAAATGTAAGGACTTTGTTATTTTTGATTAAATATAAAAGTAGTAGCTATTGTATTTTATGAAAAAAGTGCTATCATATATCAAAATGATATATCAAAAAGATATAATCAAACAGATTAAACATACATAAAATAAAAGGAGGAGAACATGGCTCGAGAAAGAAAAATAGATATGGTAATTCTTGGATTACTAAGTCATGAAAATCTTACAGGCTATGATATAAAGAAAAGAATAGACGGGGCGATAAACTTTTTTTGGAAGGGAAGCTTTGGAAATATATATCCCGCGCTGAGGGATATGGAACAAACAGGATTACTTACAAAAAAAGAAGAATCCGCAGGCGGTCGTGAGAAAATCACATACCGGATTACCGATGAAGGAAAAAAAGTTCTTAAAAACTGGCTGAGAGAAGAACAGGCAAGTAACGAATTGAAATATGAAACACTTTTGAAACTGTTCTTCGGCGGTGCGGACAACAAGAAGATTTCAGTCCATAATATCGAAATCTTTGAAGAACAGATAAAAGAAGATTTGAAAGTATTAAAGTCGTATTGTAAAGCTTTGGAGAGCGCACCCGAGGATAAAGATCATTTGTATTTCTATCTGACTGCTTCTTTCGGTGTAGAAACATATGAAGCATATTTAAAATGGTGTACAAAGGCGAAAAGGATGCTGCAATGAAAAAGAAGAAAAAGAGGGAGAATAAAATAATGAATGCAGGATATATTATCCTAAAAATAGTCATGTGGGTTTTGATTGTGTTTTTTGTATCAGATACAATCATGCAGTTTATCTCATATTCATTTTATAAAGGGGACAGGCAACTAAAAGAAGTAGCGTGCAATCCCGTAAAGATACAGATAAATGATTCATTATACGGTTACGGATATAATCTTGATTCTGATTCGGACAAGGTAATTCTGTTTTTCGGCGGGTCAATGTATATTGCCTATAATACCGTGGGAATGTACGCAGGAAATTTTGACTGCCCGTTTCTTTCTGTGGATTATTACGGGACTCAGGAGAGTAAGGGCAGAATGAATCTAAAGACGATGAAGCAATCGGCGGAAGAACTGTATGACTATGCTAAAGCAAAATATCCGGATAAAGAAATATATATCTTCGGACACAGCTACGGATGCGGGATGGCGGCATATCTGGCAAGTGTTCGGGAAAGCAAACACCTGGTGCTGGCATCAGGATATCGGACAAGTGCAGACATGTATAACAAGATAATTCCGATTTTTTGGGGACCGCTTCAGGTATTCATCAAGAACAATATCAGGGCTGATTTGTATGCAAAGAATACAACCTGCGAAGTAACCGTTTTAGGTTCGGACAGCGATAAAACGCTTGATGCTGATATTCAGAAAAAACTTGCAGGATATTATGATAATGCAGATTGTAAGATATTCAGCGGGATTGCTCATGAGGATTATTTTTTAACGGAAGAAGTAATAAATTATGTGAAAGAAAATGTTCTGGCTGAGTACTGAAAAAACGGAGAAATATACGGATTTATGATATAATCAAATAGCAAGATTCGAACGCTTTTAAAAACAATTTAGAGGATGGACATGAAGGCATTTATTGTATATTGTCATCCCTCTGAGGATTCGCTGACCAGGTCTTTAAGGGATGAATTTATAAAAGGAATATTGGATTCGGGAAATGAGTATGTTCTTTCGGATCTTTATAAGATGGATTTCAAAGCAGATATGACGGAAGAAGAATATCTGCGGGATGCTTATTACAGGGACAATCCAAATGTAGCAGACGATGTTCTTGCCGAACAGGAGAAAATCAATTCTTCTGATGCGATAGTGTTTATCTATCCTGTTTTTTGGACGGAAGCTCCGGCGAAACCCTGATCGGCGCCGGTGTCCTGGTGGAGGAATCCGGCCCGAAAACCCCGACCGGGGCCGTCACGAACCCCTATGGTTATTATACCCTGACCATTCCCCGCGGGAAGGTCGCCCTGCAGTACAGCTACGTCGGCTATGAAAGCGTCGGGATGGAACTGGACCTGCAGCGGGATACGACCGTGAACATCGTCCTGACCCCTGCGGCCGAGATCCGGGAGGCGGTGGTGGTGGCCCAGAAGGACGCCGGCATCCAGAGCACCTACCTCGG
>CACWZK010000074.1 GCA_902765365.1 uncultured Lachnospiraceae bacterium
ATTAAAAGAAAAAAAGAAAAATTTGAAGAAATAATTTGTGCTCTTAATGAGAAATCATTAAGTGAAACGGAGTTAATTGCTGGGACACCTGAGATGGCAATCAGCAGCCAAGCCGAATTTAATTCGGAAGGTTCATCGACTATTCCTGAAATGGAAGTAGAATCAAGTGATTCGAAATGCTCCGCCCTTAACGAGTAATGTCGAAGGTGAAGATATAGTCAGTTCTCATATTAATTCAAGTATGAGCCATATGGGTATAGATTAACGACCTATACTAAACAAAAAGGACGAATCTCACATCTGGTCTTTTTTAAGATTTGAAAGTGCGATGCTTACGCTGGGCTTCGAAAAGTTCATTTCTTTTACGATGTCAATTGCACGTACTCTCTCTAGGCCTCTTTTATATAAAACCAAAATGGTTTCAAGATACATTTCTCCGGATTCATAAAGTGCCATATGTAATTCCCCCTCATTTGCGGTTATACGAATCTAATCAATTCTTATATATAATATCATAATGTAAAAATAAAATAAACAATATCTTAATTTGCACAAAAGCAGAAAATAAAGGGCTGTTTTTGGCAAATCATGCTTATTGACCGTTGCCTGAAAAACTGATAGACTACCATTGATTTGATTAAACAATAATCCTATTCGAAAGGACGTAAATATAATGAAAAAATACGGAAATCTGATTTTTGCGATCATACTGTTTGTTGCAGGCCTCGGATGCTTTATTTACAACAATAAAGCAGACATTACCGCGCTTGTTCCCGCGCTCATTCTTTTCGCCGTAGGATTTTTCCTTCTCATAAAAGGAGGCGACTGGTTTGTGGATGGCGCGAGCGCGATAGCGGAAAAGTTTAAAGTTCCCGAGATTCTTATCGGCGCAACCGTTGTTTCCATCGGTACCACGCTCCCCGAGGTAATGGTTTCCGCACAGGCAGCCGCAAAAGGAAACGGTGCAATCTCATACGGAAACGCAATCGGCTCCATCATCTGTAACGTTTCTTTAATCGCAGCCATTACACTGGCTGTAAAACCTGCCAAGGCAGACAGAAAATCACTGATTGTACCCGTGCTTTTCTTCTTTACGGCAGCAGGCTTATATACATTCACCGCATATGTTACAGGCAACTTTACCAGAACAACAGGTATCGTTCTTTTATGCATGTTCGCGGTTTATATGGTAATTACAGTTTTGACGGCACTTAAACAAAAGGGCAAGCCGGATGAAAATCCCGAAGAGGAAAAAGAAAAAGATATGCCGGTATTTGTGGCAATCATACTGCTCGTGTTCGGTGCGGCAATCATTGCATTCGGCGCAACACTTCTCGTAGATAACGGAACGATTATCGCCAAGAAAATCGGCGTTCCCGATTCGGTTATAGCACTTACGGTTGTGGCTCTCGGAACATCGCTTCCCGAGCTTGTAACCGCAATCACATCACTTATCAAAGGCCATGGTTCACTCTCGCTTGGCAACATCATCGGTGCGAATCTTTTCAATCTCGTACTGGTAAGCGGCCTGGCGATTACAATAAAGCCTTTTGAAGTACCGAGCGAAAAACAGTTTTTAAGCACGGGACTTAATTCGTCGCTGGTTGTGGAAATACCCTTAATGATTTTCGTAATGCTTTTCTTAACTTTGCCTGCGCTTATCAAAGGCAAACTGTACAGATGGCAGGGTATAATTTTGCTTCTTTTATACGCGGGATTCTGCGTATTCCAGTTTGTATTTTAATAACCTGGGGTTGCTGGGGGACGGGGGTGTAGTGTCATTTTGGGGTATCCAAAAATGACACTACACCCCCGTCCCCTTGTTTTTTTGCCCCAAGTCTTCTATTTGCCAGGGTTCTTCGCAATATACTCTTCAAGTATCTCCGCCGAATCTCCCACGAGCTCAACGCACGGACGCTTTTTGTAATAGCTCTCTGTTCGCTCTTCGGGTGTGGGATTGTCGTGCTTCTGTGCAAGACCTAAAAGTTCTCTGCAGACGATTGAGCCGTTCTTTTCTTCGAACTTCTTTGCCACTTCCTGAATTCTTGCATAATGTGCGGCTTTGTCTTCTTTTTGCGACGAATCATCCACGCCGTAAAGAATGCCGAGTATTATTCCCATGCCGCTGACGCTTCCGCATATTTCCCTCATTCTTCCGAATCCGCCGCCGAACGACGAAGAGAGTCTTAAAAGAGTGGACTTATCCAAATCGGTAAGATCCGCGAAAGCAAGTACGACTGCCTGTGCGCAGTTGTAACCTTCTTTAAAATATTCCATTGCCTGTTCTTTTCTTGTCATAAATACCCCTCCGTAAATTCTCCGTAAAAAAGAAAAAGCACCAACCCCATGGCTCCTGTGTCCACAAAATTAGTACTTAGTGCGCGATCAGGGGCTCGAACCCTGGACACCCTGATTAAGAGTCAGGTGCTCTACCAACTGAGCTAATCGCGCGAACATAAGAGATTATATTATAAGTTTTTTTGTTTTGCAATACTTTTTTTGAAAAATTTATGCCGGGTTGATTCAAAATAGGTCAAAGTATGGTATCATTGCTATGTTTATTAATGTTTTCGCATGTGTAAAAGACGAAAACGGATAATTTAAAAAAGTGGTGAAAAAGATGATATTTGATACACACGCGCATTACGATGATGATGCGTTTGACGGGGACAGAGATAAAGTAATCGATGACCTTATAAAGAGCGATGTCAGAAAAATAGTGAACGTCGGAGCCAATCTTGCGACGAGTTTAAACAGCATAGAACTGGCGCATAAATATGATTTCTTTTATGCGGCTGTCGGAGTTCATCCCGACGATGCTTTGGAAGTTAATGACGAAGGAATCTCTAAGATTCGTGCAATGTGCGAAGAAAAAAAGGTTGTGGCCGTCGGCGAAATCGGGCTCGATTATTACTGGAACAAGGATAATGCCGAGGTTCAGAAAAATGCTTTTATAAGGCAGATAGAACTGGCGAAGGAAATGAATCTTCCTATAATAGTTCATTCGAGGGAAGCGGCCAAAGATACAATGGATATTCTTTCGGAATATGCGGCCGGAAAGGTCGGCGGAGTCGTACACTGCTTTTCATATTCGCCGGAAATTGCTCTTGAAGCCGTCAAAATGGGCTTTTACATCGGAGTCGGCGGAGTTGTCACATTTAAAAACGCCAAGAAGTTAAAAGAAACAGTCGAAATTATCCCTCTTGAAAAAATCGTTCTCGAAACGGACTGCCCTTATCTTGCGCCCACGCCTTTCAGGGGCGAGAGAAACTCGTCGCTTTTCCTTGAATATGTGGTTGAAGAAATTGCCCGCTTAAAAGGAATTGACGGGAACGAAGTAAAAGAAGTGACTTACCAAAACGCGCTTGAGATGTACAAAATAAAAGATTAAATACCAGACATTACCGGCCGAACACATTACCGGCCGATTTTCGGGAGAACATAAATGGGTCTTGAAAATGTAAAATATGATGCTTTTATCAGCTACAGACACTGCGAGCTGGATTCATTCGTATCTGAAAACCTTCATAAAAAATTAGAGAATTTCAAACTTCCCAAATCCGTTTTAAAAAAGATGGGTTTAAAAAAGAAAAAGATTGAGAGAGTCTTTCGCGATGAGGCGGAGCTTCCTTTGTCGGACAATCTTTCCGAACCCATTATGGCCGCACTTAACAATGCGGAATTTCTTATAGTTATATGTACACCGAGACTGCCTTTGTCTCAGTGGTGTAAAAAAGAGATAGAAACTTTCGTTGCCACACACGACAGAAAGCATGTTCTTTTGGTGCTTGCGGAAGGCGAGCCCGACGAATCCTTCCCCGAGATTCTTTTATACGAAGACGTGGTTGAAAAGGATTTGAACGGCAATGACGTAACCATCCGCAGAACAAGAGAGCCGCTTGCGGCAGACTGTCGTGGGAAAAACAACAAAGAGATTTTAAAGAACATGGATAATGCCGTCATCAAATTGTGTGCGGCGATGTTTAATCTCAATTACGATGATTTAAAACAAAGACACAGGGAGCAGCAGATTAAAAAACGTATCATCGCGATGGAAGTTATCCTTGCGGTGGTGGCGATTTTTGCTTTTGTCTGCGTTCTTTTTACGGTCAAAATCCAAAAACAGAATAAAACCATTCAGGATAAATACGCATCTTCGATGGCTGCGGCATCAAAAGAACTCTACGAAAACGGCAGGCGCCTCGATGCGATTTATGCCGCCCGAAGCGTGCTTCCCGACAGGGAAACAAAGGACTATAACGAAGAGGCCTACAGAGCGCTTATTGATGCTATGAATGTTTACGGTGCAGCAGAATCCTTCGTTCCGACCGATGTTGTGCAGATACCGAGTTCGATTATTTCATATGAAATATCGCCGGATAAAAAGCGAATGGCTCTTTTCGGCTTTGACGACATCCTTTATGTGGCGGATATCGAAAGCGGGGAAATACTGTTTGAGACCAATGCCGAGGGACTTTATGATATGGGCTTCTCCGGAAACGACGCGGTGATTTATTCAATCGGATATAATGTTGACATTTCGGAAACAAGGATTATCGATCTTAATTCGGGCGAATACAAACTTTTGGACGAATATGCGGGATATGTTGAATCGCCCGAAGACGGAAGATTAACATTCACTTTTACGATTGACGGCGTAAAAGCCTATGACGGTGATACGGTAAAATATGAGATAAAATATTCCGATTACAGTCTAGTATTCGGTGAGTACAGCGAGTATCTGGATGTGGCTTTTTCCGAGGACGGAAAATATGCTGTCTTTGCGCTTAAGGAAGACCCGACCGCGGATGGTGCGATTCTCTGTCAGTTTGAAACCGAGACAGGTCAGATCGATATGTTTATCCGTGACAAAAATATAACCGAGTATGCGGGCGTTGCAACGAGCGGTGATTATGTTTTCGTAGCCTATGTCGGAGAAGATCCCGATACACTTCGTTATGTTACGCATCTTTTAAGATATGATGTCTTAAATGCCACATCACCAAACGGCATGATCGGAAAAATCATCGAAATCGGCTCCATGGATGATCTGGCATTAAACGATTACGGTCTCTGTGTATACGCAAACAACCAGGCGATGTTTTTCGATTATGATCTGGAACTTGCATCCACTTTGATGAGAGCAAACGATATCTTATCCGTTTTCTCTTTCGATGACGGATTTGCCATTATCGATGAGAATGAAGACATATTTCTTTTAGACAATTTTTATGATGAGGGCATGATACTTTCCGAAGAACTTTTCCCTCAGAAATCCGGGCTGAAACTTCTGCATGTCACGCAGAAAAACGGCTCCTTGTACATTAAACACAAAGAGGATTCGTCCTATGTTTCGGTATTTGATTTAAAGCGCGGCGAATGGGCGGAAGTGCTTTCAAAAACCGGCGTAAACGAGTTTGACGAAATCGGAACGGCAGACAAGAGTTATTATCCCGATATCGACAAGACGGTATATCAGGTGATTGCATCCGACGACGGAAAATACTATGCGGTTCTCAATTACAACGGTGAACTGACGATTTTTGACAGAAAAACGCGGAATGCGGTAAAAAACCTTTATATCGACGGTGTTCCGGACAAATTCGTATATCTTAAAAAACAGAAAAGCTATGTTCTTTTCGGAGGTTACGACGAATATTTCTTTGACAGAAACTTTAAATACTACGCATCGCTTCCCTACGGTTCGGTTTACGGAAGCACGGATGACGATGAACAAGACATAGTTCTTGCGAACGGCCGGAACGATTACTTCAGGGTTAAAATCAAATCCTACAAAGAGGTGATTAAAAAGGCTGACGAAATGCTTGGCAATTACGAACCCGAACAGAAGATAATCGATAAA
Source organism: uncultured Lachnospiraceae bacterium (assembly GCA_902765365.1). Classification (GTDB taxonomy): domain Bacteria; phylum Bacillota; class Clostridia; order Lachnospirales; family Lachnospiraceae; genus UBA3766. Next base: position 5,864 of record CACWZK010000074.1, read on the forward strand.
TACAACATTACTTTAAGAAAAAGGAAACTGACAAATGAGCTCAAAAGCTTACTTGGGGAATCCCTCCAAAACAAGTGAGATATTAAACAAATTCGGATTGACGGCACAGAAAAGATACGGCCAGAATTTCCTGATTGATTCCAATATTCTCGAAAAAATCGTTGCCTCCGCAGGTATCACCCAAGATGATACCGTGCTTGAAATCGGCCCCGGAATCGGAACGCTGACACAGCATCTGGCCGAAGCGGCGAAGAAGGTTATCTGCGTTGAAATTGATAAAAACATGATTCCCGTGCTTGAGTATACCCTTGCGGACTTCGACAACGTGACCGTCATCAATCAGGATATTTTAAAAGCCGATATCGTCAATATCCTAGGCGAATCTCCCGTATTACATCACAACGCCGATTATCATGGAACTTCTCGAAAAAGACCTTCCTATCGAAAGCATCACAGTCATGATACAGAAAGAAGTGGCGGAGAGAATGCAGACCGGACCCGGCAGCAAGGATTACGGCGCACTTTCTCTGGCGGTTGCTTTCTATTCGAATGCTGAAGTGAAGATGACGGTTTCACCCAACTGCTTTATACCCCGTCCGAATGTTGACAGTGCGGTAATAAGACTGGATAAATTAAAAGAACCCGCCGTAAAAGTTAAAGACAGGGCAGAGATGTTTCGCATCATAAAAGGCGCATTCGAGCAGAGAAGAAAGACATTGACCAATGCGCTTTCACACTCTTCGGCATATAAAACCGACAAGAAAAATATCGAAAACGCGCTTCTTGAAATGGGCAAAAACATTAACATCAGGGGAGAAGAACTGACTCTCGAAGAATTTGCCCGTCTTTCCGACATTTTAACGCAATAATTTTTGACATTCTGCTATGCTTATGATAAACTATATAGGGTGTTTTTTTGTGTATGAGAACACAATATGTATTATTTTTGATAAGCATACGAGGTGGTTGTTTTGGATAAATCAGATAGCAGACTTCATTGTGAACAAATTGAAAAACTGATGAAAGCCGGCAGATACAATGATGCCGTATATCTTGTAGATAAAGTGGACTGGCGCAAGGAAGACGATATCAAGCGCCTTATCCAGGCTGCGGAAGCGTACAGAAGGACCCGCCGCTATGACGATGCGGTTAATATCCTCAAAATGGCGCACAACAAAAAGCCCAACAACAAGAAGATTGTTTATCTTCTCTGCGAGACATATTTTGAAAGCAAGGATGTCGTTACGGCTCAGGTTTATCTCGACAGATACCAGAGCATGACCGACAGAAGCGACTGGCATTACGATGCGCTCAAATATAAAAGAGCGCTTGCTTACGATCTTCCCGTAACGGAAAAAATCGACATACTTGTTGATTTAAAGAAAAAAGAACCTGCAGCAGAGCAGTTCAGATACGAGCTTGCCAAACTTTATCATCAGGCAAGACAGTATGCGGAATGTGCAGCCGAGTGCGACGAACTCGTTCTTTTATTCGGTGACGACGGCAAATATGCCAAGAAATCACTTGAGCTTAAGAGAAGCTGCGTTCCTCTTACCGAAGAGCAGGAACTTCTTTTAAGAAAGTTAAGTCTCGGATTAGGCGAGCAGGAAACAAGCGAAAATACGGGCAACGTAAAGCTCATGAACACAATGGATATGAGCGCGCTCAATCTCCAGAACTCTCTTGCCAAAGACATTCAGACATTAAAATCCGAGGACGATGTTCCGGTTCGAAGAAAAAGACCTGAGTTTAATACCAAATCTTTGGAGCAGACGGTTCCGCCAAGCACACAGGAAGTATTTTTCTCGGACAAGACAGCGGATATCAGCTTTACACAGTATGATCTTCCGAAGTCTTCCGATCCCGATATGAAAGAGGTAAAACCTCCGAAGAAAAAGAGAAATCCCGAACTCGAAAAAATGGGCGAGAGTTTATACAGCGACGAGGACGGACAGATTTCGTTTACCGACGCGTCATTTGACGATGCCGAAGATGACAATATTCCCGGCCAGATTACAATGGACGATCTTCTTTCCGACTGGTCAAAGATAAAAGAAAGAAATACCCAGAACTTAAGAAAGAGCATTCACGAGGATTTCGTAGAGTCTACCGGCAAGATTTTCGAAAAGAAAAAAGAGGTAGAGGAAGAGCCCGAAGAAGAGCCCGGCAGTATCTGGAAAGAAGTTGCCGATCTTGAAGACGAGTTCTCCGAAATGTCTCAGGAATCCATAGATGCAATGATTTCCGAAGCCAAGAGCGAAATGCCCGAGGTTGAGTTAAGCGAAAAGCCTGCTCTCGAACCCGAAACGGAAGAGCCCGAATTTGCCGAAATTAACGCCGAAGAAGCAATCGAAGCCGTAGAGAATGTAACGGAAGAACCGGCAGCAGTGACCGAAGAGGCTTCGGAAACTGTTGACGAAATCGAAGAAGAGAGCGAAGACACGGAAGCAGCCGAAGAAGATGTTCTTGAGTTTAACGAAGAGGTTGTTGATGCGAAAGAAGAAATCGAAGCATCACCCGAAGAGACGGTGGACGGCGCAACCAAGGTTATGCCTGAGATAAAGGCTGAAATGCTCGCCGCTTCCCAAGCGGAAGAAAAGGCAGAGGAAGTTTCTGAGGAAACTTCCGAAGAAGAGTCCGAAAAAGAAGATACATACGACGAGGAAGAGGACGAGAAGGAAACCGAAGGCGTAAAGGATTTAAGTCCCGAAGAAAGAAAACTCTTCTCGCAGTTCTTACATCCCCGTTCAATGAGAACGCAGATTGCCAATGCTCTTGAGAATATCTCTCTTGCGGCTTATGTCGGCAACGTACTCATCACAACGGACAACACCGAGAGCGGTTTTGCTCTTGCAAAGGCAATTGTAAAATTCGTTAAATTCGCAGATGTTAATTTCTCCGGAGCAATGTCCAGAATTGACGCTACGGATTTCAACGTAAAGAATATACCTGAGATTTTCGACAGATTAAACAACGGTGCACTTGTTATTACGGATGCCAACAAGCTTTCCAACAATGCACTCATTAAAATGACACAGGGAATCAACCAGGAAGAGAGAGGAATTCTCATTTTCCTTGTGGATACCAGAGCGGAAATCAAAAAACTGGTTAACAGACAGCGCACTTTGACCGATTACTTTAATATAAAGATTGATGTTATCGCAATGAGTGAAGCGGCTTTGGTTGATTACGGTATGAAGTATGCCAATAATCTCGGTTACTCCATCGACGACGGATTTGCCAATATGGCATTCCACAAGAGAGTCCGTGAAGCACAGGCCGGCAATCACTCGGTTACCATCGCCGAAGTCAAAGAGATTGTAGACGAAGCCATCGAAAACAACAAGAAGAGAAGAGTATCCAACCTCTTCAGAAAAATGTCCAACAATTTAATCGACGAGAACGGCATGGTTATGCTTCGCGAAAAAGATTTTGATTAATATTTGGGGGTTGGCTTAATGGCTAAAGAGGAAAACGTGTTTATATCCGAAGACGATGCGTATCTTTTCGGTAAAGGAACACATTACGATATTTACAAAAAACTCGGTGCCCATATCACCACAAAAGGCGGAAAGCAGGGAGTATTCTTTGCCGTATGGGCGCCCAATGCCAAAGAAGTATATGTCATCGGTTCTTTTAACGGATGGCAGGAAAATCAGTATCCCATGGAAAGAATGGGAGAAATAGGAATTTATACCACCTTTATCAAAAATGTAAAAAAGGGTGACATGTATAAATTCCTAATTTTAACGGAAGACGGTCACAAGCTTTACAAGGCGGATCCTTATGCGAATGCCGCTGAGTTAAGACCGGGAACGGCATCCGTTGTTACGGATATCTCCGATTTTAAGTGGAGTGATACCGTATGGATGAATTCTCGTGCAACGAAAAATCTCTTCAAAGAGCCCATGGCTATTTATGAATGCCATATCGGTTCGTGGATGAGACATCCGATTCCCGACAGGGACGGCTTCTATTCGTACAGGGATTTTGCGGACAGAATAGTTAAATATCTCAAGTCCTTAAAATATACGCATGTTGAACTGATGGGCATTGCAGAGCATCCTTTTGACGGCTCATGGGGCTATCAGGTAACGGGTTACTATGCACCCACTTCAAGATACGGATCTCCCGAAGATTTCCAGTATCTGGTAAATACTCTTCACAAAAACGGAATCGGCGTTATTCTTGACTGGGTTCCCGCACATTTCCCGAGAGATGCGCACGGTCTTGCAGAATTTGACGGCACATGTCTTTACGAACATCCCGATCCCAGACTCGGTGAACATCCCGACTGGGGCACCAAGATATTCAACTACGGCAAAAACGAGGTCAGAAACTTCCTCATCGCCAATGCTTTATTCTGGATAAAAGAGTATCACATCGACGGTCTTCGCGTGGATGCGGTTGCTTCGATGCTTTATCTTGATTACGGCAAATCGGACGGCGGATGGGTTCCGAATAAATACGGCGGAAATGAAAACCTCGAGGCCATTGAATTCTTCAAACATTTAAATTCAATCATCAGAGGCGGCTTCCCCGGAGTGTGCACCATCGCGGAAGAGTCGACGGCGTGGCCCAAGGTTACGGCTGCTCCCGAAGACGGCGGACTCGGATTTACTTTCAAGTGGAATATGGGCTGGATGCATGATTTCTGTGAATACATGAAACTGGATCCTTATTTCAGAAAGAACAATCACAACAAGCTCACCTTTGCGATGAGCTACAACTCGGCAGAGAATTATATCCTGCCTTTATCACATGACGAGGTAGTGCATCTTAAGTGTTCGATGGTCAACAAGATGCCGGGATACCAGATAGACAAATACGCCAACCTTCGTGTGGGCTACACATTCATGTTTACTCACGAAGGCAAAAAGCTTCTTTTTATGGGCCAGGAATTCGGCCAGGAAAGAGAGTGGAGCGAAGAAAGAGAACTCGACTGGTTCCTGCTTGAAAACCATTTAAACAGAGGAATGCTCGATTATACCGAGGAACTTTTAAAGATTTACCGCAAATATCCAGCACTCTACGAGTTTGATGCGAGCTGGGACGGTTTCGAATGGGTTAATGCCGATGATGCCGACAGAAGTATTTACAGTTACATCAGAAAGAGTTCTACCGGCAAGAATTCCATCCTCGTAATCCTTAATATGACACCCATGCGCAGAAACAACTACTGGGTTGGCGTTCCGAACAAGGGCAAATACAAACTTCTCCTTAACAGCGACGAGAAGAGATTCGGCGGAAACGGCGGAGATATTCCTACCGTCATCACAGCCGAAGAGGGCGAGTGCGACAGAAGAGATTATCATATCGAATTTGACTTACCTTCATACGGCGCCGCCATATTTGTATTTTAATGTTTTAATGACAAGACACTTTTCCTGTTTTATAATAGACGGGAAAAGTGTTTTACAATTTAGAAAGGGACAATCATGATTTTTTATTTTTCCGCTACAGGCAACAGCAAACATGTGGCTGACAAAATCGCCGAGAAAACAGGCGAACAGCTTGTATCAATGGCTGACTGCGTTAAAAAGATGCAGTTTGATTTCAAATTAAAAAAGGGTGAAAGAATAGGATTTGTTTATCCCATCTATTACTGGAGCATTCCTTCGGTTGTCGAAGAATTCGTAAAATCACTGTCCATAGAAAAATACGGCAAGCATTATGCTTATTCGGTAGCCACCTGCGGTGTTGCGACCGGAGGCGCCGACATACAGCTTTCAAAGCTTCTTGCAAAAAGGGGCATTGGCCTTAATGCATCATTCTCCTTAAGAATGGTGGATAATTATACTCTTGTCTTCAACGTAAAAAAATCAGACAAGAATGCTGCCAAGAATCTCAAGGCTGAGGAAGAACTTAAAAACATTATCTTTTTAATCAACAATAAAATCGGCGGATACCACAATCATCTTCGTGGAATATGGCCTGCGTCAAAGGTTACAAAAGTGGCATACAATCTCACAAGAACTACTGCTCCTTTTAAGGTGTCCGAAGACTGCATAGGATGCGGTGTCTGTGCGAAGCAGTGTCCGACCGCGGCTATTTCGATGGATTACGGCAAGCCCGTATGGGTCAACAAAAAGTGCTCGCTCTGCCTTGGCTGTCTCCATCGCTGCCCCGTAAACGCAATCACTTACGGACCCACTACAAAACGCAACGGTCAGTATATTTATACCGAAGCGAAAAAGGAAGACAAAGATGAGTAATATACGTGAAATAAACGTAAAAGAAATAACAGAAGCCGTGGCTTCGATGTGTATTGAAGTCAATCACAATCTTTCCGAGGATATGAGATGTGCTCTCGATGATGCTTTTAACAAAGAAAACTCCGAGCTCGGCAAACAGATCCTCGATCAGTTAAAACAAAACCTTACTATCGCCAAAGAAGAAATGATACCTATCTGCCAGGACACGGGAATGGCAGTTGTTTTTATGGAAATCGGTCAGGAAGTTCATTTCGTCGGCGGTAATATCGAAGATGCGATAAACGAAGGCGTGAGAAAAGGCTATGTCGAAGGATATTTAAGAAAATCCGTTGTGGACGATCCCATTATAAGAAACAATACCAAGGACAATACTCCCGCGGTTATTCATTATTCGATTGTTCCGGGGGATAAAGTCAAAATTACGATTTCGCCCAAGGGATTCGGCAGCGAAAATATGAGCAAAGTCTATATGTTAAAGCCTGCCGACGGTATCGAAGGAGTTAAGAATGCCATTCTTTCCGCGGTAAAAGATGCGGGTCCCAATGCATGCCCTCCGATGGTAATCGGAGTCGGTATCGGCGGAACATTCGAAAAATGTGCACTTATGTCCAAGCACGCGCTTACAAGAAAAGCGGGTACGCATTCGGACGTTCCTTATATAAAAGAACTCGAAGAGGAAATGCTTGAAAAAATCAATGCGCTTGATATCGGTCCTGCGGGCTTGGGCGGAAACGTGACTGCACTCGCGGTTAATATTGAAAGATATCCCACCCATATTGCCGGACTTCCCGTGGCAGTCAATATCTGCTGTCACGTAAACAGACATATAGAAAAAACCATTTAGTTTCGGAGATAAAATGATTAAAAACATCACCGTCCCGATGGACGACAATACAAAACATGAACTTGCTGCAGGCGATTACGTATACCTTACCGGTACCATTTATACGGCCCGCGATGCAGCTCATAAAAGAATGCAGGAGTGCATCGACAGGGGCGAAGCCCTCCCCATAGATATTGTGGGCCAGATTATATATTACATGGGCCCTTCACCTGCGAGAGAAGGCAAAGTAATAGGTTCCGCCGGACCTACCACAGCCGGCCGTATGGACAAATACACACCCGGACTCCTTGACATGGGTCTCGGTGCAATGATCGGAAAAGGCAAAAGAACCCAGGCCGTAATGGATGCAATCGTAAGAAACAAAAGCGTTTACTTTGCAGCAGTAGGCGGCGCGGGCGCGCTTCTCTCAAAAGCAATCGTTAAAAGTGAAGTTGTGGCATACGACGATCTCGGAACGGAAGCCATCAGAAAACTTGAAGTAAAAGATTTCCCCGTAATAGTTGTCGCAGATTCAAAGGGCAACTGTCTTTATAAATAATAATATAAAAGAAATATGACTCAGGAAGAAAAATACTACTTATATAAAGAAAAGAATTTTTTTCAAAGGTTCTTCGGACATCTCGGTACGGTTTTAAAACACAAACGATATGTTTGCAGGGCCTGTTTTAAAATGGGCCGTTATTACCAGGGCCTCTTTCACGATTTAAGCAAGTTCTCGCTTACCGAATTTGTCCCCAGCGTAAAATATTATTCCGGACGCTTATCGCCGAACGCCGTTGACAGAAAGATTAACGGTGCTTCTTATGCATGGCTTCACCACAAGGGAAGAAACAAACATCACTTTGAATACTGGATTGATTATTCCGCATCGAGCGACGAGTACGCTTTCGGCTGCAGGATGCCTCTTAAGTACGTGGCGGAAATGATTGCAGACAGATATGCCGCTTGCGTTGCTTATAACCGCGACGAATACACCAAGGCCGATGCCTGGAATTATTACAGCAGAGCAAGAGATGTCATCATCATGCATAAGGATACAAAGGCCGTTCTCGAAAAAGCTCTGACCGTTATGGCCGAAGAAGGCGAGGATGCAGCTTTTAAATATATGAAAGAACTTTTAAAGGTAACAAAGGGCAGCAACTATACGGCAGAAGAACTCGGTATAGAAGAAGTTAGGATTGAATCAAAGGAGTAGGAAACTTTAGTTGACAAAAGGCAGGTGTCCATTTATAATAACACTTGCGTCATTTAAAAGTGCGTTACACATATTGGTAAGCGTTAGACTTAAGACTTTGGAGAAATACTCAAGAGGCTGAAGAGGCGCCCCTGCTAAGGGTGTAGGTCGGGTAACCGGCGCGAGGGTTCAAATCCCTCTTTCTCCGTTTGAAAATTACCACTTAGTTTTATAAGTGGTTTTTTTATACTCTTTATTTAATATCCGTTGACAATAAAAATGGGCAATGTTAAAATAAAATTCCACCGCCTCTAAAAAAGGCGGAAAAATATTAAAAAAAGTTGTTGACAAGCGTTGTCGGTAGTGATAGAATCTTTTCGTTGCCGTCAAGAAGGGCAGCAACAAAGAACCTTGACAAATAAACAGCAATGCAACCCTGAAAATTCTAAAAACCATCGAAAAGATGGAGAGTAATTTCAGAGAAAGAAAACCTAAAGTAAACGTTAAGAATAAGCTAAGCAGTTTATTCGGGACGGATTAAATTCAAACATATTTTTATAGAGAGTTTGATCCTGGCTCAGGATGA
>CACWZK010000075.1 GCA_902765365.1 uncultured Lachnospiraceae bacterium
TTGTTGTAAAGAGTGGCGCTGTACTGATTTGCATGAAATCCGCTGTCGTTCCAGCTCTTGACGATGGGCATTTCGACATACAAATCCCCTTTGTTTTTTGTATCGTCCACGGTCTGAACAACTGTAATCTCAGGTGTATTTTTTACACGAATAAAAAGAAAGATAAATCCGGCTGAAATCAATACAAAAACGATTGCGCCGATTATAAATGCAGCTTTTCGACTTTTATACATATTTTTGCCCTACTTAAATGCCCGTTTTACACACAAAAAACAATAAATGCAGCTAAAAATCTTCCTTACTTTGCATACACAGTAATGATAACACATATCATAAAAAAAATATATTTTTTCTTATTTTTATCGCATTTCCTTTGGTTGACTTTTATTCAATAGGGTTTTACACTATTAAAGGTAAAATTTTCTTGAAAAGAGGTTATTTAATGGAACGAATTTACATCGAAAATGTTAAAGAATATGCAGACAAGGAAGTATCTCTCGCCGGTTTCGTCGACAACTACAGAGACGGCAAGGCAATGGCTTTCCTTGTACTTAAAGATATCACGGGCAGAGTTCAGGTAACTATAGAAAAAGAACTCCATCCCGACTGGGAAGAGACATTATCCATGATCACTCCCGATACCGTTGTAAGAGTAACAGGCAAAGTTCTTTTAAGCGATTTTGTCAAACTCGGCGGAGTTGAAATCATTCCGTCAAGCATCGAAATCGAATCTGTTGCCGCTGCACTTCCCATCGCAAGGGAATATATTCCCGCTACCAAGAAAAAAGCAGCCGTTGAGCGTTCTTCAATAGATCAGAGAATCGAATACAGATGGATTGATCTTCGTACAGAGAGAAACCAGCTTATGTTCAAGGCTCAGACCACTCTTACCGCTGCTCTTCGCGAATTCCTTTTAAACAAGGAATTTATCGAGATTCACACTCCCAAGCTTATTGCAGCAGCAAGTGAGTCGGGTGCGGATGTTTTCAGACTTGATTACTTCCCCAACTACAACCTTCCCAACGCTTATCTTGCACAGAGCCCTCAGTTCTACAAACAGATGGCCATGGCTTCAGGTTTTGAGAAAATCTTCGAAGTGGGTCCCGTTTTCAGAGCGGAGAAATCTTTTACGAGCAAACATGCTACAGAGTTTACATGCTTCGACCTTGAATTTTCATATATCAACGGTTGTGAAGATGTAATGAAAATGGAAGAAGATTTAATCACATATGCACTTACCAAGGTTAAGGAAAAATACGGCGATAAAATCAAAGAACTCTTCTCTACCGAAGAATTCGACGCAGAGGTTATCGTTCCCACCACTCCTTTCCCCAGAGTAAAGCTTGCAGACCTTTATGATGCACTTGAAAAAGAATACGGATACACTGTTCCCGATTCGGAAAAAGGTGATCTTACAACAGATGCCGAACGTTTAAGTTATCAGTGGGTAAAGAAGCATTACAATCATGAATTCCTCTTTATCACTGATTACAGCGCAGAAAAGAGAGCTTTCTATCACATGCGTGACGAAAAAGGCGTTCCTCAGGGTTATGACCTCATCTGGAGAGGCGTTGAAATCACTACAGGTGCACAGCGTGAGCACAGATACGATATATTAAAGGCTCAGGCTGACGAAAAGGGACTTACGGAAGACGTTAAATTCTATCTTGAATTCTTTAAATACGGATGTCCTCCTCACGGCGGATTCGGCCTTGGAATCGACAGACTTACAATGCTTCTTTTGGGACTTAACATAAAAGAAGCGATGTTCCTCTTCAGAGGCCCTTCACATCTGACACCTTAATTAAAAAATTTTATCGGAGATTTTTAAATGAAACGCAAAGCAATTATTGCTCTTTTTTTGCTATTGTCTTTTATGGTTCCAACATCATGCGAACTGTTCGAACCCGAGGAATATGAGTACTACAATCCTACCGAGACCATTATAAACACAACACCGGTTGAAGAGGTCAAGACATACGGATATGCTCCGGGAACTCATGATTTCTCTTACGATAAAAAGCAGTCGTATATGATTTACTACGGCGTTCTGAACGAGGATATCATTGAAGAAGCCAAACAGTACGAAGTGGTAATCATTCATCCCAAAATGGGTAATATCACAAGGGAACAGGTTCAGGAAATACGTTCAAGCGGAACCAAGGTCCTCGGTTATATAGCAATCGGAGAAGATTTAAGAACCGCTTATCTCACCCCCGAAGATATGTTAAACGATTCAAGATTTACCGGAGACGGCACAGGTCCGAGAGTCGATCCGAGACCGGCAGGTACCGAATCGCTTGACGGAGTTGACCCCATGGGCAATCCCTCTCCCGCAGGTACCGGCTATGCATCCTATTATCTTGATGACAACAATCATGACGGCAAACCCGACATAAACCCCATCTTCAACTGTGCCTTCACCAATATCGGCGATCCCGCATGGTTTGAAGTACTCGATAATATGACCATGGACGGCGAAGATCAGGTTCCCGGCTTAAAAGAAATTCTTTCGGACGATTACGGAAGAAGCTTAGGATGCGACGGAGTTTTCCTAGATACCATCGATACCGCCGCTCCCAACAGATACACGAACGAAACCAGTTACAATATGACCAGATTCGAATGGACGGGCACCGGCGTAAGAGATTTTTGCAAACTGTTAAAAGAAACATATCCCGATAAGCTTGTACTTCAGAACCGTGGTATTTTCTTCTACAACCCCGCTCTTCCTCATTACAAGTTTAATCCCCGTCAGTACGTGGATTATGTAATGTTCGAAAGCTATCATCTGGATTCGAATACCGATGTTCTTTTCTACGAAGGTTATTCGGCAGACAACCGTTACAATTATGCACCGAGACTCGTGGCCGAAGCTTCACGTCCCGACGGTTTCCAGGTTCTTTCTTTAGGATATGCGGAAGGCCCCGCGGAATACGAATTAAAAGATACTTTATACAACAAATCCGAAGCAGGTCTCAATGTTCTGATGGAGGATATGAATATCGCCGAAGAATCAGGTTTTATGCATTATATAACCGACGGCAGCGTTACTATGGTTAACGACTTCGTCATCGATCACGAAGAAACCGAAGATACTGTGGCACCTTTCTGGACCAGCACATACAATGATTCCACAGCCTATCCTCCAGAAGCACCTGATGCCAGAGTGGGCATTCAGCAAATCGAGCCCGTTAAAGGAGGAGCTAAAGTTCGCTGGGATGTGGCAATGGATAAAAACCATGTCGAATACGTGCTTTACTATCAGAAAACTCCTTTTGATTTTGAAAACGATCCAGACTTAAAAGAAGCAAAAAGCCAAGTATTAATTCCCGAAGTCGGAGACGGTTACGAAAACGGTGTAGGTCCCAACGTATATCCGAATCAGAATACCGTCACAAATCTCGAATCGGGTGAAACCTACTACTTTGTAATCAGAGCAAGGGATTTATCCGACAATCATAACGAGGAAAAGAATCAAAATGTTATAAGCTGTATCGCAGAATAAAATAAAACCTGTCCCCTAATCGGGACAGGTTTTTTATTGTCTTTTTTTCTTTTATATTTTTTCGAGCAGAACTACGGTCTCACAATGATAGGTGCTCGGAAACAAATCCGTTAAGCACATCTTTTTAAGTTTATATCTTTTTTCATAAAAAGCAGATATATCTCTGGCCAGGCTTGAAGGCTTGCACGAAACATATACTATTCTTTTAACGCCGTAGTCGAGTATCTTTTCGAGTGCCTTCGGATTGATACCGTCACGTGGCGGATCAAGTATTATATAGTCAGGAAGCGTTTCTATGCCGTCTAAGCACTTTAAAACATCTCCAGCATAAAATTCACAGTTATGAATATTATTCCTCTCTGCGCTTATTTTAGCAGCTTCTACGGCCTCTTTTACAATCTCGACGCCTATCGTCCTGCTCGTGGCTTCGGCTACAAGCTGCGCAATGGTTCCGGTTCCGGTATATAAATCATATACCACAGGTTTTCCTTCAATTCCCTCAAGCAGATATTCTTTGACTTTTGAGTAAAGCTTTTCTGCCGCAAGCGAATTGTTCTGAAAGAACGAAAAAGGCGATATCTTAAATGTTAATCCGAGCAGTTCCTCTTCGAAATAATCCCTTCCGTAAAGAATTGTGCTTCCTTCGTCTATTACGGCATCGGCGAGAGAATCGTTTTTGATATGCAAAATACCCGCATATTTTCCTTTTGTATGAATGTTTAATAACTCATTTTTCCATTCATCGAGAATTCTTTCCCACTCTTCTTTCGAATACTTGGAATTCCACTGCGTGGAGGTTACAAGGAATACGAGTATTTCGCCCGATTTCCTGCCTTTTCTGACGCATAAATGTCGAAGAACGCCTTCATGCCTCATCTTGTGATAATAAGGTATGTCGAGCTTTTTAAAATAATCAAAAGTAGTTTTTAAAATCTGTCTGAAATCTTCATCGACTATTTTACATTCGAACGTATTTACAACATCGTATGTGCTGCCTCTTTTATGCATTCCGAGAGCAAGGGGTCCGTCCTTATATTCATCGCCGAACGAAAACTCCATTTTGTTTCTGTATTCGCTTTCATCGGGACTTGCGATAATTCCTTCGTATGCTTTTTCAACGTCGCCCGAATTCTCTTTCAATGAATTTTTCAGCATGTCGACAATCTGTGTTTCTTTTATTTTAAGCTGTTCTTCGTAAGGAAATGTCTGATAAGTGCATCCTCCGCATTCTTTAAAATGCGGACATGGTGTTGCGGTTTCAAGTGGGGATCTTTCGATAACTTCTTCAAGTCTCGCCTCTAACAGATCGTGCTTTTTCTTGTTTATCACTCCCGCTACTTTCTGTCCGATAATGGCGTTTTTGACTTTTACGAGTCTTATTTCGTCTCCGTCTTTTACTTCCACACGTCCGATATTCGGAAAGTCGTATTTAGTTACATATCCTTCAATTCTGTCGCCTTTTTTCATGCTGTATTAGTGATCTTCCATATAAATGTTATAGTAATTTCCTGCACCGTATTCGGGCTCTCTGCCCATCGAGATAATAAGCACTATCGAATAAACCCAGGGGAAAATAATGCTGATAATCGAAATGGGAATCGCAAGTTCCTTATCCCTGAATGTAACCAGCATATCGTATCTTTTACGCCAAGCCATCGCCATAAGAACAATGGGAAGTGCCAAATCCAGGAGCTGTCCGAGAGCGGGAACTACATTTAATGCTATTATTATCGAAGTTCCGAAGTATGTTAAGATGAGGAACACAATAGCCATGTAATTACGCTTTTTAGTCTTCACAAGAAGATTAAACTCACGACGCGGCAGGACGAATTCGAGATAGGTCTGCGCTATCGGAATAAAAGCAAGCCAGGGATATTTATATCCGGCTCTTTTGGCCATTTTAAAAAGTGCAATGGCAGGAAGCAGATACTCGAGTATCATAAAAAGAAATGCAAATACCGATGAAACAATCGCGCATATAATTCCAAATGCCCATACGCCTATTCCAAAGATTCCTGCAAGAGCAGCAAAAATTCCGTATAAGGAAAATGCCGAGTTGTTCGCGGAATTAAGTCCGTTTTCAATGTTGTATAAAGCATCATTGACACCGTTTCCGCTTAAAAGTAAAAATTCCATTATTTAAACCTCCTGAAGCTTATTCGTTGAACGAATCTGCTTCTTTTTTATCGATATATTCTTTCATTACGATTGCAGCTTCATAATCTTTAGTGCAGTTAAGCCTTGCAACAATCGCACCTTCTTTTATGATGTTTTCCACTATTTCAAACTGGGTATCTGTAAAACTTTTATCCCAGGAAGGTGATATTATTCTCTGCTGAACGAAGAGTTCTTTTTCATCTTCGGATAAATCTTCGACGAAGTTTGTCCGGCTTCTCTTAAGTAAAATCACTCCGCCCAGTCTGTATGTCTTTACATCGAATGTATTGCTTGTACCGCACCAGGGAAGTCCGTAAACTACGGGTTTTTCGTTTTTGACTCCTATTAAGTTTAAATCGCCGTTTACAATCTTTGTATCAAACAGTTCCTTCCAGAGTCCCGCATGAGTGGATTTGCCGGTTCCCGCGGATGCACTGAAAAGCCATACTTTATTTTTATAAAGTATCGAAGCCGAATGAATGGCCACCATTCCTTTTAAAAGTGCCTTGTATAAGAATACGGTTCTTATCGCGTGAAACAGAAGTTCTTTTTCGGTCTCATCCAAATCGTCCTTTAAATAAAATCTGGCGAAATTGCCTTTTTTGCTTAAATGACATTCCGTAATCTTTTCGGATTCGGTAAATCTTAAAACATATCTGTCGTCGCATTCGGTTGTTTCAATCGCAGCATCGACAATTAATTCTTTGCCCGATATCGTTCTGGGGGCTTCATGTATTATCTCGATTCTTAAATCGTCAGCCCCTTCGCTTTCTGTCATGAATGCATCAAATCGGTCTTCAATGCACTCGCTGTCTCCGTAAAATCCAACCTTTATATTTGCTATTTCAACTGTTTTTATATACTCAAGATTTTTATAAGGAACGAACTCGTCTTTTGCTTCTTCGGATTTGACAGAACTGTTAATGTAATCGTTCCTTGCTGTCATTCCGAGAGATTCAAGATATTTTAAAAATTCGTCGATTCCTTCTTTTATCTCTTCTTTGTCTTCATCCGAAGCTTCAAAATATTCGAAGCACTTTTCGTTTAATTCTTCCCTTGTAAGATCATCCTTCAGGCAATCCCAGATGAATTCGCCCGTTTCGTTTATTTTAACTCCCCTCTTAAGATCCGCAACCATCTGGCCTGTCGGTAAAATATAGGGAACGTTCGCTATTCTCTTTAAGTAAAAAGAATCGTTTCTTCGCATAAATTCCTCGCTTCTTTATTTGCAATAATTATAGCATTGCACATGTAAAAATGCTACAATGTCATTGGTCTTAAAGAGGTCTTTAATTGACTTAATTGGGTAAAATAATGATGGACAATAATCTTTCAGAGAAAATTAAAATAACGGATTTATTATCCGAAGAAAAGAGCGTTCAGATAAAGCCTATAGGGTACAGTATGTACCCTCTTATCGTGCCGGGAAGGGACGAAGTTATCATTTCTCCGATAAGAGGCCGAAAGCTTCACCGGGGCGACGTTCTTTTATACAGAAGAAAAAACAGCAAGCTTATATTACACCGCGTATATAAGATAAAAGAAAACGGTTTTTTCTTTGTCGGCGATAACGAATCACTGATCGAAGGTCCGATAGACAAAGCTTCGGTTTACGGTATAATGACCGCCTTTTATCATAAAGGTAAAAAGATAAAAACCAGTAATTTCTTTTATTTTCTGTCCTGGCAGTTATGGCTTTTGCTGCTTCCTTTCAGAAAACCCATAGGAAAGATTATTCACAAAGCCAAATCCGACTGATATAAATTCCGTTCAAATTTAAAAGCGCTTCGGATATCGTTACGATATTCAAAGCGCATTTTTTATATTACAGATTTAAGAAGAAATTGCTTATAAGAATTACAATCATGCATATCGGACAGATTGCCAGGATCATAACCTTATACAAGCCCTTCGCACCGAATTTCTCTTCTCCGTACAAAACTTCGTCTTCCACAAATTTGGTCTTTGCAAAATAACCTATGAGTACGCATGTAATAAGAGAAACCACAGGCATAATTACGTTGTTTGAAACGAAATCGTAGAAGTCCAGGAACTGATATCCGAATATCTTGACTTCGCTCCAGATACTGTATCCGAATACGGATGTAAGTCCGACCAGAAGCACAAACGCAAGGCATATTAATGTTCCGATTACACGGTTTACTTTGATTTTTTCGCATACTATCGAAACAATGGTCTCAAGCAGTGAAATGGCCGATGTAAGAGCCGCAAGCGCTACGAGGAAGAAGAAAAGTCCGCCGACTATCTGGCCACCCTTCATGGTCTTAAATACGTTGGGAAGCGTAATAAACATAAGGCTCGGACCTTTGTTTAACGCAGCAGGATCTCCGCCGCTGAATGCGAATACCGCAGGCACGATAATCATACCGGCAAGAAAAGCAACCGCGGTATCAAATATTTCTATCTGTCTTACAGAACCCTCCAGAGAGTCTTCTTTTCGCATATAAGAGCCGTAAGTGACCATGATGCCCATTGCCAGGGACATGGAGTAGAAAAGCTGTCCCATGGCCGCTACAAGCGTTTTAAGGAATACCGTGAGTGTGAATCCCTTGAAATTCGGAAGCACGTAATATTTAAAGCCCGACATTGCACCGGGAATTGTCAGCGTATAAATCGCAATTCCGACGATAAGAACAAGCAGTACGGGCATTAAAATCTTGCTTATGTTCTCAATGCCTTTCTGAACACCGAATATAACTACAAGTGCGGTAAGCAGGGCAAAAATCACAAAGAAAAGCGTGGGCTGGCCCCATTTGCCTATAAATCCGGTGAAGAAATCTCCTTCGTCGGCAACACTCTTGCCTGCTCCTGTGGTAAATACCACCAGATACTTAAGTACCCATCCGCCGATTACACAGTAGTAAGGTGTGATGATAAAAGGAACAGCCGCCGCTATCGGTCCTAAAAATGCGAACCTCTTATCCACGTCTTTATATGCACCTATAACCGATTTGCCTGTTTTT
>CACWZK010000076.1 GCA_902765365.1 uncultured Lachnospiraceae bacterium
ATCGAAGTTAAAAATCTTAAGAAAATATACGGAAACGGTGAAAGCAGTGTGACGGCCCTTAAAGATATTTCATTATCTTTTGAAAAGGGCGAATTTGTTGCTGTTGTAGGCAGCAGCGGTTCGGGAAAGTCAACACTGCTTTCTTTGCTTGGCGGGATAGATTCACCGACTGAGGGTGAAGTGATTATCGATGGTGAAAATGTTCATAAAATGAAAGCTAAAGAAAAAGCCGAGTTCAGAAGAAGAAAAATCGGATTTGTATTTCAGGAATATAATCTGATACCGGTTCTTTCAGTGGAAGAAAATATAGAAATGCCTCTTCGTCTCGACGGAATACGTATGAAGGATAAAAAAATGGACGAACTTCTGGATATGCTCGGCTTGAAAGAAAGAAGAGACCATCTTCCCGAACAACTCTCGGGCGGACAGAAACAAAGAGTTGCAATAGGAAGAGCATATGCGCATCATCCGGCATTAATTCTGGCTGATGAACCCACGGGAAACCTGGATAAAGCAACAGGACTTGAAATTATGGCACTTTTGCAAAATTCCGCAAGGAAGTTTTCACAGACTATGATTCTTGTAACCCATGATGAGAAAATAGCAGCAATGGCGGACAGAATCATCACGCTTTCCGACGGATGCGTAATCGGAGATGTCGTGGTCAGAAATGCCGTTTCGGAGGAAGAAGTATGAGTTATTTTTTCTCGCTTTCGCTTAAGTATATGAAGAGGAATAAAACCAGAACGTTATACTCAATATTCGGTATAATTCTGACTTATATTCTTTGTTACGTGACGATGAGTATCGGATATGCGGCGTGGGATTATTCCTTTTATGATGTTTATCTCTCCAAGCCATATGAATTGTACAGTAGGGGGTTTTATTGCGAAGAGGATAACAATGAATTTAATTCCGATCAGCTATATATAATCCCGGATTTAAAAGATACACTTACCAAACTTAAAAACGATAAAAGAGTTGAAGAACTGATTATAACAAAAGAAAACAAAAATGAAGAAGAAATCGAACCTTCCGATCTTCAGAAAACCGATGTTGTAACTGTCCGCATCAAACTTAAAAACACCAAGGCGCTTGAAAAAACGACTGAAGAATTAAGCCGGGAATACGGGCTGGAGTTATCCGTGTATCTTTATGTTTTAATGTATTACGGTCAGAGCGATTCGGAAACAATATTATTCTTAAACTGTGTTCTGATTTTAACAGCATCGATATTCGGAATGCTTTCAGCATTTATTTTAAGAAATACAATGACGATTGCCGTTACGGAAAGAGTCAGGGATTACGGAGTTTTCAGGTGTGTCGGGATGTCAGAGTGGCAGTTGAGGCTTCTTCTTTTTGCCGAAGGAATAACCATGTCGATAATAGCATCGGTCTTTGGAGTTGCATTGGGATTTGGCGGGTTAAAAGCGCTTGAGCCCTGGATTAAGGATACTTTAAGTTTAAGCAATGCATTCAGTTTCCGTCTGTATCCGACAGCGGCGGTATTCACGGCACTTCTTTGTATAGCGGTTACTCTGTTTTCGCTGATTGAACCCTCAAGACTGGCAGGAAAAGTGGCTCCGGTTGAAGCTCTGAAGGGTATTTACACGGCGTTTGAAAGGAAGAGAGCAATTAAAAAACTCGATAAAAAAGGCGGAATTCTCGGAAGAGTGTTTAAAACCGCAGGTTTATATGCTCATAGAAACATACACAGAAAAAAAGGCGGTACGGCATCCGTTTTTTCGATAATGTTCTTTTGCATAGTATTTATTCTGACGGTATTCAGTTTTACGAAAACCTTCACAAATACTATGAACAGATTCATTAAAATCTGGGATATTGAATATTCCGAAGCCGTTTCAAGAGTTGATTACTTTACATCGGAAATGAATTTTTATGATTCCGACGCCGACGGAAGGATAAAACGGGAACTGGAAAAGCTCGAGAATGTTGAAGACGTGCTTCCGTTTATGGTTTCCGAGCAGGGGTTCATTTACAGTCAGTATTCCTATGATGAAAAGATACAGAATGCAGGAAATCTTAAGGCACTTCTGGTAGAGATCGGGCTGACAGAGGAAGGCATGGAAAAAGAAAAGAAGTACCTTGAAAGCGGCGAAATCGACTATGATAAGATGGTTGCCGAAAACGGTATTTTAGTCTGCAATACCTATAAAGAAACAAAGCAAAAGACTGCGGGATTTGCCAATTCATTCAAGTTTGAAACATATGAACTTACCGATTATAAGGTCGGAGATAGCGTAAAGGCACTGAGTGTTGAAGGAAGTGCAAAAGTTAAAAAAGCGTTTCTGGATTCTCTTCTTGAAGTGGCTGAGAAATATCATATAAATGCTTACACGGATTCGGAAGGAAAAGGCGTTCCTTTCAGCGAACTGACCGATAATTACAGGACAGTACTTGCGCTTGCACAAAACGACGAGGATTACGAGGCGGTCAGACAGGATCTTTTGCAGGCAATAAAGGTGAGAGGCTATGATTTGACGGGATATGTTGATGAGGATGCCCCTTCAGTCAATTTGTATCAGGCAATGAAGCAGATAGAGTTTGAGAGAGGATCTGTCGAAACATTTACCGTAATGGGTATTCTCTCCGATGAAGTGGCTACGGGAGATCGTTTTGTGGATATGATTTCTTATACCCGCTTTGTTTATCCGATGGATACATTGGTTAAAAGAGCAGAGAAAATCACTTTTTATGAAAAGGAAAACGGAGGATTATTGTCCGAAAACGGAAGACCGATTACCGATTCTTTATATTCAATTGCCTATGGAGGATCTTATAATACGGAAATCGGCGTTAAAAGAAAACATCCGGAAAAAGCGGATACGCTCATAAAAGATTATGCTGATAAAAACGGGTTGACCTATTACAACAATTATTCAGTATGGAGAGGAATTGAAGATTATACGGAAGATTTGCAGTATATAAAAATGGCCAAGGTGGCGGCAGCCTTGTTCGGAGGTTTTGTAATCCTGGTTTGTTTGGTTCAGATTATCAATTCTCTTCAGGCCAATATGAGAGTAAGAAACAAAGAAATGTGGCTTTATGATGTGGTCGGAATGGATTATCCGACGAAGTTTAAAATGGTATTTATCGAATACGGTCTGTCTGCCATACTTGCATTTGTTTTAGGATGTATCGCATCCTTAATCATAAGCTTCTTAGCCGTTAAGAAACTTTTAGACATTACGGACAGCTTTGCCTATGCATGGCCTGTCGGAATCGCGTGCTTCATCGGCATAGCGATATTTGCGGCACTTTTCGGAGTGATTGGAATAGAACTTAAAAAGAAAACGGCTTAATTTTCCGAAAAAGTCAAAATACAAGACTTAACAGGGTCCAAAGAATATATTTCTTTGGGCCTTTTCATGTTAGAATAATAATGGTTTAAAAGTGTTTTTGAATTGGCAGGTTTTGCATATGAATAAAAACCCTAAAAGAATAAATCATCCTATTCCGCCTGTATTTGACGAAAATTCCGAGATACTCATTCTCGGCAGTTTTCCGTCGGTTAAATCGAGGGAGCAGGGTTTCTTTTACGGTCATCCACAGAACAGATTCTGGAAAGTTACGGCAGCGGTGTTTGAGGAAGAGGTGCCTGTAAGCATAGAAGAAAAGAGAGCGTTTCTTTTACGAAATCATACAGCGCTCTGGGATGTGATAGAGTCATGTGAGATAGAAGGCTCCGCGGATTCGAGCATAAAAAACGTAAAAGTAAACGATTTATCCAAAATATTAAAAAATAACCGCATTTCTCTACTTTTTGTAAATGGAAAAACGGCGGAAAATCTGTATAATAAATATGTGTTCCCGAATTTGGGAAAAGAATGCGTCTGTCTTCCTTCCACGAGCCCCGCGAACGCGGCGTGGAGTTTGGAAAAACTTATCGGTGCGTGGAAGATAATCAGATCGGACAATAAATGATAAAAAAGGCATAAAAATGGGTGCAGACAAAGAGAAAGATCCCCTTGCGTGGGAAGAAATAAAAACAGAGCATATCGTAAAAGACGAGTGGATTGATTTCAGAAAAACCACATACCGTTTCCCGGACGGCAGAGTATTCGAGCCGTATTACAGCTACTCAAGAAGAGACTACGTGGTTGTAGTGGCAACGGATACGCAGGGCAATTACATCTGTGTCCGCCAGTTCAGACAGGGAATAAGGGAAGTTACAACCGAGTTTGTGGCAGGCGGAATCGAGAGAGAAGGCGGCAGAGAATATATAAGTGATGACACGTCACGTGCGGAGGATGAACTTGAGGCTGCCAAGAGAGAATTAAAAGAAGAAACGGGACATGAGTCCGATGAATGGAAGTTTCTTTTTAAAGTTCCTTCAAATGCCACCATGGCAGATAATTACGCATATATTTTTGAAGCAAAGAACTGTCGCAAGGTATCGGGTCAGTCCCTCGATGAAACCGAATATCTGAATGTGTCCAAACACACGGCGGACGAAATCGAAGAAATGATTGAAAGCGGCGAATTCGCACAGGCGGTTCATGTGCTGGCATGGCTTTTAGCCCAAAAGAGGGATTAATACATTAAGACAGGAAACGGAGAAAACGAGAAATGAAAATGAAGACGGGAATGAAAAGAAACCTAAGCAGAATTATATCTTTTATGATGGTTTTTACCCTGCTTTCGGCATACGGATGCAATAAGGGCAAGACGATTGATCCGGACTTTTATCCCACACAGGAGGTAAATGAAGAGGCGGGCGAAGTGGAAAACATAAATCCGGTGGCGCCCGAGCAGGCAACCGACGAGGATATTATCAAACCGGAAAGAAATACATTTAAAGAAGACGGAAAATATGTTTATAACCCCCAGGTTATTCCCGACTGGATTTTAAAAACATTTGAGAACAATCCTAATGTAATCAGAGTGGCAAAACAGGCTTTAAACGCAATAAACAATTGCGAATCCGAGTTTGTACTGGATGAAGATTTAAAACTGACCAAGGAAGAAGTGGAATATGTTTACGGCATAGTTTATTATTCGACTCCGCTTTACGCGATTGCGGGTTTATACGAGACCGATGAGCCGAACGTGTATCATATATCGTATTTTCAGGAATTTTCGGTGGGCGAAGAAGATGAAAACGGCGTACCGTCGGATATTAATTTAGTCGGAGAGGCAAGCCCTGAGGAAGCAAAAGAGACAGTAGATGCTTTTAAAGATTATGTCACGGAAACAATCAACAATAATCTCACAAAAGATATGAGTGAAGCGGAAATGGCAGCAGCTTTATATAAAATACTTGTCAGAGACATAAAGCTGGAGGTCAAGGATACGGAGAATTATCAGGGACTCAGCGAGGAAAGTTTTATATCCGGAGAAATGATAAAAGGCATATTTGATAAAAAGTATTCTTCCGGCGGAGAATTCGTTCGTCTTTACTCTTTCTTTTTAACACAGCTTCATATCGAATCAAGAGAGGTAATCGGTACCAGCGGCTTTTTCACCGACAAATTAAAGACGGAACTCGGAGAGAAGGTGCCGGTTTCGTATTACTGGAGCTGGCAGATATTGTATCTTGACGGCGAATACTATAACTGTGATATTACACTTGAAGCAATTGTTTTCGCCCAAAGATACGGATATGAGGAAGGCATCGAACCGGATATGATTTACTTCGGATTCAGTGACAAAGAGAGAAACGAATCGTACAAAGTAGGCAAATCATCAGTATATTACAACGATGCAATTCTGTACAATACAGGTTCGATAGGAACCGTACCGAATTGTCCAAACAGCCTGGATTTTCACTAATAGTTAAAAAAAAGTTAATAATAATGATATAAAATGTTAAAGGTTTGAGTTTATTGTTAATTCGAACCTTGGAAACGGAGGAAAGAATGCAACTAGTTAATCTTAAATGCCCGAATTGCGGAGGTGACATCGAAAAGGACGGAAACAGCCTTTATTGTAAAGCATGCGGAGCGGCGTTTGCGGTAAATTACGATGAAGCTGACGTGGAGCATGAAAAACTCCAGAATTATGACGAGATTTCACGAATCGAGCACGAACATGAAAAGGAAATGGAAGAAATCCGTTTCAAGCAAAACGAAAAATCGCGAAGAGCTGCCGAAAGACGTGAGAACAGACGTAAAGCAGGCCGTGAATTCAGAGGCAGAATCTTTTCGTTAATCTTCATACTCGGTTTCTTCAGCATCGGCCCTCTCAGCTGGTGGTTTCTGGCCAAGCAGGGAATAATGCCTTCGTTTAAAGAAATAATCGAACAGGAGATGAATCAGGGAGATAATTATGATATCTCCATCGACAACTTTACGGATGATGTTATCGACAATATGATCGATGCAGCAGTGGAGAGAGAAAAATCATCCAGGAAAAACTCAATATCCGAATTTATTGACGGAAACATGAATAATTACACACTCGAAAACGTGGAACTGGACAGCATGTATTTAATTACCAAGGCAAGCGAAGGAGAAAACCGCGTGGTAGTTATCTGCAAACTGGAATTCACATCCGAATCAGGCAGCAAAACAACGTACGATGCTTCATATTATGACTATCTGAAACTGTCTGAGAACGGTTCAATCGTATGCAGTTATGCTCCGAAGGATATATCACGAAGCGATGCTGCATGGAAGAGAGATTCTTTTGAGAACAGAGATCAGTGTTACAGAGAAAATGTTCTGGCATTCGGAGGTTCGGTTACGGAAATAAAAAGATAATATAAATACCCGGGGATAAATGGTTTAAGGCTTATTATGGGAGGTTTGGCATGAAAGTAGCATTGTTGGCCGCAATCTGTTATCTGATAGGTTGTATCAACCCTGCTTATTTAATCGGAAAAGCCAAGGGATTTGACATCAGAAGCAGAGGCTCCTTTAATGCGGGAGCATCAAATGTCGTGATTAATGTAGGAAAAAGAGCAGGCGTATTTACAGCGATTTTTGACATTTTAAAAGCTTTCTTCTGCGTAAAAATGTCCGGAATATTACTGGGAGATATGCCGACGGCGGTTGTGTTCTGTTCGGTATGCTGCGTGCTCGGACATATATTCCCTTTCTATCTTAAGTTTAAAGGCGGAAAAGGATTTGCGAGTCTCGGCGGACTGGTACTCGGATTTAACTATAAGGTTTTCCTTATAATGCTCGCCTGTGCGATTCTTCTGGTACTTGCAATCAATTATCTCTGCATTATTACGACTCTTACATGTTTGAGTTTTCCGATTATTTATGCCGCTATGACGGGCGATATTGTGGGAGCGCTTATTATACTGGGCCTGGGATTAATAATAATATCCAAGCACATCCCTAATTTTAAACGAATCAGAAAAGGTACCGAAGCGCGTTTTTCCGGAATATGGCACAGAGAAGAGGAAGAAGAAAGAATCCGTCAGAATACGGCTAAACTGGAAGGAAACCGCGAATAAATTTAAATTTCACTTAACGGGAGGTAAATTTGCCTCCCGTTATTTTTTTACCCCTGCTTTTGTGCAAAATGTAGAAAAAATATAAAATATATAAAAATGTTTTGACATTTATGACAAAGGGGACTAATATTTTAATCACTTCACAAAAATCTGAATATGAAAGGAGAATGATTCTTGAAAAACAATTTAATACTGCTTAAGCGATTTTTATCGTTTATCTTATCGATACTGATTTTCGTATCGATATTCTTTGGCACAGGCATTCCCGTTAATGCTGCCATGGTCACGAGGGGAGATGCTATAGACTATTCTTCGTTTATCCCGGGCGGAACGTGGCAGACGCATAAATACTATATTGACGGTAACTTAGCCTACTGCGTACAGTCCGAACTTGCACAGGTAAACGACGGAGACTACGGAACGATAATCGAGTCTTTTGACACGTATCCTCTTTTATGCAAGGTTTTATTCTACGGATACGGAGGTCCGGCCTATAAAATGGGCGAATTCTTCTCGGGCTACGGCATTACTCTAACCGAAGATCAGGCCTATCTTTACACGCACATAGCCGCCAATTACGCGTACGGCGGAAACATCTGGTACGGACTCGACGAATCTTCGGCAGCAGCACTTCACTTAACGGACTGGATAAAATACTGCGGCGAAAATGTCTGTCTGCCGGAAAACAAGCATCTGACGGGGGGCATAGTAAAAATAGCCACTCCGGAAGGCGCTCAGAGAATAGCATATCTGGATTCGTACACCTTCGAGCCCATAAATGTAAGCGTTGAAGTTAAGATTAATTTCGGCAAAACCAAAAACACTTACGCAGATGCCACCACAAACAATGCAATATACGGACTCTTCGACAGTTCGGATACCGAACTTCAAAGAATTACTCTTATAATCCCGGCCGGATCTGAAACGGCGTGCGGTGATTTTACATATATCTTCGATACCGACGGTACGTATTATGTAAAAGAAATTACAGCACCCACAGGATATACCCTTGATACAACCAAATATTATTTTACGGTAGATACCACCGGACAGAGCGCAACATCCTCGGATGTTCATTTTGCATCTGTAAACAATCGGGAAATCACTTTTACAAAAAACGATGAAATACCCGTTAAGGGAAGTTTTATCTTTTATAAAAAAGACTCATCGGGTAATCCGCTTGCAGGAGCGGGATTTGATGTGTATTTAAAGTCCGC
>CACWZK010000077.1 GCA_902765365.1 uncultured Lachnospiraceae bacterium
AGAAGTAGCACGGAGCCTGTTCTTCGAAAAGTTTTAAGGAATTGTTTGCTCTCACCTGGCCGTTTCTTTCGTCGTAGCCGTTGATCATTTCTTCGACGCTCGGCAGGAACACACGGTCGTAAGTGGTTTTGTCCGTAAAAGTAGAAATAGGAGTTCTGATCTCTTTTATGATGATTCGCTCCTGCTCCTCCTTCGAAAATGCTTCCTGGAAGAAGTCACGGTTTAACCACTCTCTGATGCCGCTTGATTCCCAAACGATACCCGTACGAATCTTGCCGATTTCACGTTCGGTCATATCCATGTAGTCCCTGTCATCAAAGAGCTGATAATCAAGCACGTACTCGGACTGCAGAATCATTGTGATGCCTTTCTGTTGTCTGATAACCCAAGGGATATCGGTGTACTCAAAGTATCTGTATTTTCTGGAATCTTCCTTAATCTTGGCTCTGTTAACGTTTCTGTAATCCCTGCTCATAAGGGCTGAGGCAACGTTAAATCTCTTGAATTTTGCGCCCTTAATCATCGTCGAATCAACGAGATCATAGGTAGCATAAATGATATCTGTCGTAAGTCTCGAACCGGAAACTTCATTCATCGGATAATGGCCGAACCATACTCTTCTGTTCTTCTTGTCGTAAAGCATCTGAGTATTGATGGTCGGGAAGTAAACGGGCTCGTTCTTTTTGTTCATCTCTTCCTGTGAGAAGCCGTAGAGCGAACGGCGAAGCTGACCCATATCCTGCTGTCTGTCGGCGCACTGCATGTTCATGCCCTTCATGATGGCATCCGCTACACGCTGGTCGATCTGGATATTGTAATCCGTGATTGGTGTCAGCGGTTCGTTCATACTTCTCCTAAAAGCATCGGTCGGGATATCGCCCGTAATCATGCAGTACATGGTCGCGCAGATACCGTATACGTCGGTCCACGGTCCCTGTCCTTCGCCTACCATCTGCTCTAGGGGAGCATATCCGAATTTGCCGAAATAAACCTGTGCTGTACGGTTGTTTAATTTCTTTGTTGCACCGAAATCAATCACCTTGATGCTTCCGTCCGAATCAAGCATGATGTTTTCGGGCGAAATATCACGGTGTATCAATCCCGCTTTATGAATTTCCTCCATGGAAACGATGACGGGTTTCATCAGTGAGAGTGTCTGCTCTACCGATAAATGTCCGCCGTTATTGTCGATATATCTTCTAAGTGTGCCGCCTTCGAGATACTCCATTACCATGTATCCGGTATTGTTGGCATAGAAAAGTTCTTTAATCGAAACGATACCGGGATATTTCGCAAACTGTGCAAGCATTCTCGACTCGCGAAGGAATGCCTTAAGTTCTGCCTGGAACTCTTCTTCCGTGGTATCACCCGCAACGATTAAAGATCCGTCTTCTTTTCTTTCTACCATTTCATCGGGAAAGAACTCTTTGATAGCGACTCTGTATTCGAGCAGCATATCAAAACCGATATACGTTATACCGAAACTTCCCATACCGAGAATATTACCGATAAGGAATTTGCCGTTTAAAATCGTACCCGGCTCAAGTGCTCTTCCGAATGTTTTTACCCCTTTTTTCGGCTTGCCGCACACAGGACAAAAGTCTTCTTCTTTTGTCATATGCATGCAGTTTAGGCACATTTTTTTAATCTCTGATATTTCCATACATTATCCCCTTGATTTATGTCACGTTCAGGCTTCTTCCATAGCCTGCTTTGTGTCGTTTTATTTAGGTAAAGTGAATGAACTCTTGAGGCTTACGATGCGGTTGAATACCGGTGCGCCTTCCTTGGAGTCCTTGTAGTCTACGCAGTAAAATCCGTTTCTTACGAACTGGAAGCTTTCGAATGCTTTGGCCTTGGCCAAATCCGGCTCAACGTAAGCGGTTACAATCTTTCTTGAATCGGGATTTACGTTGATGCTGCCGTCTTCCTCGTTGTATACGCCCTTTTCTTCGTCAACGATGTTTTCGAAGAGTCTGACTTCAACGGGAACAGCCTTGGAGGCATCTACCCAGTGAATCGTACCTTTGACCTTACGTCCCGTAAAGCCGCTGCCCGACTTGGTCTCGGGATCGTAAGTACAGTGAACAACCGTTACATTTCCGTCTGCATCCGTCTCGTAACTTACGCACTTAACAAAGTATGCGTTCATGAGACGAACTTCGTTGCCCGGGAAGAGTCTGAAGTATTTCTTGGGCGGGTCAATCATAAAATCTTCTCTCTCGATGTAAAGCTCTTTGGAGAAAGGAATCATACGACTGCCGAGTGCTTCGTTCTCTAAGTTGTTGGCTGCCTCAAGCATTTCGCCGTCGCCTTCGTAGTTGTCTATCACGAGCTTGACCGGATCAAGTATCGCCATCATACGAGGTCTCTTAAGCTTTAAGTCCTCTCTGATACAGTACTCAAGCATTGCCATGTCGGCGATTGAATGAGCTTTGGATACACCGCAGAGGTCTACGAACATCTTGATGGACTCGGGTGTGTAACCTCTTCTTCTTAAAGCCGATATGGATACGAGTCTCGGATCGTCCCAGCCGTCTGCGATACCGTCTTCGACGAGTTTTTTGATATATCTTTTACCCGTTACGACGTTTTTAAGATAAAGCTTTGCGAACTCTATCTGTCTGGGAGGTCTCTCATATTCAAGCTCCCTTACAACCCAGTCGTACAAAGGTCTGTGGTCTTCGAATTCGAGTGTACAGATGGAATGTGTGATGCCTTCCACTGCGTCTTCGATGGGATGAGCGAAATCGTACATCGGATAAATGCACCATGTATCGCCTGTTCTGTGGTGAGTCATATGTGCGACTCTGTAGATAACGGGGTCTCTCATGTTCATGTTCGGAGACGCCATATCGATGCGAGCTCGTAAAACTTTCTCACCGTCGGCAAATTTGCCGTTTTTCATATCTTCGAAAAGCTGTAAGTTTTCTTCGATGCTTCTGTGAACGCCGGGATCTTCTTTGCCGGGCTCGGTGAGTGTGCCTCTGTATTCTCTGATTTCATCAGCCGAAAGGTCGGATACGTAAGCTTTGCCTTTTTTGATAAGCTTAACCGCACCTTCGTACATCTTGGGGAAATAATCGCTTGCAAAGAACAGTCTGTCTTCCCAGTCTGCGCCTAACCACTTGATGTCCTCAAGCTGTGAATTGACAAATTCGATTTTTTCTTTGGTGGGATTGGTATCGTCGAAACGCATATTAAACTTGCCACCGTATTCTTGGGCAAGTCCGTAGTTTAAAAGTATACTCTTTGCGTGTCCGATATGAAGATATCCGTTAGGTTCCGGCGGGAAACGTGTGTGTACCGTATCGTATACTCCGTCCGCGAGATCCTTATCAATTAACATTTCTATAAAATTGCGGCTTGTTTTCTCCTCTGCAATTTCTTCGTTTTCCGCTGTAATATTTACATTTTCTGACATTTCAAATTAACCTCAGTTACATAATTTTCCATCTAATCATAGATAGAGTAATTCTACCATTTTTTGAGTGTAATGTAAACCTTGGATGGCTCTATAGGCATCAATTTTCACAGTTTTTAAACTATTTTTTTTGCAACATAAAAAGAAGGCACGCCCGATGCCTTCTTTTATGAGAATTTCTAAGTTTTTGAAGCCTCTTTTTCTTTGTTCTTCTTAAAGATGGTAACCCTCGCGGTAGTGCCCTTGCCCACTTCGCTCTCCATGTCAAGTTTGCCTATGCCGCTGCCGATGAGTCTCGTTCTCGTGTTATCTAGTCCGACGTGGCCTCTGCCGCCCTTTGATGCGTGGTCTACCTTCTCTTCTTTTTCTTTTCTACGGCGGCTTATGAGCGCTATGCCTCGGTCTGTCGCATTTCTTATGTCAAAAATCGCATCCTGCTCGAATTCGCTAGTATCAAATCCTACACCGTCGTCGATTACCTCAACGATAAAATCGTTTTCTTCCTCTCTGGTCTTGACAATTACCTTGCCCGGACCGGATTTTTTATGAATGCCGTGTTTTATGGCGTTTTCAACCAGGGGCTGAATCGAAAGAGGCGGTACCTCAAAGTCCATGGTATCGATATCGTATTCGATGGTCAGATCGTCTCCGAAACGCATCTTTTCAATCCATACGTAAGAGTCTATGTGTTTTAACTCCTCTTCGAAAGACACCCAGCCCTTTTTGCCGATGGCATCGATGTTTCCGCGCAGATAATCAGAGAATTTGGCGATGGCTTCCTTGGCTTTTTTAGGCTCTTTGTCGACGAGTCCGTAGATAGCGCTTAAGGTATTGAAAATAAAGTGCGGACCAATCTGCGAATACATCACTTCGATACGCGTCTGCCGGATGATTTCCTCTTCCTGCTCGAGCACCGTCTTAAAGTAGAGCATCAGGAAGTAGATGAGTGTCGAGAGCATCGTAAAGTTAACAATGATTCTTCGCGACTGGTCGAGACTCTCGATGATACAGCCCACGATAACGACTAAAGCCGAATAAATGACCGCAAACGAGGTCTTTCCCTTGCCCGTATTAAAGAACTTGATCGAGTCGATGATAAGAATTAAAAGATACAGGGCGGAAACCGCAAACGGAACGAATCCGAGCGGCCCTCTGTGCCAGGAAGTACCGGTAATATCCGTGGTGTAATAGAACGGAAGATCCGTAAAATACGCACTCGCGCAGACCAACGTGTTTATAACGAGCGGGAAAACCAGGAGAAGATTAAACTTCGGATTCAATCGCTCACTGATTAACAGATAGAAATATACGATTAGCGTCGGACGAATCACATAACCTATGATATCCATCGTGATTCGAAGGGGAATAAGTTCCATATCGGGAGTAAAGATGATGTGGTTGAAAGTCTCCGACAACATGAGAACAAAATCCAGCACTATAATCTTAAAAAGATAGTTTTTCTTCTTTTTACTGATTGTATTGTTGGATATGAAAACCGTGGTAAGTCCTATCATAATGACTATCGCGGTCAGATATTCGTGAAACAGTGCCGATATGTACTCTCCGATCATGGTACGCTCCAAATTTTATTTTTATTGGCAAATATCGCTCATCGGTTTATAATCAACCTTGATTAATGAGGTGGATATGATTTCTTTTAAGATTGCTTTTATAAATGTTCTGATAGCTCTATTATACATGCTGCCGGGGTATATTCTCTGCAAGGCGAAGAAGGCAGCGGCCAACCATCTGTCGACGGTTTCGGCGATTCTAATCTACGCTTGCTCGCCGTGTATGATAGTGTCTTCTTTTATTTCGCTTGAGTTTAACAAAACAAATTTAATCTATATGGGACTCTTTTTCGTGGTCTCTTTTTCGGTGCAGCTTTTATTTCTTTTGATCGTATATTTTATATTCAAAAAGAAATTCAACATATCAAAATACAGAATGCTCACCATCGGTTCGGTCCTCGGAAACTGCGGATTTTTCGGACTTCCGCTCATAAAAGCATTAATGCCCGAGAACCCCGAAGTCGCATGCTATTCGTCGATATATGTCATCACGATGAACCTCTTAGTCTTCACCGCGGGAATCTACTGCCTCACGCAGGATAAAAAATATATATCCGTAAAAGCAGCGCTCGTCAATCCGACCACGTTTTCGTTTCTGGTTGCATTTCCTCTGTATCTTACATGTGCATCAAAGTGGATGCCCGAGGTCCCGAAAGACAGCATAGGACTGCTTGGCAAAATGACGACTCCGATGTGTATGTTTATCCTCGGAATCCGCCTTGCAACCATGGATTTTAAAAAACTTTTCACAAATTCGTTCGTGTATTATGCATGTATCGGAAAACTCATCGTATTTCCGCTCTTTGCATACGCGCTTTTGTTCTTCGTGCCTCTCCCTCAGTCTTTTAAGGCAAGTATGCTTATTCTCGCAGCCACACCCTGCGCATCGATAATATTAAATCTCGCGGAGATTCACGGTAAGGAAACTGAAATGAGTGCAAACTGCATT
This sequence comes from uncultured Lachnospiraceae bacterium, assembly GCA_902765365.1. Taxonomy (GTDB): domain Bacteria; phylum Bacillota; class Clostridia; order Lachnospirales; family Lachnospiraceae; genus UBA3766. The sequence goes on from CACWZK010000077.1 coordinate 5,945, forward strand.
CTTTTAAGTACGCTTCTCTGCATACTGACGATTCCTCTCCTGGCTTTCTTAATCTAATCCGGGCTTTTTACTTCCGCATTCCGCACAATAAAGCATGGCATTCATTTTGCCGCATTCGGGGCATTTCCAGATACCGCTGCCATTGTCTGCGGGTGCAGGTTCCGGTTCGGCTGCCGGAGGCGCGGGATCTGCCTCAAAATCTATCGTCATGGTGTTTCTTGATTTAACACCGAGTGTCACGTCATGGTCGGGCATCGTGAAGGTAATCACGTAGCCGATTGAATTGTCATAACTTGTCTTAATCGTGACGTCTTCATTCTCACAGTAAAACGTATAATCGGTATCCGTCGCGATGTATTTAAAATATGCCTTGACTTCCTCGCCAGCGGCATAGGATTTTTTGTCAAGTTCATATCCGCCGGTAGCGTTAACCACGTATTTTTGCGTTCCGCATCCAAGCAGACTCATAATCGCGAGCACCTCCAATAATACCAATAATATCTTTTTCATGTTATCCCTCATAAAGAATAATTCTATTTATTTTTTCTTACTCTTCATCATTGCTTCGGCATACCCTAAAAGCCTTGCCTGATCTTTTGAATCAAAGGAATTAAAAGCTGTCAAAAGAATTCCGGCATCGGTCGAAGCATCTACCGCAAACCATTCCTGTGGGTTACTTCTTGTCCCATTAACTTCTATTCCCGACAAGAGCCATTCCGGAGTAACGTCCAAAACCTTGCATATGACAAGTATTTTCTCCGATGTCGGATTGGTTTTTTTCTTTTTCCAGTCACTTACTGTTGTCTCCGGAATGCCTGTTCTCCTGGCAAATTCCTTCTGAGTCATATTAAGTTCCGATAATTTGTCAAATATTCTGTCTCTAATGGTCATAATATTAAACCCGATTTTTAGTTTGTTTCGCAATTCCCGAGATGCGCTGTGCATGATCAAAATAATCTTTTCTGCTAATCATATATTCCAAAACATCCGAAGAAAGAGCAGTCGGATTATTCTCTATAAAAGAAATTATTGCATTGCGATTGTCATCATTTCTCTTAGCATAATTGATAACTCCTACAACGAAATCATAATACGAATCACTTATGCTGTTTAATAATTCTACGAGTCTATCCATCTCGGCTCCTTTCTTCACTCTATCATATAGTCCCTTTCTAATCATTATACTATCTTACAAGTTCACATTCAACCTTCGCTTTTTCAGATAAATACTATTTTACGGATCATACTCTTAAAAAAATATATTGTCAAGAAATCTGATAATGTACCGAGCATTAGCCCGGTACATACGTTTCGTTGGCAATATATTTCAATACTGTTAGAGATGTGTCCCCAGGTGGTCAAAAAAGCCAAAATAGAACCGTCCCTAGTTGGCTGCTTTTTTCTTCTTAAGGAGCGCGATACCGAAGGTAATTGCTGCAATAACGATTGCGACGGCAGTTGCGATAAGCACTACCATCCAGTTGACGCTTGCAAGTCCTGTGAAATCAAACTCGCCCGAATCGGGATTTTGAAGGAAGGGGAAGATGCATGCGATATCTACGATAAGGCCTGCAGCAAGCGCAAGTCCGCCTGTCCAGTATAAAAGAGGCACTTTGGTCTTTTCGGTCTGAACCATGTGTCTGATCGTAGGGTTTCTAAAATCAATCAGCGAACCGATGTAGTAAGCAAGCGCAACGGTTACGATTGTTTCAGGCAGCATGTAGGTTGCGTTGTATCCGAACGAATAGATAAGTGCTGCGTTTGTGGGAATCGATAATCCTGCCCATACTGTAGCGCCCGAGATAACGTGACAAGCATATCGTAAAAGACATGCAAGGATTGTACCTGCTACCAAAGCAGCGGGCTGATTTTTGATTATTTTACGGAATATACCGCCAAGTCCGAGAACCGCGAAAGCCACGATGTAGTCAAGCATAATAACCGCGATAATCGAAACCCATGTGGTAACATACGAAAGTGTGTTAAGGCCCAAAAGCTGCTGAACGATACCGAATGTAAGGCCTGTGATAAGACCGTATTTGATGCCGTGTCTGTAGGAAATGATGATAACGGGCAGCATCGAGGCTACCGTAACCGAACCGCCGTAAGGCAGGTCGATGAGCTTAACTAACGAGAGAACGATACCTACGGCGAGCATCAGAGCGCATTCCGCGAGTATTCTCGTGTTTGAAATTGAGTTTGGATCCTTTGTTACATTTTTTGTTTTTGACATAAAAAAACCTCCTAAAATATGCAGGAGGAGACATTAAAACTGCTTCCTTACGCCGGAATTACCCGGTTCAAGTAATGAGGGTTAGATATAAAATATCCATCTCAGCTAAAGCTCCCCTAGCAAAAACAATTATATTACAGCGGATATTATAGTGTTTATTGGTGGGATGTGCAAGAGGTTTTTCAACAAATTCATTATCACCTCTATCATTCCTTCAGCGCTATGATATTAGTC
>CACWZK010000078.1 GCA_902765365.1 uncultured Lachnospiraceae bacterium
GCAAGATTTTTGTAAATGACGGAAGAGAGCTTCCGATCACAGTGCTTAACGGCAAGCCCGGATACATCAATTTTATGGATGCATTCAACGGCTGGCAGCTCGTAAAAGAATTAAAAGAAGCTACAGGTCTTCCCGCAGCTACAAGTTTTAAGCATGTATCACCCGCAGGTGCAGCTGTAGGTCTTCCTTTAAGCGATGTACTTGCCAAGATTTACTGGGTAGACGATTTGGGCGAATTATCACCTTTGGCATGCGCATATGCAAGAGCAAGAGGTGCTGACAGAATGTCTTCATTCGGTGATTTTATTTCACTTTCGGATGTCTGCGACGTTTCTACCGCAAAGATTATCAAAAGAGAAGTTTCCGATGGCGTTATCGCTCCCGGATACGAGCCCGAAGCACTTGAGATTTTAAAGGCTAAAAAGGGCGGTAACTACAATGTTATCCAGATTGATCCCGATTACAAGCCCGAACCCATCGAGCACAAGGATGTATTCGGTATTACATTCGAACAGGGCAGAAACGAATTCAAGATCAACAACGAACTTTTATCCGATATCGTTACTAAGAATAAGGAACTTCCCGATTTAGCAAAGATTGACCTTATTATTTCTCTTATTACATTAAAATATACACAGTCAAACTCCGTATGCTTCGCAAAAGGCGGACAGGCAATCGGCATCGGTGCCGGCCAGCAGTCCAGAGTACACTGTACAAGACTTGCGGGAAGCAAGGCTGACAACTGGATGCTTCGTCAGTGCCCCAAGGTACTTGAACTTCAGTTCGTGGACGGACTCGGACGTGCAGACAGAGACAATGCTATCGACAATTACATCGGCGATGAACTCGACTGCCTCGCAGAAGGTAACTGGCAGAAGATTTTCAAGGTTAAACCCGAAGTATTTACAAAAGAAGAAAAGAGAGCATGGCTTGATCAGATGACGGATGTTGCATTAGGCTCCGACGCATTCTTCCCCTTCTCGGACAATATCGAGAGAGCAAAGAAATCAGGCGTTAAGTACATCGCAGAGCCCGGCGGATCCGTAAGAGACGACCTTGTTATCGAATGTGCCGACAAGTACGGTATGGTAATGTGCTTTACAAAGATGAGACTTTTCCATCATTAATATGAATATTAAGAAGTTTTTATGTTCAATCCTTGTTGCATTAAGTTTTTGCGTATTGTTCGCATGCGGCAAAAAGGACGAAACGGACTATGTTACAATTGGATATGAAAAGCTAGAGGAACCCGATTATGCATCCGCGGAGCAGAATTTCAACCAGGCCGTCGAACAGGGTAAGAATCTTACCATGGCTTACAGGGGCCTCGGAATCTGCTATATGAACAAGGGCGATTACGAAAATGCCATTGAGGCTTTTAGGACGGCTCTTGCCGAAGACGGTGCGACACCCGATGATATCGATTATGACATCAACTATTACATCGGTGTATGCTACCATAAGCTCGGCAAATACGAGGATGCCAAGAAAAGATACGACGCCATCATTGCGCTTCGTCCGCGTGAGGTGGACGCATATATGCAGCGTGCGGCCGAATATCTATATTTAAGGGATGTTGACTCGGCCTGCACGGATTTCGAAAAAGCGCTGTCACTTAAGAAAAAAGACTATACGCTTTACATCGATATTTACAATCTGCTCGCGGAAACCGGCTTTCAGCCCTACGGCGTCGACTATTTAAACGATGCTTTAAACAAGTACGACCGCAATATGTCGGATTACGACAAGGGCTATATCAATTACTGCCTCGGCAATTATTCGACCGCCAAGAATTATCTTGAGCAGGCGAGAACCGGGGGAAATAAGAGCGAGGAAGTGCTTCTTTTGCTCGGAAAATGCTACGAGGAACTCGATGATACCGCTTTTGCGATAAACATTTACAATAAGTATCTCGAGACAAATCCCGATGCCGGAGTGTACAATCAGCTGGCCGTGGCGCTCATAGATCAGGGCAGATACGAGGAAGCACTCGAAGCTTTGGTCAACGGACTCGAAATCGACACCAATGAGGCGCACCAGCAGCTTCTGTACAATCGAATTGTTGCATACGAACATCTTGGGGATTTTGAAAAGGCAAGAGACCTTTGTGCACAATATCTTGTGGATTATCCTTCGGATGAGAACATGGCGCGAGAATACGACTTCCTCAAGACCAGGTAAATTATGTAAACTAAAATGCGAACGCATCCCTATTTTAAAGGGGATGCGTTCTATTTTTTATGTAAATTTGTGCAAACCTTATAACAACTATATATTGTGTTTGTAGATTTTTTTAGGCAAATATATAGTGGTTTTTCGTTGACATTACAAATGCATGATGATACAATGGTTTCAATCGGCGCGAAGTCGGAAAGAATTGTGTTGGAGGAATCGAAAATGTTTGGTGTAATTAAAAGAGACGGAGAAAAAACTGATTTTAATCTTGTAAAAATCAATGACGCTATAAAGAAGGCTTTTGATGCCACAAATGTTCAGTACAGCGCAGATATCATTGATCTTCTTGCTCTTCGTGTTACCGCTGATTTTCAGGCGAAGATTAAGGAGGGTTATGTTCATGTCGAGGATATTCAGGACTCTGTAGAAAAGATTCTTGAGCAGTCAGGTTATGCGGAAGCTGCAAAGGCATTCATCCTTTATCGTAAGCAGCGTGAAAAAATGCGTAACTTAAAGTCAACAATCCTTGACTATAAAGACGTTGTAAATTCATATGTTAAAGTCGAAGACTGGAGAGTTAAGGAAAACGCTACAGTTACATATTCCGTAGGCGGTCTTATCCTTTCAAACTCCGGTGCCGTTACAGCCAACTACTGGCTCTCGGAAATTTATGATGAAGAAATCGCAGATGCTCATCGTAATGCCGATATCCATATCCATGACCTTTCCATGCTCACAGGTTACTGTGCTGGCTGGTCATTAAAACAGCTCATAAAAGAAGGTCTCGGCGGAATCCCCGGCAAAATTACATCGGCTCCCGCATCACACCTTTCAGTTCTCTGTAACCAGATGGTTAACTTCCTCGGTATCATGCAGAATGAATGGGCAGGCGCTCAGGCATTTTCGTCATTCGACACATATCTTGCTCCTTTTGTAAAGGCAGACAATCTTTCATACGATGAAGTTAAGAAGTGCATCGAATCCTTTATCTACGGTGTTAACACACCTTCAAGATGGGGTACACAGGCTCCTTTCACCAATATCACTCTTGACTGGACCGTTCCTTCCGACCTTGCCAACGAAAAAGCACTCGTAGGCGGCAAAGAGCAGGATTTCACATATGCAGACTGCAAGGATGAAATGGATATGATCAACCGTGCATTCCTTGAGACAATGATCGAAGGCGATGCAAACGGCAGAGGATTCCAGTATCCTATTCCCACATATTCAATCACAGAGGATTTTGACTGGTCTGACAGATTAAACAACAAGCTTCTCTTTGATATGACCGCAAAGTACGGTACACCTTATTTCTCAAACTACATCAACTCCGATATGAAGCCTTCGGATGTTCGTTCCATGTGCTGCAGACTTCGTCTTGATTTAAGAGAATTAAGAAAGAAAACCGGCGGTTTCTTCGGTTCGGGCGAATCAACAGGTTCCGTAGGTGTTGTTACAATCAACATGCCCCGTATCGCATATCTTGCAACGGATCCCGAAGATTTCTACAAGAGACTTGACCGTATCATGGATATTTCCGCAAGATCCTTAAAGCTTAAGAGAGGCGTTATTTCAAGACTTCTCGACGAAGGATTATATCCTTATACAAAGAGATACTTGGGCAACTTTGACAACCACTTCTCAACCATCGGCCTCATCGGTATGAACGAAGTTGGTCTTAACGCTAAGTGGCTCGGACATGACATGACAAGCAGGGATACCCAGGAATTCACCAAGGATGTCCTTAATCATATGAGAAACCGTCTCTCCGATTATCAGGAACAGTACGGCGATCTTTACAACCTTGAAGCAACTCCCGCAGAGTCTACATCTTACCGTCTTGCAAAGCATGACCGCAAGAGATGGCCGGACATCAAGACAGCAGGCAAAGAAGGCGATACACCTTACTACACCAACTCATCACATCTTCCCGTTGACTTTACGGATGACGTATTTGCTGCACTTGATATCCAGGACGAACTTCAGACACTTTATACTTCGGGTACAGTATTCCATGCATTCCTCGGTGAGAAACTTCCCGACTGGAAGGCAGCAGCAAAGCTTGTTCGTACAATAGCAGAAAATTACAAGCTTCCTTACTACACAATGTCTCCTACATATTCAATCTGTAAGAATCACGGATATCTTGCAGGCGAGCAGGATACATGTCCCGACTGCGGATGCAAGACCGAAGTTTACTCACGTATCACAGGTTACTACAGACCGGTTCAGAACTGGAATGACGGTAAGCTTCAGGAGTTCCACAACAGAAAAGAATACGACATTAACCTTTCACTTTCCAAATCCGATGAGATAGGAAACAAAGGTCAGAATATTACGGCAAGCGTAAGCGTTTCGGAACCCGTAAACGATGCTGTTGCGCCCGAAAGCGTTCAGGCTCCCGCACAGAGCACGGTTGCACAGACAGAAAACGTTAATCCCGCATATGCAGATTTATTCGGTGTTTCAAATTCAGCACCCGCAGCTCCCGCAGCACCCGCTGATGACAGCACGGTAATCTTATTTACCACCAAGACCTGTCCTAACTGCGCAATTGCCAAGGATTATCTGGGAAGTCTTCCCTACAAACTGATTGATGCCCTTGAACAGCCCGACCTTGCCAGAAAGTACGGCGTTCAGATGGCTCCTACACTCGTAGTTGACAAGGGCGGCGAAGTAGTTAAGTATGTACGTGCTTCGGAAATCAAGAAATATGTTGATGAAAAGAAGGGCGTGATGGCATAAATGATACAGAAGCTGATTGACAACATCGTAAGTAAAGACGCGCCGATTGTGGTGGGACTCGATCCCAACCCCAAGTTTATCCCGATGGATATAATGAACGAATGCATCGAAGCATACGGCGCAAACTTAAAAGGCATTGCCGAGGCGGTATGGCTTTACAATAAGGCTATCGTGGATGCTGTATATGACTTAATTCCCGCAGTAAAGCCTCAGATAGCAATGTACGAGCAGTTCGGCGTACCCGGTGTGGAAGTTTTTAAAAGAACCGTTGATTACTGCAAATCAAAAGATCTGGTTGTAATCGGAGATGTAAAAAGAGGCGATATCGGATCGACTTCCCAGGCTTATGCCATAGGACATCTAGGAACCATAGATATCTGCGGACAGAAATTCGCTCCGTTTGATGAAGATTTTGCAACGGTTAACCCGTATCTGGGAACGGACGGCGTAAAACCCTTCGTGGATGTATGTAAGTCAAACGACAGAGGAATCTTCGTACTTGTCAAAACGTCCAATCCGAGCTCGGGAGAATTCCAGGATCGAATCATTGACGGCAAGCCTTTATACGAGCATGTCGCAGATAAGGTAAATGAGTGGGGAAGAGACTCTATGGACGGTGACTACAGCAATGTAGGCGCGGTAGTCGGAGCCACATATCCCGAACAGGGAAAGATTTTACGAGAAAAAATGCCCAAGACTTTCATACTGGTTCCGGGTTACGGAGCTCAGGGCGGAAAAGGAGCGGATCTGGTTCACTTCTTTAACAAGGACGGACTTGGAGCCATCATCAATTCCTCGAGAGGAATCATAGCAGCATATCAGAGTCCCAACTATCCGGGATACGGTGAAAAGAATTTCGCTGACGCTTCCAGACAGGCGGTCATCGATATGAAAGAAGATATAAAATCAGCTCTCGGAAAATAAGAAAAATTAAATGCCGGAAGAACGTTAAATGCGTTCCTCCGGCACATTTTTTTCTTGCAAAAAGTGCCGTAAACCAATAAAATTGAAGTATGGGACGTACACAAGATATAGGGAACGAAAAAGCATACAAATCTGACTTGAGAAAATACAAATTTGTCAAAAATGTCATCGTTCCTTTTGTTAAATCTAAATTTAATTTTAAGGTGGAAAATCGGTACAAAATGCCTGACGTACCTTTTATCGCCATTTCCAACCATGTTACCAACCTTGACATGGTCTGGATAGCTTTATCGATTGACAAACATCTATATTTTGTGGCCGGAGAGCAGGTTGTAAGGAAGGGAATAGGCGGCAGACTTGTCAACTGGACCTTTCATCCGATCGTTCGCGAAAAAGCCACGGTCGGACTCTCGACCGTAGTCGAAATGAAGAAACATTTATCCGCCGGACACAATGTCGGACTCTTTGCCGAGGGCGTCAGATCGGCGGACGGTCTGTCCAATAAAATTGTTCCCTCGAGTGCGGCTGTTTTAAAAAAGCTTGGCTTCACCGTGGTCACATTTAAAATTCACGGAGGATTTTTTACATCACCCAGATGGTCATCGGATATAAGACGCGGAAAGATGACCTGTGAGCTCGTCAATATTTATTCTCCGGAAGATATTAAAAATATGAGCGCCAACGAATTTGATGCGGCTTTAAATGCCGATATTTTCGAAGATGCTTATGCATATAACGAAATCCATAAAATCCCTTACAAAAGCAGAAAACTCGCCGAAGGCATTGAGTTTGAACTTGTAATGTGTCCGAAATGCAAAAAAATGGCCACAATAAAATCAAAGAAAGATACCTTTTTTTGTGACTGCGGGCTAAAAGGGATGTATAATGAATACGGTATGTTAAGCGGTGAGGGATTTGATTTTAAAACAATTCCCGAATGGGACGCATGGCAGAAAAAAGAAATTGATGCGCTTACCTTTGATGAGGGCGAAATAATTCTGTCGCATCCGAACCAGAAAATGACCGAGATTTCAAAAGATCATTCCGAAAAAATCGTGGGCGAAGGTGCTCTTGTTTTAAAGAAAGATTCCGTCGCCGTCGGAGACAATGTTATTATGCTTAACGAAATAAGAGACTGTGATATTTTCTATCACGGATTTCTTTTGATTTCTACAAAAGACAAAAAATATTACGAGATTTCAAACCCGGATTGCAAATACCCCGGTTATCTTTACAAACTGATCATTAAAAGATATATGGGGGAAACACAATAAACAGATTATTTTCTGCAAAAGCAGATTATATAAATTTTAGAAAAACGAGGAATGAATAAATGTCCAGCGGATTATCGTTTGCAAGCAACAGTGTCTGGCCCGTAATTATGTTTACAGCAGTAATTATGGGAGGTCTTCTGGTGGGAAATACCTTAAAAAGATATATTCCCTTCCTTAGAAAATCTCTCATCCCCGTGTCGGTAATAGGCGGAATATTCTTACTTTTTATATCTTCCGTTCTTAAATTTACCACGGGTGAATATCTTTTTAACTGGGCTGTATTCTGCGAAGGCTCTTCGATGAGCGGAATCGAAATGCTCGAGGTAATGACCTATCACTGCCTGGCAATCGGCTTTATTGCCATGACCTTAAGAAAATCGGACTCAAAAGGCAAGACAAAAGGTCGTGTGGGCGAGGTAGTCAATACAGGTATTACCACGGTCAGCACATATCTTTTACAGGGATTTTTCGGACTGGCAATCACGGTTGTCGCATCTTTTATCATTCCCAAACTGATCAAAGCGTCAGGTATCATCCTTTGCTTCGGCTTCGGACAGGGTACCGGACAGGCACTTAACTACGGTTCGATTTACGAAACGGATTACGGATTTATCGGCGGAAAATCCTTCGGCCTTACAATCGCTGCCCTGGGTTTCCTTGCTGCAAGTATCGGCGGTGTCTTATATCTTAACTATCATAAAAGAAAAGGCAATATCGCAATCCGCGAAAGCGTGTCCGAACTTAACCGCGAAAAGGTTGAAGAAGAGGGAGAAGTACCGATGGTTGATTCAATCGACAAATTAACCCTTCAGATTTCGCTTGTTTTCGTATGTTATGCGCTGACATATCTTCTGATGTATCTTCTCGGCAATCTCGTGGGAGACGGCCTTAAAACGACCATATACGGCTTTAACTTCCTGCTCGGTACGCTTTCCGCAGTCATCGTAAAAGAAGTATTAAAGTTTTTAAGAAAAGTAAATCTTATGCACAGGGACTATGTAAACAATTTCCTTTTAAACAGAATTGCAGGATTTGCTTTTGACATAATGATTGTCGCAGGTATCGGAGCCATCAGGGTAGACCTTATCAGGGATTACTGGGTAGTGCTTTTAATCCTCGGTCTGGTCGGTGTCCTCGTGACATTCCTCTATATCAAATTTGTTTCGAAGAAGCTCTTCAAAGACTACGAACATGAGCAGTTTATGGTAATGTACGGCATGCTCACCGGTACGGCTTCGACAGGTGTAATTTTACTTCGTGAAATCGATCCTGCTTTCGAGAC
>CACWZK010000079.1 GCA_902765365.1 uncultured Lachnospiraceae bacterium
TATTTTTCGGAAGATCCTTTTGTTTCCGGAAAATTTGCGGCTGCGATCACACGCGGCGTGCAGAGTCATCCCGGATGCGGCACAACAATCAAGCATTTTGCCGTAAATAATCAGGAGTATAACCGGACCGGGAGCAGCTCGCAGGTTTCCAAACGCGCCATGAGGGAAATATATCTCCGCGGTTTTGAAATATGCGTGAAAGAGAGTCAGCCGCATGCATTGATGACCTCATACAATCTGCTCAATGGCATCCATACTTCCGAGCGGCGGGATCTGATCATGGACATCCTTCGCGCGGAGTGGGGCTATCAGGGGATCGTGATGACCGACTGGGTAGTGGCCGGCATGAAGCAGGTGCAGCATCCAAAATACCGCAACGCCCTGTCAGACCGCGTGGCAGCAGCGGGGGGAGATCTCTTCATGCCGGGCTGTAAGGGCGACGTCAAGAACATAATGAAAGCACTGAAAAAAGGCACACTGAACAGACGGCAGCTTAAAGAAAACTCCACACGGGTCTATCGTTTGGCAAAAAAACTGACGGAGGAAAAGCATGGCTGATTTTTTGATTGGTGCGGCAACGGCAGCGCATCAGGTGGAGGGCAACAACAGACATTCCGATTACTGGATCACGGAAAATATAAGGCATTCCGATTTTGCTGAGCCGAGCGGCCTTGCATGTGACCATTACAACCGATATGACGAGGACATCCGTCTGCTGGCAGAGTCCGGTTGTAACGCGTACCGGTTCGGTATCGAGTGGGCTCGAATAGAACCGGAGGAGGGCAGGTTCGACCGGGATGAGATCACACACTATCGCAGGGTCCTCGACTGCTGCCATAAGAACGAAACTTCCTGTTTCCTTGTAGTGGAAATAAAATTCCTTTCCGTTCTTAGGAGCAAAGATATTTTTAGCTAGCCAGGAAAGTGCAAAGACAGTCTGAACGAGTGTAAGCGCACAGAAAGCAGCAATGCCTGCGGTATTTAAATATTCTAAAAAGTTTTTGGTTTTAGTCTTTTTATCCATCAGTTAATTTCTCCGATAAAATCAGCAAGTGCGGAAGCATAAACTTCCTTTCCCGCATCGTTTAAATGAATTCCGTCGCTTAAGTACTGATCGTAATTATCTTTATTTATTTCATTGCTTTCGCTGAAATCAAAGTAGTATACATTTTCGTATTCGTCCGCTAATTTTTTAAGTTCTGCATTGTATGCGGTTCTGTATTCTTCAGTAACCTGATCGAAATAATCATCTCTCTCACCATAGTAAATCAGCGTCGAATAAGTAACTTCGGGAAGAATGATCTTTAAATCGGGATATTCGTGAACGATTCTTTCAATACCGCATCTGATTGCACCGGCATATGTGAATTCATCATATTTGACATTTGAAACCGCAGGTACTCTCAAATGCGCATCGTTGACACCGTAGTTGACAATCAGTATTTCCTCTTTGTCAAAATTCGTTCCTGCCAATAGTTTTGCCTTCTGGAAACCATCGTTAATGGCTGCTGATAATCTCCTTACATTATCCGATACCGAAGCTTTGTTGCCTGTGCAGATAATGTTTGAAATATTGTAAAAACAAAGCTTGTCGGAATAATAATCCGGCTCGCCGCCGTCATTTAATTTGGATGCACAGGTTCCGCCGATGGAGCAGTTTAACATTTCACAGTCAAGCTTGCTCTCAAGGATTTCTGCCAGATTTCTTTCGCCGTTTTCATTGCAGAATAAACTGTCTCCTACAATCGCAATATTAAGCTTGTTTTCGTACAAAGGAAAAGTATATTTCTTCCTCGGAACCACAAAAATGGCAAGTACTGCAAAAAGCAGAACAAAAACAATAAATGAAATTAAAAATACCGTTTTTTTCTTCTTCACTGATTTTTCCTTAATGGTTTTTCATATATTCTTTGATAACTTCTTCTTCGGAAAAGTGTCTCTTTACACCCTTTACTTCCTGATAGGTCTCGTGGCCTTTACCGATTAGCGCAACGATTTCGCCGGGCTTTGAAATATCTAAAAGATGCTCTATGGCTTCCTTTCGATCATAAATCACTTCGTACGGACAGTCATGCTCTTTTATGCCCTCGATGATTGATTTGTTGATATCGTCAATCTCTTCAAATCTCGGATTATCCTCGGTCAGAATGATATAGTCTGCATACTTTGATGCTGCTTCACCCATATCGTGACGTCTTGCCACAGGCTTGTTTCCGCCGCCTCCGAAAAGAACTGTGAGCTTCTTCGGATTGTAAGCACGAAGGGTAGACAGAACGCTCTCTGTTGAAATCGCATTGTGTGCGTAATCAATGATAAATGTGCCTTTAGGCAGCGCTTCTTTTACGAGCTGTGTCCTGCCCTTGATATGAATGTTTATAAGGCCGTTTACAATGTCGCTGTCATCCGCTCCTAAAAGATGTGTAACCTCAGCCGCGATAAGTGCATTGTCGACATTGTGGATGCCGGGAATTCCGATTGTGATGTCTTTATTTACATCTCCGTGCATCAGGAAGGAAACGCCGATGATATCGTCTTCCCAGGTGTTCTTAATGTCGGTTGCGTAAAGATATGCTTCACCCTTTACGGAAACAGTTCTTAAATTCGGAGCATATTCCGCCATCTCTAAACCGTATTCGTCATCCACGTTGATGACTGCAGTTTCTACCTGCTTAAAGAATGCCTTTTTGCAGTTTTTGTATTCCTCAAAATCTTCATGCTCGCCGGGTCCGATATGGTCGGGTGAAAGATTCGTAAAAGCTCCGATTGCAAAATGAATGCCTGCAATTCTGTCAAGCTTTACGGCCTGCGAGGAAACTTCCATGAATACTACCTTGCAGCCGGCATCAGCCATCTTTTTAAAGAGTCCCTGAATCTCGAATGATTCGGGCGTGGTGTTCTTCGTTTCGATATATTCGTTTCCTACATATGCGCCGATGGTACCGATCATTCCGACCTTAACGCCGGATACTTCCATGATGCTCTTGCACATATGTGTGGTTGTGGTTTTGCCCTTGGTTCCCGTCACGCCAACGATAACAAGCTTGTCTGCGGGATTGTCAAAATAGTTTGCCGCAATCTTTGATAAGGCAACTCTCGAATTGACAACCTTTAAAATGGTAACACCGTCTTTTTTTACATCAACGTCTTTTTCAACTACTAAAAGAGCCGCACCCTTTTCAATTGCAGAATCGATATATGCATGTCCGTCGGTATTAAAGCCTGTGAGGCACACAAATGCACTGCCCTCGCTTACTTTCCTTGAGTCGTAAACGACATCTTTTATTTCTTTATCAAGTGTTCCCGAAAGGACTTCATAAAGAATTCCTTCCATCAGTTTCTCAATTTTCATAAATGTATTCCCCTTCAAAAACTACGTGACTCGGGCCTTTCATATGGACTAATCCGTTTTCGTCCCATTTTACTTCAAGCGGTCCGCCTATCTGCATAACGGTGGCTTCCCTGTCGCAAAGTCCTAATCTGTTTGCAAACACAAGCGCGGTACAACAGCCCGTGCCACAGCCTATGGTTTCGCCGCAGCCTCGCTCCCATTCGCGGATCTGAATGTTTTTTCTGTCAACGACGCGCGCAAAAGTCACGTTGGTTCTCTTCGTAAAAAGAGGATGTGTCTCTATCGCCGGTCCGATGGTTTCGATATCCAGGTTTTCCAGATCGTCCGTAAAAATCACGGTATGCGGATTGCCCCACGATAATGACGACATCTTAACATTCATTATTCTGCCGTTAACATTTACCTTAACGCTCTCGTTAAAGAATTCTTCTTTTTCAAAGTCCACGGGAATGGCCGCGGGATTAAATATCGGCTCTCCGATTTCCGCTTCGATATTCTTAACCTCTCCGTCTTCCACGGTTAAATAGAGATTTTTGATACCGCCGAGCGTCTCGATTTTTAGTTCGGTTTTATCCGTAAGCTTGTGGTAATACGCAAACATTGCCACGCTTCTTACGGCATTTCCGCACATCTCCGCTTCGGTTCCGTCGGGATCGAATATGCGCATTCTAAAGTCGGCTTTATCTGACGGACATACAAGCACAAGTCCGTCCCCACCAACGCCAAAATGGCGATCAGAAATCTGAATCGCCACTTCATTCCAGTTTAAATCCGGCAGTCCGGCCACATTTACATATACGTAATCGTTGCCGTATGCCTGCATTTTTGTAAACGGTATTTTCATTAAACACCTCTGTGTCATTTGGAGCCAGGCACACTTCGTGAGCCAGGCACCATTATTTTATGAGTTTAATGCCTGTTCAAGGTCATCGATGATATCCTGCGGATCTTCGATTCCGACAGAGATTCTAATAAATGCTTCGTTGATTCCGAGCGCTCTTCTGATGTCATCGGGAACATCTTCGTGAGTCTGTGTAATAGGATATGTGACAAGCGTTTCGGTTCCGCCGAGGCTCTCCGCAAAGAGAACCATTTTTACGTTGGATAAAAGCTTTCTTGCGCTCTCCTCGCTGTCGAGTTCGAACGAAATCATTCCGCCGAAGCCCGAAGCCTGTGAAAGATTCAATTCATATCCGGGATGATCTTCAAAGCCTACATAGTAAACTTTCTTTACCTTGGGATGGTTTCTTAACCACTCGGCTACAATCTTCGCATTTTCATTATGCTTTCTCATTCTCAAGGAAAGCGTTTTGATTCCTCTTATGATAAGCCAGCTGTCCATGGGTCCGAGACCCGAACCGAGGCTCTTTAACTGAATGTGGAAATGATGCGAAAGCGCTTCATCCTTAATAACCACCATACCTGCCACAACATCGTTGTGACCGCAGAGATACTTGGTACCGCTGTGAACGACTATATCTGCACCGAGTGTCAAAGGTCTCTGGAAATACGGTGTCATAAAGGTGTTGTCTACGACAAAGAGTGCGCCTGCTGCATGAGCAATCTTTGCAATGCCCTTGATGTCGCCGACCTTCATCATGGGGTTGGTCGGAGTCTCAAGGAAGACCATCTTGGTGTTCGGTTGAATTGCTTTTTTGACATTCTCAAGATCAAACATATCGACATAGGAAATCTCGATTCCGTTTACTCTGAAAATGTCTTCGACGATTCTGTGTGTACCGCCGTACAAATCGTCGCATAAAAGACAATGCTCACCGCGCTTTAAATAATCAAATACGGACATGCTGGCTGCCTGGCCCGAAGTGAAAGCAAATGCTTCAACGCCTTCTTCGAGGATGGCCATTGTTCGTTCAAGTTCCTGTCTCGTGGGATTCTGAAGTCTGGAATAATCATATCCCGTGGAAACCCCGAAATCTCTGTGTCTGAAAGTGGCAGACTGGAAAATCGGAAAACTTACGGCACCGCTGATGGGGTCGCATCCGAGTGCTCCGTGAACTACCTTGCTGTCAAACGAAAGATTCTCTTTTTTATCATAATCGGCATAATAATTTTCTACTTTTTCCATAGTGCCTCCTTATAATCATATATACAGGGTTATTTTACCATATATAGTGTATTTTATCAATCAAAGTACAATATTTGATTATATTGTTTTTCTAGAACCGATTCTAAAAAAGTGTGAATGCCGTTCTTTTCTTTCCGACATCCACACTTTTATTTCTTTTATGATTTTTCGTTTGCTAATCCATATGGTACATAACCAGCGCATCGTTTTTCTTAATCACGGTATTCCCTGAAGGAATGATGGTTTTGTTGCCTCGCTTAATCATGACTATCTTTTCCGTGGCGGCAAGATTTAAATTGTTTATTTCCTTGCCTATCCATTTGTCGCCCTCAAACACCGTCATTTCGTTTAGGTTAATATCGTCGTCTCTGTGATTGTTCGTCGCAAGCACAACCGTATCACCGGATTTTAATACCATATTCTGCGCCGGAGTCAGGTTCTCACCGTTTCTTACAATCGCTACAATCAGTGCCTGCGGCGGTATGACGATGTCCTTAATCTCCTTGTCGCACCAGGCGTGAGTGTTGTTAAGAACACCGGTGATAAACTCAAGTTCATGTCCGCCTCCGTGGCCTTTGAATCTGTTGATCTGCGAGAACTGTTCAACGAAGCCTGCGGAAATAATACCTGTGGGGATTGCGACAATTCCGACGCCCAAGAAGGATATTATCAGCGCCAAAAATTTTCCCAAAAACGTGACGGGGTAAATGTCTCCGTAGCCTATCGTAAAGACAGTCGCCATCGACCACCAGAAGCCGGAGAGCGCATTCTCGAATACTTCGGGCTGCGCTTCATGCTCCACGCCGTACATTAACATCGAAGCCGACAGCATCAACATTAAGATCAGCACAACCGAAGAAATAAGCTGTTTTTTACGTTCGTTTAAAACATTCACTATTACGTTAAACGCGTCAAACTGCGAATTGATTTTAAAGAGCCTGAAGATTCTGAACACTCTGAAAAGACGCAGTACCGCAAGTCCCGTCGGAGTTGTAAAAGGCATGTAATAAGGGAAGCAGCTTAAAAAATCTATGATTCCGTAAAACGAAAATATGAATGCGAGTACGGCTTTTCCTTTTGTCTTGTTTGGGAAAAGAAAATCCGCGGTTATAAGTCTGGCAATGTATTCGACGGTAAAAAAGATAATCGTCGCCAGTTCGATGCCTTTTAAAACATTCATGATTCCGTTAAGTTCTTTGAATGTTGCCAGGAAAGTAACCACGATATTAAGTACGATAATGACGGAAATAATCACATCAAAAGAACGGCTCAAGAGATCTTTAGCCGCTCCTATCTGTACAATTTCAAAAAGTCTTTTACGGAATTTTGTCATTAATTCTCCTCATCAGATAACGCGCATACCGCCCGCTTTTCTGATTTTAACCACGCTGCAGAGGCAGTCGGGAAATACTTCTTCCAGACGCGCCTTGTACTTATCGACATTTTCATTCTTAACAAACGCTTCCATTACACCCGAAAATCCGGACGCGTGGATTCTGCATGCCTCGTCTTTTTCAAGAATGTTTTCGCTTACCGCTAGTGCCAAGGGTAAATCCTGCTTTAAATACTCAATCGGTGAGCTGACATTCTGCAGATACATAAAAGAAGAGTTGCCGGACTCGTTTTCGTTTTTGATAAAAAGTTCCGTGTCTTTATCTTTTAATGCTTTTAAAACCTGAGAAACTCTTTCGTTTTCGGCAAAGAAATGCATTGCTCGTAAAATCGCACGACCTGAACATTTTTCGCGAAGCGAATGCATCTTTTCTTCAAACTCAGCCTTGTCGACATCGTTTAAAAAGTCTTTGCCAAGCTCATTTGCAACGCTTTTCATCTCGGAAACAATCAAAGCATATTCGGTACTCTGGTCACCGCTCACACTCTTTGTATCCGTGATGCATATAGAATAATCCGACAAATCGGAATCTATTTTTTCAATTATGGGATCTGCGGGATTTGAAAAATCAATATATACAAATCCACCGACGGAGCACGCCGTCTGATCCATCAGGCCCGAAGGTTTTCCGAAGTAAATGTTTTCGGAATACTGTCCAATCTGAGCAATTTCCCTGGGGCTTATTTTCATATCGTTAAAGAGTCCCGATACGATATTTCCGAGGAGAGTTTCGAATGCGGCCGAAGAAGCAAATGCCGAGCCTACCGGTATGTCCGAAGTAATGTAGGCCGCGAGTCCGCCCAAGTTATAGCCCATATCTTTCAGACCGTTTAACATACCCTTCATAAGGGCTGTTGTGCTCTTTTGCTCTTCATCGCTTATGTCAAGCGCATTGATATCAATCTTGATCTCGGGATTTTCTCCCGAAACCATTCTCACAAAATCATCTTCGCTCTTTTTTACGACAGCTATTACATCCGCATTTACTGCTGCGGCTATAACTTTTCCGTGCTGATGATCGGTATTGTTGCCGATGATTTCTATTCTGCCGGGAGCGGAGAAAATCGAGAGATCTCCGCCTCCGAATAAGAGTTCAAATTTTTCGCACGCCGCAATATATCTTGCACACTGATAATCAAGTTTCGTTTCGTCCGAGTAGAGGTCGACAAGAATATTGTCAAGCGATCCGTTTTTTAAGTTTTCAACCAGTTCGCTTTTTTGCATATAACCACCCCGTTAAGAGAATTAGTCCTCTTTCATCCTGGATACTTCATCAAACAAATCACTGATTTCTCGTGCGGGCTTTTTGTCGATAAGCGAAACAATTACAGCCACGATTAAACTGAAAATAAATCCGGGAATAATTTCGTAAATTCCCGTATTGTAAAGGGTAAGCTTTTCCACCGAAC
>CACWZK010000080.1 GCA_902765365.1 uncultured Lachnospiraceae bacterium
ATATCCTTATTCTTTTTAATTGCAACAATCGATATAACTATAAGCGCAATAAAAACTATTTTTAAAATAATCCCCATAAAAGAGACAGTACCCATATTACTTCTCCTTAAATTAACAACAATTAAAGTATAACATAACGGAAAATAAAAAGAACCCTAAAAAAGGAGGATGCCCGAACACTTGCGTATTCGGGCATTAGATCTGAAAAACTGTGACATAAGTATTATTTAGTGTAATCTCTGCATGATTATCTGCTTTCTACGATATTAATTATATGAGATGTAGTTTAACAAACAATGTTAATGAAGTTAACAAATTGTTATCAAAATATGAACAAATTATGAACAAGTGGACAAAGTTCAACTAAATATGGGAAAAAATATGACTTTTACGGGACATATTGTATATAAAGAAAGTGCCGGCACTTTTTTCAAAGTCCGGCACCCAATCTTTTTTATAATTATTTATTTGAATTCAACTTATCCTGATAATACTGCGCAAGTTCCGCATTGAAAAATTTTACTATCGTGTAATAGTCTCCGGGATTTCCATCATCGTCGTATGTGAACCAGATCATCTCAAGCGTATCGGGATCGGTCATCTGGAAAGCAAAGGAATTATTCGGATCGTCCCATTCGGAACACTCGCCGGTCCATACTCCGTAATAATCATCTCTTACGCCGTCATAAAGGTCGATTGGTCTGAAAATAATCGACATATAATCGAAATCCTGAACATTTCCGTCGGAATCGGTATATTTTATGGATACATAATTGCCCTCCATAAATTCGATTTCAAAAGTTCCGCCATCCGTCTGATTACTTCTTCCGTCGCTGCATTCCCATGCTGTCATCTGCCAGTCAATATTATAAAGATCGCTCCAGTCTGCATTGCCGTCAAATTTTTCAGCCCATGCATCACCTGTTTCGGGATCTACTACAAGAAGTTTGGGCATGCTTTCACAAGTGATATAAACAAGTCCGTCTTCATAATTAAGATCGTATGCCCAGTAAAACAAACTTACATCGCCGTCGGTATCTTTTAAACCATAATCATGAAGCGTTTTACCATTGGGGTCGATTACCCTGAGAGAAGGTCCTTCATATCCCGTTGAATAGAAATTTCCTTCGTCGTCGAAATCATATGCGCCTGTTCCGCAATCTGTTTGCCAGATTATTTCACCTGTATAAGGATCTAACAGATAAAGTACATAATCAGCGATATAATAATAGCCGTTATCCTTAAGACCTACATTAACGGTACTTTCATACTGACCAACCATTATTTCATCGGTATCGAACTGCCAAACAACATTGCCTTTTTCGTCCAAAGCTTTTAAATGCTCATAAAAGCTTGCGTTTTCGGTATTTTCTCTTTCTATCACAAAGCTTACGGGTAAAACTTTATTTTCTTTAACATCCGGCTCTCCGGTATTATCATCGCCGGAATTTGTTACATCAATATCCGTTTCAGGTTTTGAAACATTTGTATCCCCTTCATTTGAAGGTTTTACGGGGTCTGCTACAGTTGTCGCAGGCTCAAGAGTTACAACCTCATCTGTACCTGTTAACGTACAGCTTGCAAGCATAAAAGAACTTAAAGCCGCAAGTACATAAATCATTCCTTTTTTCATATCCGCACCTCTTTTACATAAAAAACAAAGTGTCCGAAACATCAGACACTTTGTATTATATCAGAATTTTCTGAATCTTGTATATCTTTCCTCAACGATTTGATCGATACTCTTTTCATTCATCTTTTTAAGGAATTCTTTCATATGACCTTTCATGTAAGATGAAATCGATGTGAGAGCATCTTCATCGGCCATTCCGTATTCGGGAATAATATCCTCGATTACTTTTAATTCTTTCATATCGTGAGCAGTGATTCTCATAACTTCCGCAGCTTCTGTGGAACGGCTTGAATCCTTCCAGAGAATCGATGCAAAGCCTTCGGGTGAAAGAATCGAATAAGTTGCATTCTCTTCCATCCACACTTCGTTGCCTACCGCAAGTGCAAGTGCACCGCCGCTTCCGCCTTCTCCGATCATAATGGTTAAAATCGGAGTCTTCAAACCTGCCATCTCAAACAGGTTTCTTGCAATCGCTTCGCCCTGTCCGTTTTCCTCTGCTTTAAGTCCGGGATATGCACCGGATGTATTTACAAAAGTAATAACCGGTCTGTGGAATTTCTCTGCCTGCTTCATCAGACGAAGAGCCTTTCTGTATCCTTCGGGTGAAGGCATGCCGTAATTGTGTTTCTTGCAGTCTTCAAGGCTCTTACCCTTGTTGACACCGATTACGGTTACTGCCTGGCCGTCAAGATATCCGATACCTCCCATGATGGCGGGATCGTCCCTGAAATATCTGTCACCGTGAAGTTCTATAAACTCATCAAAAATCGTATTTATATAATCTTCGGACTGAAGTCTGAAAAGCTGTCTTGCAGCACAAACCTTATCCCATACTCCTAAAGGTTTGCTCTTCGCAGCTCTCTCTTTCATGAGTTCGGTTGCATCGTATCTTACATTGTCAAACTGCGGATCGAAGTTTGCGTAGCCTTCTTTGCGAATGTGCATCTTAACCAGATTGGCAAGTACATTTCTTAAATTGTCTCTCTCGACTATCGCATCAACAAATCCGTGCTCAAGCTGAAATTCCGATCTCTGGAAGCCTTCGGGAAGCTTCTCTCCGATGGTCTGCTCGATTACTCTCGGGCCGGCAAATCCGATGAGGGCCTTGGGCTCTGCGAGGATAATGTCTCCGAGCATTGCAAACGATGCGGTTACACCGCCTGTGGTCGGATCGGTTAATACGGAAATGTATAAAAGACCCGCATCCGAATGTTTCTTAAGTGCGGCACTTGTTTTGGCCATCTGCATTAAGGATACGATACCTTCCTGCATTCTCGCACCGCCCGAACAGCAGAAAAGAATAACAGGTAATTTTTCTTCCGTTGCTTTTTCAACCGCACGAGTGATTCTCTCGCCCACTACATGACCCATACTTCCCATGAGGAATCTCGAGTCAATTACACCGATGACAATCTTTTCACCGCGAAGAGTCGCGCTTCCGACCGTAACACCTTCGGAAAGTTTGGTCTTTTCCATAGTGTCTTCAATCTTGCCTTCGTAATCTGGAAAGTTAAGCGGGTTTTCGGTGCGAATATCATCAAACCACGCTTCAAACGAACCGTCATCGACAACCATACGAATTCTGTTGTTTGCTCTGACCCTGAAGTAATAGTTACATTCCGGGCAGACGTACTTCATTCGCTTGGCTTCTTCTTTGAATATTTCTTTTTTACATACCGGACATATGATTGATTCAGGTGAAACTACTATGTCCGTTTTTTTGGTATTTGCTTTTTTGTTAAAATCGAATAATCCCATATGATAATCCCCTTATATTTGCAAATCTTCAAGCATCATAATTCAAGTCAAAAATAAAAGTAGAATTACATAAACTTAAGCTTCCATAAACTTGTTAAAATCTTCGAGTGTATCTATATTAACCGTCTTAAGACTGCGATCAATTTTCTTTACAAATCCCGAAAGAGTGTGTCCCGGTCCGATTTCAATGAATTCGTCGACACCGTCTTTTATCATAAGTTCGAGTGACTGCTGCCATTTAACTGATGAGGATACCTGCTTTTTTAAGAGTTCTTTGATATCGTTTTTATCCGTTACATATTCGGCAGTAACGTTGGCGATGTAAGGAACTTTGATATCGTTTAATTCAACGCTTTCAAGTGCCTCGCCAAGCTGTGCTCCGGCGCCTTCTAAAAGTTTTGAGTGGAAAGGTCCTGAGACATTTAACTCAACTACCTTTAATGCACCCTTTTCTTCGAGAATCTTACCTGCTGCCTGTACGGCATCTTTTCTTCCGGTGATAACAGACTGCTTGGGATTGTTGTAGTTTGCAACCGATACCGTAAAAGGTAAAGAACTGTCCCCTTTATCGTACATATCCTTGTTGGCCATAACTTCTGCGCACGCATCTTCTATCACGCTTGCATCAAGTCCGATAACGGCACTCATTCCGCCGCCTTCGGGAACCGCGTTCTGCATGTATATGCCTCTTTTACGAACGATTGCAAAAGCATCTTCCATGCTCA
Source organism: uncultured Lachnospiraceae bacterium (assembly GCA_902765365.1). Classification (GTDB taxonomy): domain Bacteria; phylum Bacillota; class Clostridia; order Lachnospirales; family Lachnospiraceae; genus UBA3766. The sequence goes on from CACWZK010000080.1 coordinate 4,117, forward strand.
TTGCACCCGATGCGATTAAAGCACCATATTCGCCCAAGGATAAACCAGCGGTAAGATCGTAGGTAACGCCCTTTTCTTTTAATACTTCGAAAAGTGCGGCTTCCACTGTCAGCATGCAAATCTGCGTGTACTCGGTAATATTGATTTTGTCGTTTTCTTCAAAACACATGGCGGCTACGTCAAGCCCTGTAATTTCCGATGCCTTGTCGAAAACCTTCTTCGCACATTCGAAATTCTCATAAAAATCTTTGCCCATTCCGATGTACTGCGATCCCTGTCCCGGGAACATAAATACTCTTTTGCCCATTTGTAATCTCCTCTCGTATAAAAAACTAGTAAAAAATATTACTTTTATTAACCGTAAATATTTGCCTTATCCACAGCACAGAACGCAAGCTTTCCTTTAGCTCTTATCTCGCCGTCAACAAATGCCTTGCAGTCAAACTTAACGAGTCCTGCTCCGCCGCCGTCTTTTGTAACTTCTATCGTAAGTGTATCTCCGGGAAGAACAGGTTTTACGAACTTAAACTCGTCGCATTTAAGAAGCACATAAATCTTGGAATCGTCCGTTCCGTCACTCTCGATGGTCACCGAGCAAAGCTGTGCGCACGCCTCAACTATAAGTACGCCCGGCATTATGGGAGCATCGGGAAAATGGCCCATAAAATACGGTTCATTAATGGAAACGTTTTTGATTCCTTTTGCATATTCGCCGCCTCTTATTTCAACAACCTTTTCAATCATCTGAAAAGGAGGACGCTGTTTGATTCTTTTCTGAACTTCATTGATATTCATCATGTGAGTACAACCTCCGGAATATTTTTTTATAAACTCAGACCGCCGTCGATTACAAGTACCTGACCCGTGATGTAAGAAGCCTCTTCGCTTGCAAGCATTGCAACTACTTCGCCGACTTCTTCGGGTGTGCCAAATCTTTTAAGAGGAATCGTATCAAGGTATTCCGTCTTCTTTTCTTCGGGTAATTTATCAACCATATCTGTAGCGATAAATCCGGGAGCTACAGCATTGACTCTGATACCGTAAGGAGCAAGTTCCTTGGCCATGGTTGCAGTCATTGAGTTAACCGCACCCTTTGTGGCAGAGTATACGCTCTGACCCGCTACGGCAAGTTTGGAGCTGACCGAAGATACATTGATGATGCAGCCTTTTTTCTTGGAAAACATCTTAAGTGCCGCCTGCTGTGAGCAGTACATATAACCCTTGATGTTGAGATCAAGACACTTATCGATTGTATCGGGTGTCATCATAAGAACGTATTCGTCTTTTACGATACCTGCGTTATTTACAAGCACGTCGATTTTGCCGAACTTCTTGGTAATCTCGCGGAACATCTGCTTAACTTCGTCGGGATTAGCAACATTTGCTTTGTAAATATCAGCTTCACGGCCAAAACCTTTAATAACGCTCTTAACCTCGTTAGCAGCATCCTCGTTGGAATTGTAGTTGATGATTACCGTATATCCTTTTTTACCAAGTGCTATCGCACATGCTCTTCCGATTCCGCGGCTTGCACCGGTTACAAGAGCAATCTTCTTTTCGTTATCCATGGTTATTCCCCTTTATTTCTTTAAAACTACTGCGGTGTAGGAGCCGCCGACTGCGTAGGATGTAACAAGAACGTAGTTAAAGCCGGTTGTATCAACGTTTGCCTTGCGTACATTGCCGTCTTTCATGAAGTATGCATCCTGTGTGGCGTTAAATTCGCCCGCAAGTGTAAGTGATGCATGAGCAAGTGCAAGTGTAGCCGCAGCAGCTCTTGCTTCACCTGCGTAATCTTTTACGTTGATTACAGGAATTTCTTTGTCGAAAACTTTTGCATATACATTCTTTTCGATGTCATCAACATCCTTAAGTCCGTTACCGAAACCGAATACCGCATCAATCTTGTCTGCGGTAATTCCGGCTGCCTTTAATGCTTCGTCAATCGCATTCTTAAGACCTGCGTCAGAGCCTTTAATCTCACCGTATTCAACACCTTCATGTGTCATTGCATATCCGACAACCTCGGCATATTTCTTGGCATTGTGCGAAGCTGCTTCGGATGCGCTCTCAAGAGCAACCGTTACGGAACCGTCGGAAAGAACCATTCCGTTATTATCGCCGTAAATACTTCCGTTTTCTTTGGCAACCATATTAAGCTGTGAATAGAGCTTGTTCATTACCGCGCTGTTTTCGTCGGTACCTGATGCAAGCATAACTTTGGTTCTGCTCTGCTTGATTTCATTGGCTGCATAGCAGACTGACGAAAGGCCTGACTGGCTTCCGTTTGTAATGGTTACATTGTATCCTCTCATGCCTGTCTTGATTGAGAGATAACCGCCTGCTGCATTGTATACCGTGTTGGGGAAGTTAAATGCCGAACCGTTCTGTGTACCTTCCTTGGAGATATGATCATGGAATTCGTAAACGGTTGTAAGAGGGCCGTCACCCGTACCGATTATCATACCGAAGTCTTCGGCATTTTCATCGTTAAATTCAAAACCTGCATTGTTGATTGCTTCGATACCCGATACAACCTGCATGGTTGAAAGCTTGTCGAGTTTTCTGTAGAAAGCAAGTTTGATATCAAATTTATCGAAATCCTCTTTGCCAAGTGCGGATTCAAGGCTTACACCTTCAACCTTGTTCTTGTTGTTAACGGTTTCGATATATTTCTCAACACCGTTGCCCGAAGGAAGAACGATACCCATACCTGTTACGTAAATGCTCTCGTTGTTCTCTTCTTCGGACATATGTCCTTCGTTCTTTGCGAAGATGATACTTGCGTTGCTTCCGCCGAATGCGAAGGAGTTGCTCATTACGTAATTGAGTTCTTTCTCTTTCATTACATTGGGCATAAAGTCAATCTTGCCTGCCTTTTCTTTTAAGGCTTCAAGATCTTCATCCGTATATCCGATTGTGGGCGGAACCTTGTTATCCGTTAAAGCTCTGATAGCATATACTGCTTCGATTGCGCCTGCTGCGCCGAGGCAGTGACCAACCATTGCCTTGGTGGATGATACACTTAAGTGATCGTTTGCATCATCGAAAATTGTATGGATTGAAAGGAACTCAGCTTCATCGTTCTTGGCTGTTCCTGTTCCGTGTGCGTTGATGTAATCAAGATCTTTTTTATCCACACCGGATTTATCAAGTGCTCTTCTTATTGCATACATCTGACCGATACCATCGGGTCTGGGAGCAGTGATGTGATGAGCATCGGAAGAAATACCAGCTGATAAAACATCGCAGTAAATCTTGGCGCCTCTGGCCTTTGCATGCTCATAAGACTCAACTATGATTGCGCCTGCGCCTTCACCGAGTGTAATACCGTTTGAATGGTTAAACGGTGAGCAGGGATTTTCGGAAAGAGCATGAAGTGCGGTAAATCCTGCGAAGGGAACGCTTGCAAAAGCATCTGCACCGCCGGCGATAAATACATCTCCCACACCTGCTCTTATAAGTTCGCATGCATATGCAACGCTCATTGTACTGGCTGCGCACGCATTGCCTATATTAGTAACGACACCCTTTGCGCCTGCCATGTTAGCAACATGGTTTGCGATGGATGCGATTGTCATCTTATTAATATCTTCTGTTTTTTCGCCTTTTTCGATGTAGTTTTCAATACTTACGACGCCGCCGACACAGCTTCCCATGATAACACCGAAACGTGCTGCATCCACATTGGCATCCGTAATTCCTGCATCTTTAAGTGCTTCCTTTGAAGCCTGTAAACAAAGCATTGATACTCTGTCTACCTTATCGTTCATCTCGATGTCGGAATCTTTAACTTCTGCTCCGAGATGTGCGTAACAGTCATCCGAATTAACACTTCTTGTTTTATCTATTCCGGGTGTGCCTTTAAGGGCATTCTCCCAGCATTCTTCAACATTTTTACCGATTGCATTGATCATTCCTAAGCCTGTAACAACGCATCTGGCATTGATGTTCTTACTCATTTGGATAATCTCCTTTTAAACTTTAGTTGATGCCCTCCCAAGCGGGAAGGCATCATAAAATAATTACAT
>CACWZK010000081.1 GCA_902765365.1 uncultured Lachnospiraceae bacterium
CGCCGAACTTTCCGCCCGCATGAAGCTTGGTAAATACGAGTTCTACAGCGGATACACCTGTTTTATGATTGATTCCGACAGGAATACCTCTTCCGTCATCTTCTACGGTAACGGAATTGTCACTGTTTAAAGTTACATTTATTGTTTTACAGAATCCGGCCAGCGCTTCGTCAACCGAATTGTCAACAATTTCATATACAAGATGATGAAGACCTCTGATGGATGTACTTCCGATGTACATACCCGGTCTTTTTCTTACTGCCTGCAAACCTTCAAGTACCTGAATCTGGTCCGCGCCGTATTCCTGTTCTTTGTTTTTGTTTTCCATATGAACCTCTGTAAAAAATATTATTATCCTACTACTTCAACTATTCCGTCATGTACTTCAAATACTTTGTTAATCTGAAATCTTTCGTTAACAAATTCATCAAGTCCGGTACATGTAATAATTGTCTGAATACCGCTTATGCTCTGAAGTAACATGTTCTGTCTGTTTGAATCAAGCTCCGATAAAACATCGTCGAGCAAAAATATAGGATTGTCTCCAGTATTTTTCTTTATAATTTCTATTTCTGCCAGTTTAAGCGATAAAGCTGCGGTTCTCTGCTGTCCCTGAGATCCGTATTTTCTGGCATCCATTCCGTTTATATTTATTATAAAATCATCTCTGTGAGGACCGCAGGAGGTAATTTTGCTCTTTAAATCCTTTTCTGCGTTTTCTTTTAGAGTTTCTTCTATTTTGTCTTCTTCTGTGTCCGGCTCATATCTTATATCAAGAAATTCCTTCTGACCTGTCAGTTTGTAATGAATTTCTTTTACGATATCATTTAATTCACTTACAAACTCTCTTCTCTTTTTTATAACCTGGCTTCCGTAACTTTGAAGCTGTGAATCCCATATAAAAAGAGTTTCTCTTAATGCCGGCTGGAAATAAATGTCTTTAAGCAGCTTGTTTCTCTGATCTATAATTTTATTGTAGTTGCTTAAATTAAAAACATAAGAAGAATCAAGTCTGCAAATCTGCATATCTATAAAAGATCTTCTGTAAGAAGGACCGCCTTTTATAATATTCAAATCTTCAGGAGAAAATAAAACAACATTAAGAATACCGATAAGTTCGGAAGTTTTTTTAAGTTTTTCAAGATTAAGAGCAATAACCTTGGATTTAGATTTTCTTAAATGTATATCAATTCTTAATTCTTCGTTTTTCTTATCAATGATGGATCTTAAGTGACTTTCTTCACTTTCGAAATTTATAATCTCACTGTCTTTACTGCCTTTATGGGATTTTGTAGTCGAACACAAATAAATTGCTTCAAGAATATTTGTTTTTCCCTGAGCATTTTCACCGGTTAAAATATTTGTACCTTCATCAAAATAAAGATGAAGATTTTTGTAATTTCTGAAATTTTCCAGTTCCAGTGATTTTATAATCATTTTTCACCAATTTTAAAGTATTTTTTAATTCATAAAAGAATATTATTAAATCTTTTTTACAACTATTTCTTTACCTTTATATTTAACAATATCGTCTTTATAAATTTTTTTACCTCTCTGATATTCAACTTCACCGTTTAAAAAAACTTTTCCGTCCTGTATTTCAAATTTTGCATCGGCTCCGTTTTCAACCAGATTTGCAGCTTTAAGAAGCTGGCCTAATTTAATAAAATCGTCTTTTAAATAAAATTCCATAATTAATTATCCCAATATAGGAAGAATTACATAGTTATATGTATCTTCTTTTCTGATAAAGCAAGGGAATTTCTTTCCAAGCAGATAAATTGTTACGGTTTCGTCATCAATTGCTTTTAATGCATCTATAAATAACTTAGGATTAAAGTTAATTTCAATATCTTCGCCTTCTTTGGCAATTTCAATATTTTCGTTAAGAGCACCTGTCTGTGAAATAACATTTATATTTAAATTGTTATTTGTAATTACAAATTTAACGCTCTTTTTATCTCCTTCGTTTGCAAACAAGGTAGATCTGTCTAAGCATTCATAAATACTTCTCTTGTTAACATCAACTTTTGTAATATAATCTTTATATTTTAAATTTGATGAATCAAAGAAATTACCTTCAATCAGTCTCATTACGATAATGTTCTGATCAAATTCGAATACAACATTATCTTTCATAAAATACATTTCTATATTCTGTTCCGTATCATCAGACATTATTTTAATAAGTTCGTTAAGACTGGCACCTTTAATAATTAATCTTTCATCAATTTCATTATTGTTGATTTCAATCTGTCTTATTGCAACTCTGCTCTGTTCTACAGCTTCAACTCTTAAAATTCCGTTTTTTATGATAAATAATTCACCTTCAAGAATTTTATTAATTGAATTTAAAGAAGTACAGAATATTGTTCTTCTTATAATGTCTTTTAAAGAGTACTGACTGATTTCAAGTCTTTTGTTTCTGTCGATTTCAGGAATATCACTGAATAAATAACCTTCTTTTCCCGGAATTGTTGCTTTAATATTATTATTTTCTATAACAACATTAATTGATTCTTCATCTTCTCTCTCATTATAAAAAATATTAATTTTACCATCCGGATATTTTACTATAAGGTTTTTAATCTGATCTGCATTAACACCAACCATGCCTTCTTCGGATATTTCACCTTCAACAATACTCTGGATTGCCATATCTTCATTATTGGCAAGAAGTCTTATATAACCTTTGGTTGCATCAATTAACATACATCCGCTTGTATTTAAATTAGGTTTTTTGGATGTTGCTTTATTTACAATATTGATTGCATTTATAAATTTAACCTTGTCGATGGTAATACGCATTTTTTGGTCTCCTTAACTAATTAATTTATTAACTTTAATAAAAATATTAATAGGTAATGTTGATATGTTGATAACTAATTAATTATAGCATAAAAAGGCACTTTTTTAAACAAAAAACATGTTTATAAAGAGGTAATTGTTTTTATTAAAGAGTCTATTATTTTTTCAAAAGAAGGATCATTTTCGATTTTTTCTTTTACCTTATTTATATTATGAATAACGGTAGCATGATCCCTGCCCATTTTATTGCCTATATTGCTCTTTGTATCTTCGGTTAATTTATTGCAAAGATACATTACAATTTGTCTGGCTGTGGCAATTTCTTTATTTTTCTTGGTAGAAATAATATCATTAATCGAAATATTGTAATGTTTTGAAACTTCTTCAATTATTACGTCAAAGTTGATAACTTTGGTTTTATTTGGATTAATAATATCTTTTAAACTGTTTTTAGCCATTTCCAGGGTTATTTCATCAGAAGAAATTCTGGATAAGGCAATCAGTTTATTGTAAGCTCCTTCAAGTTCTCTTATGTTGGAACTGATATTATCGGTAATATAAGTTAAAATTTCATCACTTATTTTATTGCCGTGTTTCTGATTTAACTGAATTAAAATAGCTTTTCTTGTTTCGTAGTTGGGCGGCTGAACATCAACCTGAAGTCCCATCTGGAAACGTGTTAAATATCTTTCATCTAAAAATTCCATATATTTGGGATGTTTATCGGATGAAATAATAATTGATTTACCGTTTTCAAACAAAGCATTAAAGGTATTGAAAAATTCAACCTGTGTAGCTTCCTTACCTATTACAAACTGAATATCGTCTATTAAAAGAACATCAACATTTCTGTATTTGTCTTTTAATGCCGACATTGAATCAGTATTGTATTTTTTATCGCTTCTTAAAGAATTGACAACATCATTTGTAAAGTTTTCACTTGTTACATATAAAATCTTCAAAGAAGGATTATGTTCATTTAAATAATTGCCGATGGCATGCATTAAATGAGTTTTGCCAAGACCGGATCCTCCGTAAATATATAAAGGATTGTAGGTATTGCTGTCGGTTCCGGCTGTTTCGGCCACTGCAAGACATGCGCTTACGGCAAATTCGTTATTTCCTGTAACGAAATTATCAAATGTATATTTTTTTATGAGACTTGTATTTGTGGATTCTTTTTCCTGAACTGTTTTTTGATTATTGTTTTCTTCTTGAGGTTTCTTTTCATCTGCAATGAATTTGACTTCATATTCATTGTTCAGTGTTTCATAGATTGCAATAATAAAGAATTCTCTGTATTTGTCAGTAAGAAGATCAATGATATTGGCTTTGTCGTTAGGTAAAATTATGGTTACGGTATCATCTGTTTCACTGAAATATTCCATTGGATCTATCCAGAGTTTAACAGCTATTGGGGATATTCCGTAGTCGGTAATTACAGCGTTTTTAATAGTATCCCATTTTTCCTGAACCGGTTTCATAAATTATGCCTCCTTAACCTACTATATTATATTGAATTATGAAAATAAAATCAAATTTTAAAGTCCTTAAAAAAGTTAGGTTTGTATAATAATTTATGTTAACTTTCATACAAATTATGAACCTTTTGGCGTTTATAATGTTTATAAATTTGAATAAACATTTTATCTCATAAAAGAGTTAAACTCATAAAAGACTTAAAATGCTTTTATTTAGGGAATTATTCAAAAATATGTCATTTTTTTAAAAAACGGACCCTAAAAATTTGTCCTACAAATAAAAATTTTTAAAAACATGATTTAAACCATAAAATTAAAATATCAACAATTTATCAACATTCGGTTGATATTTTTATGTAAATTCATTATTTTAACTTGACAAACAGGGCTGTTTCCATATTTTGTTGTTAAAAAAAATTTTAAGTCTATATGTTGAATGTGAAAAAAATTTAAGTTTTTTCTTATATATAATGTAATAATTTTTTCTTGACTGGATATCCTTATTCTTATATAATTTATGATGTTTTCGACGTATAGGAAATGGAGGTAAGCTTTTATGAAAATGACATTTCAGCCTAAGAAGAGACAGAGAAATAAAGTTCATGGCTTCAGAGCAAGAATGAGTACTCCCGGCGGAAGAAAAGTTTTACAGGCTAGAAGAGCTAAGGGAAGAAAAGTTTTATCAGCTTAATTAAGATATCAGAGGCCGCAGTAATGTGGCCTTTTTTTCACACATTTATTGGAAATTATGATTTTTACTGATTCTTTAAAGAATAATCGGGATTTTGTGAATGTATATACGTCCGGCAGATCATATGCAAACAAGTATTTGGTAATATATACGTTGAAAAACAATTCGGACAGAAACAGACTCGGAATTTCGGTGAGTAAAAAAGTCGGCAACAGTGTTGTAAGACACAGATTAAAAAGACTTATTAAAGAAAGTTACAGACTACACGAAAAAATGTTTAATAGCGGTTTAGACATTGTAGTCATCGCGCGTAAAGGATCTGACGCCTGCGACTTTGCAGGTATTGAGAGCGCATTATTACACTTAATGAAATTGAACGGTACACTGGACACCGTTAAAGGTTAGTTATAAATATCTTTTAATTAATGAAGAAAATTCTTATTTTTATCATAAAGTTATATCAAAAATATTTATCACCTTTAAAGACTACACGCTGCCCTTATTATCCGTGCTGCAGTCAGTATGGCCTTGAAGCCATTGAAAAGTACGGAGCAATTAAAGGCGGTTTTTTGGCTGCCTGGAGAATTTTAAGATGTAATCCTTTCTCCAAAGGCGGTTACGATCCCGTACCGTAACAGGAGGCAGAATTGTTCGATTTAATATTGACTCAGAATTCCACATTTATTATCGGCCAGGTTGCCTGGGTTCTCGGTAAATTAATGAACGGAATTGTTTTTGTTCTTGATAAAATTGCAGGACTATACGGCGGTACCGCCAATCTTGGTATTGCAATTATCGTCTTTACAGTTATTATTTATCTTTTAATGTTACCCTTAACAATTAAACAGCAGAAGTTTTCCAAGATGTCTGCAATTATGAATCCCGAGATTCAGGCTATTCAGGCTAAGTACAAAGGTACCAAGGATCCCGATTTAATGCAGCAGATGCAGCAGGAAACCAATGCGGTTTATGCTAAATACGGAGTATCACCTACCGGCAGCTGTGTTCAGCTTCTGATTCAGATGCCCATACTTTTTGCTCTTTACCGTGTTATCTATGCGATTCCCGCATATGTTCCCAAGGTAAAAGAAGCATTTATGGGTACCGTAAACATGATGATGGGTGTTGGTTCATCAAACCTTGTTGAAGACCCCGAAATGTTTATGAAATCTGCTAAGTTTCTTCAGGATACACACAAAGTAATGGCACCTGCCAATATTTTTTCCAAGAATCTTACAGAAAAAGTAGTAAGCAATATTTCATCCATCGCAGCATTTAAAAAACAGTTTAAACCTGAATTTTTAAATATTGAAACCATTTCAATCGAAAATATTACAAGCAATCTTATAAATGGTGACAAAGCACTTGCAAATGTTGAAACAACCAGAAATACTTTCATTGATGTTTTAAACAGAGCCAGTTCGGCAGACTGGTCCTATATGAAGGACTTCTTTGCAGGTAATGCAAATCTGGTAAGTTCAATATCGGCAACAGAGGAAAAATTAAGATTATTCAATACTTTTCTCGGAATTAATATAGGTTATTCACCCATGGACAATATCAAGTCCGCATGGGCAGACAGATTAACAGGCGATTCATACGGATGGATACTGGTAATCGTTGTAGCTGTTATGATTCCTTTACTTGCAGCACTTACTCAGTGGATAAGTGTAAAACTTGCACCTACAGCACAAAACGATGACCAGAAAAAAGGTCAGGAAGAAAACCCCATGATGTCATCCATGAAGATGATGAATACATTTATGCCGATCATGTCAGCATTCTTCTGTTTATCACTTCCCGCAGGTATGGGTATCTACTGGATTGTCGGTGCGGTTGTAAGAACCATTCAGCAGGTTGCAATCAACAAGTACATCGACAAGATGGATATTGATAAGGTAATCGAAAAGAATCAGACCAAATATGCTGAAAAGCTCAAGAAAAAGGGCGTTATCGCACAGGGTATCAACGACAGGGCAAAGAGCTCTACAAAGTATGTAAACCCTTATGCAAGAAATAAGAGCGACAATAAAAATGAGCAGCAAATGCCTGAAAATCCTTTTAAGGCTGCCAGAAAGAAAGTTGACGAAGCAGCTGCAGCAAAGAAGAGCGCTTCTTCTTCAGGCTCAAGCATTGCTTCGAAGGCAAGAATGGTAAAAGATTATAACGAAAAGAATAATAAATAATCAGAAGGGGTATGAATAATATGGAATATATGGAATTCAGTGCAAAGACCGTACAGGATGCAATTACCGAGGCCTGCACACATTTTGTTGTTACAAGCAGTTCACTTGAATATGAAGTTATAGAAGAAGGTTCTACAGGATTTTTAGGAATCGGCTCCAAGCCCGCTGTTATCAAAGCAAGAGCCAAGAGTGAGGAAATCGAAGAAGCCAAGGCTGTATTCACAAAAGAAGCCGAGAGCGAAAAGAAAGAAAACAAAAAAGAATTCAAGAAAGAAAAGAAAGAATTCAAAGACAACAAAAAAGAAGTAAAGAAAGAAGAAAAAGCTGAAGTTAAGGCGGAAGTTAAAAAAGAAGAGCCCAAAAAGAGAGAGATTAACATCGATGCAGCAGACGTTGAAAAGAGAGCAACAGAATTCTTAAAAGACGTTCTTGCAAAGATGGAAATCGAAAACGAAGTAAAGGCTAAATACGATGCAGAAGAAAACTGCTTAAACATCGAGATTTCCGGCGAAGACATGGGCGTTCTCATCGGCAAGAGAGGACAGACACTCGATTCACTTCAGTATCTTGTTTCCCTCGTAGTTAACAAAGGAACCAAAGAATATTTAAGAGTAAAGGTTGATACCGAAAACTACAGAGAGAGAAGAAACAAAACTCTCGAAAATCTTGCCAAGAACATGGCATTCAAGGTTAAGAGAACCAGAAGAAGCGTTACTCTTGAACCCATGAATCCTTATGAGAGAAGAGTAATCCATTCGGCATTACAGAATGACAGCTATGTAACTACTCATTCCGAAGGAGAAGAGCCTTACCGTAAAGTAGTTATCACATTAAAGAAATAAGACCTAAG
>CACWZK010000082.1 GCA_902765365.1 uncultured Lachnospiraceae bacterium
AAATTACAGCCTGTTTCGGAGGAATTGGTAATCATATAAGCAAGTCTGATCATAAATTACAGGAAGGGGATTTTCGATATGGCTGCTGCTGGTGAATATTACATTGCTCACAATACACGGACCGACGAGTATCTGGCAGAGAAGAAACTTTTGGGAAGATTCTACATGACACCGGATATCACAGCCGCGGTGAAGTGTAAAGATGAGATGGATTTAAGAAAAAAAATCGATAAAGCAAATGTGGATTACAAATCCATGCTTGTGATAGAAACAATCAAAGTTTACTAAAAAAAGTCTTTCGGGGGAAGAAGGGCTTTTTTTTATTTCGCCGGTACGCTTTTTTTATAAAAGACTTTACTTTCGTGCTTTAAAGTGGCATAATAAAACATGTTGCAAAAAAGAAAGTATTAAGGAGAATTTTTATGCCTATTACAGAATTACTGGACAGAAACAGCGAACAGTACGGCTCGGACGTATGTCTCGTTGAAATCAATCCTGAAATAAAAGAAGTCAGACGTGTGACATGGAAGGAATACGAACTGATTGAACCTAATCCCGTTACACATTACAGAAGAGAAATTACCTGGAGTGTTTTCGAGGAGAAAGCAAACAGATTTGCCAATATGCTTATATCCAGAGGAGTCAAGAAAAATGACAAGGTTGCGATTCTTTTGATGAACTGCCTCGAGTGGCTTCCCATATACTTCGGTATTTTAAAAACAGGTGCCATCGCAGTGCCTTTAAACTTCAGATATGCTCCCGATGAAATCGAATACTGTCTTAATCTTGCGGAGGTTGATATTCTTGTATTCGGTCCCGAATTTATCGGCCGTGTGGAAGAAATCGCAGAGTCCATAAGCAAGAACAGACTTTTATTCTATGTCGGAGACAACTGCCCGAGTTTCGCTGAGGATTACAATTCGCTCGTTGCAAACTGTTCGAGTCAGAGACCTGACATCAAGCTTACGGATGATGACTATGCTGCCATTTATTTCTCATCAGGCACCACAGGCTTCCCCAAGGCTATACTTCATAAACATCGTTCACTCATGCACTCATGTGCGGTAGAGCAGAACCACCACGGTCAGACAAGAGACGATATATTCCTTTGTATCCCTCCTCTTTACCATACAGGTGCAAAGATGCACTGGTTTGGTTCTCTTTTATCCGGATCGAAAGCAGTGCTTCTTAAGGGTACCAAGCCCAAGACTATTTTAGAGGCTGCAAGCAATGAAAAATGTACCATTGTATGGCTCCTTGTTCCCTGGGCTCAGGATATTCTTGATGCAATCGATTCGGGCGAAGTCAAACTCGAAGATTATGATTTGTCAAACTGGAGACTGATGCATATAGGCGCACAGCCTGTACCGCCTTCACTTATCGCAAGATGGAAAAAGGTATTTCCGAATCATCAGTACGATACAAACTACGGTCTTAGCGAATCCATCGGACCGGGCTGCGTTCATCTGGGTGTCGAAAACATCCACAAGGTCGGCGCTATCGGCAAGGCAGGTTACGGCTGGGAAGTTAAGATTGTTGACGAAAACAGAAATACCGTTAAAAGAGGCGATGTAGGCGAACTTGCCGTTAAGGGTCCCGGTGTCATGGAATGCTATTATAACGATCCTAAGTCAACCGCTGAAGTACTTGCGGACGGCTGGCTCTTTACAGGTGATATGGCAATGGAAGACGAGGACGGATTTATCTTCCTTGTAGACAGAAAGAAAGACGTCGTTATCTCCGGCGGTGAAAATATTTATCCCGTTCAGATTGAAGACTTTATCAGACAGCATAATGCCGTTAAGGACGTAGCTGTAATCGGTATTCCCGACAAGAGACTCGGTGAAGTTACCGCAGCCATTATTGAAGTAAAGAACGGATTTACCCTTACGGAAGAAGAAGTGGAAGAATTCTGCCACAAACTTCCCAGATATAAGAGACCCAAGAAGATTATCTTTGCTGATATTCCCAGAAACCCGACCGGTAAGATCGAAAAGCCCAAGCTTCGTGCGATTTACTGCGTAGAGAATCTTGTAGCCGCACAGAACGAAATAAGCAAATAAAACAAAATAAAAAAGGTGCCTGACTCATCAAAAAAGTCAGGCACTTTTTAAGTTCAAATTATTATTCTTTGTAGTTGATAATGGCATCGATGATTTCGGGAATCTTTGCATCCATTTCCTCATCGGTCAGCTGGCATGTACCTACGGCTTTGTGTCCGCCACCGCCGTATTTAAGCATCAGAGAACCTACATCCACTTTAGAGGTTCTGTTTATAATGCTGTAGCCCACGGCACATGAACATCCCTTACCGCCTTTGCCGTTTACAATCCACATCGAAATGTTCTGCTCGGGATACATCGAATAAATCATAAAACGGTTGCCCGAAAAGATTGGATCCACATTTCTCATATCGGATATGATTAAATCTCCTTCGACTCTGGTATGATCCTTGACCATCTGTTTAAAGAGTGCTTCCTGCTCAAAATATACTTCGATACGCTCTTTTACATCGGGAAGCTCAAGTATTTCCTCGGTATTAAGCGTTCTGCAGGCTTCAATCAGATTTTCCATCAGCTGATAATTTGAAATGGTAAAATCTCTCCATCTGCCAAGACCGGTACGGGGATCCATCAAAAATCCGATGAGTATCCATCCCTTGGGATTCTGAATATCGTCGATAGTAAGATTGGCCGAATCGACTTTGTCTACGGCTTCGAGCATTTCGTCAAAATGTGCGAATCTTTCGTGTCCGCCGTAGTAATCGTAGATAATTCTGGCACAAGAAGGAGTCACGCGGCTTTCACCTTTGTATTTGCCTTCCAGCTGGTTTCTTTCGAATTCGCTTGAATGATGATCGAACCACAAACCGCACCCTTCAACGAAAGGAACATTTGCAAGAACATCATTCTCGTTTACTTCTACAAGCCCGTCCTGAAGATCCTTCGGATGAGCAAATTTCCAACTGTCTATAATGCCTGCTTCTTTTAAAAGAGCACCGCATGCAAGACCGTCAAAATCCGAACGTGTAATAAGTCTCATATTTTTCCCCTCTACATATGAAATATAAGTGGTTTCCCACACAAGAAAATTATAATAAGAAAAAAGTGTTTTTTCAACAACCTGAAAAAATTCTTGCAAAGATAAGAAAATGTAGTATAATACAGATAATTAATTCATATATCTTGAATAGATTGCACACAGATTGCAATATTTTCATTAATTCTATTGAGATTATTCAAAATATTCCCGGTTTAGTTACACAAAGAATATTATTTTGCAGGAGGGTTATTAATGCGAGAAAAATATAATACTTTAAAGATTACGGACTTAAGAAGTATTGTCAAAGGTATGGGTATTAAAGGCACCAGCACAATGAACAAAGATCAACTGGTGGATATTCTTGTCGAAAAAGAAAAAGAATACAACGGCGTTACGATAAAGGAAGAAAAGAAGGCAGGCGAGAGCGCGGAAGAAACAGTAAGCGCAGCACCCGCAGCAGCTCCTTCGGAAGAAAAAGAAGTATCCGACAACAATATGGTTGTTTTCGGCACTCCGGGATTCGAGCAGGAGTATGATTCGAGACTTGACTCAAACAATACCGTTACGGGAATCGTTGAAGTGATGCCTGACGGTTTCGGATTTATCAGAAGCGACAACTACATGTCCGGTGACAATGATGTATATATACAGCATGGCATTATCAAAAAATTCGGATTAAGAACCGGTGATATCGTAACCGGCAACACCAAGATAAAAAGCGAAAAAGAAAAATTCTCGGCTCTTTTATACGTGACGAAGATAAACGGGGGCAAGCCCGAATCAATCGCCAACAGATTTAAATTCGAGGAAATGACTCCGATCTTCCCCAACGAAAAGATTAAGCTGGATATTCCGGGTGCTCCGGTATCGATGAGAATAGTCGATCTTGTATCTCCGGTAGGCAAGGGACAGAGAGGTATGATTGTATCCCAGCCCAAGGCAGGCAAAACGACACTTCTTAAGGATATTGCAAAGAGCGTGCTTTTCAACAACAGAAAAATGCACATGATTATCCTTCTAATCGATGAAAGACCCGAGGAAGTTACGGATATTAAAGAAGCCATCAAAGGCGAAAACGTAGAAGTTATTTATTCGACATTCGACGAAACACCCGAACATCATAAAAAAGTTGCGGAGATGGTAATTGAACGTGCGAGAAGATTAGTTGAGTCAAGACAGGACGTAATTATTCTGCTTGATTCGATCACCAGACTTACCAGAGCATACAACCAGGTTATTCCTCCTTCGGGAAGAACGCTCTCCGGCGGTCTTGATCCCGCAGCGCTTCACATGCCCAAGAAGTTCTTCGGTGCAGCAAGAAACATGAGAGAGGGCGGAAGCCTTACGATTCTTGCAACCGCACTTGTGGATACAGGCTCCAAGATGGATGACGTTGTATACGAGGAATTCAAGGGAACGGGTAATATGGAACTTGTTCTTGACAGAAAACTTTCCGAAAAGAGAGTATTTCCCGCAATCGACATTCCCAAATCCGGTACGAGAAACGAACATCTTTTATTATCTCCCGAAGAACTTTCGGCCATCAGCATAATGAGAAGAGGCTTTAACGGATTAAAACCCGAAGAGGCTGTGGACAAGGTAATAGATTTGTTCTCCAAAACAAAGGATAATCGCGAATTTGTTGCGAATATGAACAAAGCAAGGTGGTTTTAAAAAATCTCTTGCATAAAGAAAACCGCCGTGATATAATAATCAAGCATTTTGTGAAAATTTATGGAATTCAATATAGAGAGGTGAGTTGAAATGAGAGAAGGAATTCATCCTGAGTACTATCAGGCGACAGTGACCTGTAACTGCGGAAACACATTTGTAACAGGTTCCACAAAGAAAGATATTCACGTAGAAGTTTGTTCGAAGTGCCACTCTTTCTACACAGGACAGCAGAAAGCCACACAGGCTCGTGGCCGTATCGATAAGTTTAATAAGAAGTACGGTGTGGAAAGCAAATAGTTGTGTTAAAGAGGTTGAGGTATATGATATCTCAACCTTTTCTATTATTTATGACTTTAAGCGACTAATTGCGGAGATACCATGGCTAAGAAAAAAAGAAGGAGAAAAAAACAAAGCAGCGGTCTGACCGAAAAGCCTTTATTTGAAGGCGTTCTGACCAAGAATCAGAATAAATGCGCGGTTGAATTTCGTAAAAGCGACGGCGAACTTCAGACAGTTGTAAAGAATGCACAGGCAAACCCTGACAGACTGATTTACAAGATTCCGTTTGTCAGAGGTATTTTTGTGTTGGTAAATAACGTTCTCGTTGAACTTGAATCCCTGGAATATACCGCGGAAGCTTTCGGAAACGACACGACAAAAGAAACCTTTATCGACAGGATACTTCGTAGAATCTTCGGTAAGCATATCAATATGATTGTTACCGCAGGTGCAGCATGTGTTTCTTTTGTAATATGCTTCTTTTTCGTAACATTCTTTCCGTATTTGATTGCAGAGTATCTGGAAAGATATATTATAAACAAATCGGTCATTCATATTATAGAATTTGCAGCATCGATATTAATTCTCGTGCTGTATCTTCTTTCTTTCCTTTTATTCAAAGATGTAAGAAGAATGATGAAGTATCACGGGGCAGTGCATAAATGCATCAACTGCATTGAAAGAGGCAGAAAGCTCAATTATAAAAATGTAGCCGCATCTTCAAGGTTTTTTACGAGATGTACGACCAATTACATTGCTTTCTGCACATTCATATCCGTTATTCTTTTTATATTTGTTAGGATCGATTCCGTTCCCTTAAGACTTCTGTTCAGACTGATATATATTCCGCTTGCAACGGGACTTTTTTACGAGCTTTTCGTTTTGATAACATACCTTCCGGACAATATCCTTTTGAAAATACTTACCGCACCGAGTATGCTTTTCCAGGTATTTTCCACACTTCGTCCGGATGATGAAATGATAACAACCGCAATGGCATCGCTTGACGCCGCAATTGACTGGAAAGAGTTCCTGGTAATTAATTTCCCTGATAAGTTTTCATCAGCGGATTTCGGTCTTAATAAAGATCCCAAAGAGGCGGTGGATGCACTTTTAGTCGAGCAGCAGCTCGAAAATGAAATTGAGGAAGAATACGCCATAGTCGATGAGGAGCTTCTTAAGAGCGAATACGGCGTACATGATAACGAGAATACTTACGTTGATGAAAACGGAGAATACATAACCGTTAACGGCGACGAAGAATATGAAGAATATTATGTCAACCAAGATGGCGAGTATGTATACGACGATCAGGGACAGGAAGAGTATTATATCGACGAAAATGGAAATTATGTAAACTTCGTTTGTGAAGATGAACCCGCAGAGGAACTTAAAGACGAGCCTGCGGAAGAAAAATATGATAAAATTGATAAGGAAAATGTTTCTGAAGTTGAAGTAAAGGTGAGTGATATGGAAAAGACACAACCTGTAAGTATTGATTTTGACGACGATTACGGATTCGATCCCGAGGATGAAGAAGTAGACGAGAATACGATACAGTTCGAGCCCGTGGACGAAAGCATCATCGCCGAAAAAGAAGAAGAATACGAAGAAGGAAATGTTCCGCTCTTTAATAAGGAAATCGAGAGCATTCCGATGCCCGACAGCCTTGACAACATCAAAGAAGTTATGCCTCAGGGTGGAGTTAAGGCCAGAGTATACATCAATACAGAGGAAGAAGAAAAGAACGAATTCGACGACGAAGAAAACGATATCGACTTTGATAATATCATCGACGAGAACGGTCATCTTACCTTAAAAGATACTGATGCGTTTAACCGTATGCTCGACGATGAATACGATGAGATATTTAAACGACTGGGGCTTGATTCGGATGACTTATAGAGAAGCTTACGATGAGGGAAGAAAACGCATTGTATCCGACGAAGCGGATATCGAATGTGCCATTCTTCTTGAATTCGTTATGGGCACTAAAAGACAGGATCTTTTTGCACATCCCGACATGGAGCTTACAAAAGAAGAGGAAGATAAATTCTTCTCTCTGATTGAAAGAAGAAATTCGGGGGAACCCGTGCAGTATATAACCGGAAAGACATATCTTTACGGTCTTAAGTTTATCTGTGAACCGTCGGTTTTGATACCGCGCTTTGATACGGAAGTGCTCATCGAAGAAATAATTAAGAAAGCACCCAAAGATGCGAAGATGCTGGATCTTTGCACAGGCAGCGGATGTATTGCGCTTTGCGTAAAGCACGAAAGAGAAGATTTAACGGTCGTTGCATCGGATATAAGCAAAGCCGCGCTTGAAACCGCAGAGAAAAACAGAAAGAATCTTTCGCTTGATGTAACTTTCATCGAAAGCGATATGTTTGAAAACATAAACGGCAGATTTGATTTAATTGCCTCCAACCCTCCGTATATTCCAAGGGAAGTAATAGAGGGACTGGATGTAAAGGTCAGAAAATTTGAACCATACAATGCGTTATGCGGAGGAGAAGATGGTCTTGATTATTACAGGATTATAGCCGATAAAGCTAAAGGATATATGAATGCGAACGCTTTGCTGATGATGGAAACAGGTTTCGATGAAGGAGAAAGCGTCAGCACTCTTTTAAGAGAAAACGGTTACGAAAATATTAGAGTTATAAAGGATTTAAACGGCCTTGACAGAGTGGTTACGGCCGTATTGAAAGGATAAAAAATGTTTGACAGACTTGAGGATCTGCTTATCAGGTTTGAGGAACTGATGGGAGAATTACAGTCTCCCGGAGTAACGGACAATCAGACACGCTTCAGAGCGCTGATGAAGGAACAGAGTGACCTCACTCCGATTGTAGAAGCATACAAAGAATATAAAAAAGCAAAAGAAACGATAAAAGATTCTCTCGAACTGCTCGATGCGGAAAGCGACGAGGAAATGAGAGAGATGTTAAAAGAAGAAC
>CACWZK010000083.1 GCA_902765365.1 uncultured Lachnospiraceae bacterium
GTCGAATTCTTCACGAATTTCGGTTGAAGAAATATCGATTATATCGTTATGCATGAAACGAATATCTGCGTTAAATTTCTCTTTTAATTCTTCTGCTTTGGCAACACTGTCGGCGTCGCCTCTTTTAGCAACTATAAAGATAAGATTTTTAAAAAGATACTCCGGCATATACCATTTTTCAAGCATAAAAAGAGTATCCGTTCCAATGAGGAAATAAAGTTCATCATCAGGGTAATTCTCTTTAAAATATGCCACAGTATCTTTGGTATATGTGTATCCAGCTCTTTTAATTTCAAGATCGCTTATTTCGAATTTATCAATACCTTCAATTGCAAGTTTTAGCATATTGTATCTGTGAATCGAAGGCGTGACATCGCTTTTCATATATGAATTTCCTGTGGGCATGAAAATAACCTTGTCAAGATTAAACTGTGACAAGGCGATTTTTGCAATCTCAATATGTCCGTTGTGAATGGGGTCAAAAGTGCCGCCGGAAATACATATTTTCATAATAATATCTTAATCTTCTTTTCCTGCTTTCGGAAGAATAATCACAGGGTTATCCTTAAAAGGTTTGTAAAGAATAAACTTCTTGCCTATTACCTGCACAAGTTCGGAATGAGTTCTTTCCGCAATTGTAATACCGAGTTCTTTGGGATCATCGGGACAATTTTTTAATACGCTTAACTTTATTAATTCATGTGTATTAAAAGCCTCGTTAACCGCTTCGTTAAACTCAGGGGTAAGGCTTGATTTGCCAACCATAAATAATGGCTCAAGATTATTTGCAAGAGATTTAAGATATGCTCTTTGTTTGCTGGTCATAATAACTCCTCTTATTTCAGATACTCAAAACTGAATCCGTATATTCTGACTGTGTCGCCTTCTTTGATGCCCAGAGCTTCAAGTTCGTCGAGGATACCGTTATCCTTAAGGAAGTTCTGGAAGAAAGCGAAACCTTTTTCGCTGTCGAGATTGGTATAGCCGAGCATTTTTTCGATTCTCGGTCCTTCTACTACATATTCGTTTGCAGAATAGTCGTATGAAACAGTATACGGCTCATCAGACATCGGCATATGCAATTCGGGATCAAATTCCTGTTCAAATACAACAGGTGTCTTATCAAGCGAATTAAGCACATCTGCGACGTAGTAAAGCAATTCCTTTACTCCTTCTTTTGTGTAGGAACTGATAGGAAATACCTTAAATCCCAAAGGTTCATATTTATCCTTGATTCTCTGAACATTGTAATGTTCTTCGGGATATATTAAATTTCCGTCATCATCTATATCGGACGGTTCATTATTAATTATATCAATCTTGTTGGCAGCTATAATAATAGGTCTTTTTAAAAGATCCGGATTATATTTATTTAATTCATTATGAATCTTTTCGATATCATCCAAAGGATCTCTGCCTTCGGAACCTGATGCGTCAACGACATGAATAAAGACTTTGGTTCTCTCGATATGTCTTAAAAAATCAAAGCCCAAACCGACGCCTTCGCTTGCTCCTTCGATAATTCCGGGAATATCGGCCATCACGAATGATGAACCATCCAGATCGACAACACCCAAATGAGGAGATAAAGTCGTAAAATGATAGTTTGCAATCTCGGGTTTTGCATTCGTACAGCTAGATATTAATGTTGATTTACCGACATTGGGAAAACCTATAAGTCCCACATCCGCTATAACTTTTAATTCAAGGAACAAATCCAGTTCTCTGGCAGGCTGACCGGGCTGCGCATATTTGGGTGCCTGCATTGTACTTGTGGCGTAATGCTGGTTTCCGTTTCCGCCTCTGCCGCCTTTTAAGATCTTAAATTCCTTAGTATCGCCTGACATATCAACGATGACTTTTCCCGAATTAAGTTCTTTAATTACGGTTCCTTTGGGAACTTTTAAATAAAGATCTTCGCCGCTTTTTCCCTTGCAGTTTCTTTTACCGCCGTCTTCGCCGTCCTCGGCTTTGTATTTTCTGACATGACGATAATCGGCCAGAGTATTCATTCCTTCGTCTACTACAAAATAAACACTTCCGCCGTCTCCGCCGTCTCCACCATCGGGACCGCCGTCGGGAACATATTTCTCTCTTCTGAAAGAAACATGGCCGTCTCCGCCTTTACCGCTGCGTATATATATTTTTGCTCTGTCAGCAAACATAGATTTCTCCTAAAAAATACGCCTCAAGGAAAATCTTGAGGCGTTTAATAATTACTGTTCTACAGGATATACACTTGCCTGTTTTTTGTCGCGGCCCTTACGCTCGAAACGTAATACTCCGTCAACTTTGGCATATAATGTATCATCACCGCCGATACCAACATTCACACCGGGATGAATTTTAGTACCACGCTGTCTATATAAGATATTGCCGGCCTTAACAAACTGACCGTCAGCTCTTTTAGCTCCTAAACGCTTAGACTCTGAATCTCTGCCGTTCTTAGTAGAACCAACACCTTTTTTGTGTGCAAATAATTGAAGATTCATCTGCAGCATAGGTTTATACCTCCTTAACCGAAATTTTCAAATATTTTCCGTTATCCTTTGAAATCTCTCTTAATCCCAATTCCAAAGATTTTACAAGAAGTTCTGCGTCATGTGAAATATCACTCTTTAATTGTAAACTCGTTATACCGTCTTTACTTGTCTCTGATGATACGTAGTCTTCGGTAAACTGTTCAACAGAATTGAAGCAGTTAATGACCAGTGCAGAAATTGCTGCACATACAATATTTTCACCTTGCGGTGCATCTCCGGCGTGACCGGAACATTCAATTCTGTAATATGAACCGTTTTTCTTGTAAAAAATAACAGATACCATAATTAAGCATTAATCTTGTCGATTTTAACTTTTGTAAAGTACTGTCTGTGTCCGTTTTTCTTATGATAACCGGATTTTCTCTTGTACTTGTATACTATAACCTTCTTACCTCTGCCCTGCTCAAGAACTGTAGCTGAAACAGTGCTGTTAGCGCAGTCATCACCGGCTTTGAATGATGAATCGCTGATTGCAAGAACGTCATCAAAAGTAACAGTATCGTTTACTTCAGCTTCGATCTTCTCAACGTTGATCACATCGCCTTCAGAAACCTTGTACTGCTTACCTCCTGTTGCAATAATAGCGTACATAAGGCACCTCCTTATTAACAATCTCGCTAACTGTGGTGGGCATAAAGCCTCTTTTACCTCGTTATGCGGCATACTCTAATATAATACGAGATTTTGTTTCTTATGTCAACAAATATTTTATAAAATAATGAGCATAAAAAAAGACTTGCCGGAGCAAGTCTTTTTTATTTTATAATTCGCTCATTAACTTCATCTTGTAGTTTGTAAATTCATCTGTTGAAAGCATTCCGGTCTTTTCAAGATCCATGAGTTTCTTAACCTTGGTCTGGAACTCTTCTGTAGATCCGTTTCCGGGAGCAAAGATTTCATCAACGAATTCCTGCTTCTTAACTTCGAAGTCGCCCTGTGAAATAAGACCGATCTGAGGAAGTGCCAGGTAAAGCTGAACCTTGGTAACGTAATCTTCTACGTTTGCAACCTTTCTTAAGAGCTCAACCTTCTTTGAATGGAAGTCAAGTTCTGAAAGCCATTCGCAATCCTTAAGAGCCATAAGTCTTTCAACAACAACTGTGAATGAAGGAACATCGCTCCAGGGAGCATTTGTGAATGCATCGATAACGTCGTTCTGTTTCTTCTTGAATTCGCCTTCGGAAATAAGCTTAGCCTGTACAAGAAGGGGCCATTTCTTAAGTTTGGCACTGAGTAATTCAATGCTGTCGAATTCGGAAACATCGATGTGATCAACAAGCTGCTGAACCTTAATCTTGAATTCGTCTTCTGTGAGCATTTCTGCATCGCGAAGAACGGGCCATCTTTCGAGTTTCTTAAGTGTGATTTCATCGGGATCGAGATCTGAGTACTCAACTTCAGCAAGTACACCGTTCTTCTTCTCGATAAATTCAGCTTCATCAATCATGCCACCGAGTTTAAGATAAGGAAGTCTCTCAACGTTTCTCTTGTATTCGCCGAGGTCTTCAACATCTGTTGAGCAGCACTCTTTGATGATATCAACTTTTCTGGAATCGAATTCTTTTTCGGAAAGCATTCCGCATTCCTTAAGAACAACGAGCTTCTGAACCTTTTCGTTGAAGTCTGTCATTCCGCAAAGTTCCGAAACAAGTTCGAGTTTCTTTGCATCGAATTCTTTATCTGTTAACATTCCGCAATCCTTGAGAACGTAAAGTTTTTCCATTCTCTTCTGGAAGTCTTCGGAATCGTTCTTTTTCTGCTGCTGAGGAGTAGGCTGTGCGGGAGCGGGAGCAGGTGCGGGTGAACCCTTCTGCATAACTGCGCTTCCTACGGCATTGGAAGCAGTTCTCATGGGTTCTGCGGGTTTTCTGTTAAGAAGTGCGCCGCCGATAGCATCGCTGCCACCGATACCGGAATCTTTCTTAACAACAACACTCTGTGTAACTTCCTGCTTGATGCTCTTTGCATCGAGGCTTGCAGAAGGAACAGGTGCTGTGGGAACCTGCTGTGCTGCGGGTGAAGGTGCACTGGGAGTAGGAGCTACGGGACGAGCAATAGGCTGGCTCTGTGTTGTAGCTGCTCTGGGTGCTCCGCCTGCGCTGCCTGCTGCAGCTGTCTTCTCCTTTAATTCGCCAAGGATTTCAACTACTACATCGATATCCTTGATTGCAGGGAAAATAGTCTGAGCTTTCTTGGTTCCGTACAAACTGGTTATACGTGTATTCATAATAAGAGCAACATCACCCTGATAATCACCCTTATATACTTCTCTTACATCATTGATAGGATATTCGAAGTTATCGATATATCCGTTACGACCTTCCTCGTTGCAGATGAAAGCCTTTCCGGAAATCTTTGTGTCCTCAATCTTTAAGAACAACTTATCTCCGCCTTTAAGCAACTTATTCTTGATGCTGCCGCTGTAATTACAAGAAAATACCTGAGCAGTTGCCATTCCTTAACCTCCCTTTCGTTCCCCTTAAGCGTGGAATCATGAAAAATTATTATAAAAGCGAAAAAAGATAAAATCTAACATAATTAGATTCTCTCTTGAACGCTTATATCACTTAATTATATTACCAAATTTTGTGTATATATTCAAGAACTTTTTTGAGTTATGCAAACTTTAATTTTTTATTGGCAGATATTGTGTCATAAAAAGCAATAATCGTAATCATTTAACAATATCGCTTAATGTAACACCTTCTTTTTTACGTGTAATTTCGGCAATTCCGAGTGCAGTTATGTCAACCACTTTGGTGAAAGTCTTCTGCGTTTTTGCAAGAACGTTTAATTCGTCCGTCAGAATTCTATACTCTTCGCGTTCAAGATTAATAAAATCTATGAGTATTATTCCCGACAGGTTTCTTAAATTCATCTGCCTGAATATTTCCACAGCTGCTTCGCGGTTGATCTCAAGATAAGAATTGCTTTTTTTATTGTCTTTTTTGGCCGAATTTACGTCAATTACGGTAAATGCGCTCGTTTCTTCGATGACAATATTTGCGCCGCTCTTAAGCCATATTACCTTCGAAGTTGCTTCCTTTAATCTGGCACTAACCGAATACAAAGTACCCAGAGAAACCATAGAATCATTATACAAAATCAATTCGGACAAATCAATGACATTGCTCGAATTTATAAATTCTTTAATTTCTTTGAATATATTGTCTATATCGGTCAAAATCCTGTTAAATTTATACTTTGAAAGAAGTTTTTCATATTGTCTTCGACCTTTTTCTATAATCGACAAATCCGTTCTGTGTTCAATGTCATCTTCTGTCAGAACGACGGAAGGCAGTTTGCCTTTTGATGAAACTCTTGTGACTTCAACCGGTATGTTCTGTTCACATTTAAGATCTGCGGGAATATTTCTTAAAAAAGCCGTACTTTTATCAGGCAAAAGAATATAAGCCGAATTGATATCCTTGGCGATTTTGGATACTTTTCCGACACACTTTGTTCCTATGGGCAATTCGTTTTCTTTTTCGAATTCTATATCAATTAATTCCTTGTTTTCAAAAACAAGATAAATCAGAGTATCGTCTTTTTTGACGATAACGAGCTCTGTCCCACCGGAATTTACATATTTTTTTGCATCTTCGTTTTTAACTGACGGTTTTATCATAAAAAATTTACAGGAAAATTCTTTTAAAAGAAAACTTCTCCCTGGTCTCTTAAACTCAAAAATTTATTGTTCGTATCCGTTGTAAAAAGATCTGATCTTTTATATTTCAGACATTTGACTTTAAGGCCGTATTTTTCCAAAGCTTCGATTACAACATCGGCTTTTAAATTACCGGCGGACGAGGAATTCACTTTAACGAGAAGTTCGTTTTCGTTTAAAATCCTGTATTCGTAAATATCTTCCATCAGATCTTTTACTTTTGCTTTTTCTTTACGAATATATTCAAATACATATGAATCCTGAGTGAAAAACTCATCCAGAAGTCCTTGAGATTCTGAAAGAGAATCGAAAGTGTAAATATAATCGGCCGCCTTAACGGAACTCATACCATTTTGAACATCTGAGTCAAGCAGCGTGACGTTTAATATTTCAATGCCTTCAACACATTGTCTGTTCATTTCTTCGACCAATGTATTTAAATCAGGCAGTGAATTCATCTCCAGATCGAAATAATCCCCGTCTGTTTCCACGCCTACACTTAAAGGCTGAGCAAAACTTAACTTAAGATGCGGCGAAAACCCTTCAGTATAAGCCGCGTCGATACCGCTTCGCCTGATGGCTTTCTGGAAAAAGCGCATTATATCGAGATGTCCGATATAAACTATAGGTCCGTACTTTTTAAATTTGAATCTTAATACTTTTCTTTCTTCCATCTTTACTGTTTAAAACAAAACTTTCTTTTAAGATAATTCTTCGTAACACCGATATCTATGAAATCCCAGGGAAAAACTTCGTCCAGATCCCTTTTCCTGGTGGTATAGAATTTCATGTCGATTCCGTTGTCATCAAATGCCTTAAGCCATATATCGTAATTAAAATAATCGTTCCATGCATCATACATTGCGCCGTTTTTATACGCATCATATATTACTTTAGCAAGTCGTCTGTCGCCTCTTGCAAAAACTCCTTCAAGAACAGAAACGTCAGTGTCATGCCAGTTGTACTTAATACTTCTCTGATTAAGCTGGTTCATGATGCTTGTACGTGTCAGATAAGCCTTATCCCTGAAGTCCTCCAAAGTAAACTGCGAAGCCCACTGGAAAGGCGTAAAAGGCTTCGGAATAAAGAACGAAGTCGATGCGGTAATTGAAACTCTCTGTTTTCTCTGTTCTTTTGGAAGAGTTTCATAATATTCCTTGGCCACTTTTTCGCAAAGTTCGGCGATTGCAACCACATCTTCGTCTTCTTCGAAAGGAAGTCCGAGCATAAAATAAAGCTTAACTTTATTCCATCCTCCTAAAAAAGCGAGTCTCGACAAAAGTGAGGCTGGATTTTTTGATATCCTGAACCTTGCTCATTACATCTAAAGAAAATGCGTCTATTCTCAGTGAAGGAAGTGAAATATTAACCTTCTTTTCGTTGCAATAATCAATTAAATATAAAATCAGTTCTTTTAATTCGGGATAATCCGACGAAGAAAGCGAACTTAAATTGATCTCCTCATATCCGGAATTTTCGATCATTTGTCTTGCAAATTCCTTTAAAACCTCCACATCCCTTGTTCTGATAGGTCTGTAAAGCTGTCCGGCCTGACAGAATCTGCAGCCTCTGGGGCATCCTCTCATGATTTCGAGAGTAATTCTGTCCTGAGTGGCTTTTATAAAAGGAATAATTGGTTTTACCGGGTAAAAAGAATCGTTTAAATCGGTTTCGACTTCTTTTTTGACAGTGGTACGAACGCCTTCTTTTACAGGCGTGAATTCTTTTATGGTGAAATCTTCGTTATATTCGACATTTATTAAAGACGGAACATATATACCGTCGATTTTGGTGGCCTTATAAAGAAAATCCTCACGTGAATAACCGTTTCGTTTACACTCTTTGTATAAATCCAAGAGTTCTCTGTATGCGACTTCGCCTTCGCCGATATAGAACATGTCAAAGAATTCGGCGATGGGTTCGGGATTATACGAACATGGGCCGCCGCCGATTACTATCGGATCATCTTCGCTTCTGTCTTTGGCCCAGACAGGTATTTGTGCAAGTTCAAGTATCTGAAGAATATTCGTATAACACATTTCGTACTGGAGCGTAATTCCGAGGAAATCGAAGTCTTTTACGGGGTCCTGACTTTCAAGCGAAAAAAGAGGGATATTTTTATCCCTCATTATTTTGTCCAAATCAGGCCACGGAGAATATACTCTTTCGCACCATGTGTCCTTAAAAGAATTAAACATGGCGTACAATATCTGAATTCCCAGATGTGACATTCCGATTTCGTATACATCCGGAAAACACATGCAGAATCTGATATCGATTTCGTTTAAATCCTTCATGACGGAGTTGAATTCTCCGCCGATATATCTCGCCGGCTTGTCGACAGTCATTAAAATTTCGTGACTAAGCGCTGTTTTTCTCATATTTACCTTTTAGCAAGTTCGTCCGCAACCTCTTCCCATGTCACGCCTTTCTCAACCATCAGAACAGACAGATGATAAAGGAAATCAGCTATTTCGTATTTAATTTCTTTGGGTTCCTCGTTTTTGGAAGCTATAACGATTTCGCAGGCTTCCTCTCCGACCTTCTTTAATATCTTATCAAGACCCTTGTCAAAAAGATAGTTGGTATAAGACCCTTCCTTGGGATTTACTTTCCTGTCTTCGATTACTTTGTAAAGATCGGTAAGAATCTTTGAAGGATTCTTTTCAGGCGATTCGTTTACAAGCGCATCGTTAAAGAAGCATGTATCCTTGCCCGTATGACAGGGAACCCCAACCTGGGATACTCCGCAAAGCAGTGTATCGAAATCGCAGTCAGCCTTAATATATTTTACATACTGGAAATGACCGCTGGTTTCACCCTTTATCCACTGGGAAGCACGGGATCTCGAATAGTAATTCATAAGACCGGTTTTAAATGTATTTATGTAGGCATCCTCGTTCATGTATGCCATCATAAGGATTTTATCGGTCTTATAATCGACAACAATCGCAGGAATCAGGCCATCCGCATTTTTCTTAAGCTTCTCCCAGGGGATTTCGCATTTAAGAGTAAATACATCAAAGCCTTTGCTTTCAAGAATGTTTTTAAATTCCGTAGCGCCTACCGATGATTTGCTTGTATCTGTTAAATAAAAAGCTTCTTTTGCGTTATATTCTTCGGGAGATTCTTTTAAAATCTCGGGGCAGTTTGATATAATCTCAAATTCGGATGATATTTCGCCAAAATCTTTTTTATTAACAACAAGCTTTTCTCCGAATCTCTTTTTGCCGTCTTCGATAACGGAATCCTCGAGAGTCGTACCTTCGGATGCGATTATCTGCGATACATTGGCATAGTAAAGCTTCTTCATATCCTCGAAATGTGTAAGAGGAAACTCAACAATTACTTTCTTCTCGCATAAAGAAACAATTTCAATCATATTGTGGAAGAAATTCTCTTTGTCTGCATCGGTATATGCCTCGCCTTTAACGTAAAGATAATCAAATCCTTTATTGTTTACATCCTCGATAACATCTGTAAAGTCCCTAAAAGAGGATGAATTGCCAAATTCTATTTTCTTGCCTGTTAAAATCATTACAGAGCTCCTTTCGTTGAAAGAATTCCTTCTCTGTCGGGATTCTTCGAAGCTGCGATTCTCATGGCATTTGCCATGGCCTTAAATATAGCTTCGATAATATGATGTGTATTGCTTCCGTCCAATACTTTAATATGTAAATTCATTCCTGCGGCATAGGAAACCGAATATAAAAACTCTCTTAAAGTCTCCGTTTCGAAATCGCCTACGGTATATACATCAAAATCGGAAATTCTTTCTTCCTTAAAATCATATGAGAAATTAAAATAAGGTCTGCCTGAAAAATCAACCGCGCAAAGTACCAGTGCATCGTCCATGGGCATTATAAAAGAAGCATATCTGTTAATACCCTCTTTATTACCCAAAGCTTCTTTAAAGCATGTTCCGAGTACTATACCTATATCTTCGACGGTATGATGACAGTCCACATTCAAATCGCCCTTGCAATCAAGATCCAAATCGAAATTGCCGTGCTTGGCAAATGAATTAAGCATGTGATCGAAAAATCCGATACCGGAACTTATATTACCGATACCTGTACCGTCAAGGTTAAGAGTCATTTTAATCTGAGTTTCTTTAGTGTTTCTTTCCTGGGATGATTTTCTCATAATGTTCCCTTTCTAAAATAATTTTTGTTACACCTGAATCATTATAACATATAGTAATTAATTAAACCATCACGGGAAATCCCGCAATGGTTTATTAATTTTACTCAAATCTTACTTCAATGGATTTAGAGTGTGCGTAAAGTCCTTCGCTCTGAGCGAATTTCTCAATCTTTGTGTGACATTTTTCGAGTGCGTCTTTGGAATAACATATTACGCTGCTCTTTTTGATAAAGTCATCAACTGAAAGAGGTGAGAAGAACTTCGCGGTTCCGTTTGTGGGAAGCACGTGATTGGGCCCAGCAAAATAATCGCCGAGAGGTTCGGATGAATATTCACCGAGGAAAATAGCACCTGCATTCTTAACCATACCCATGGTTTCGAGAGGATTCTTTGTCAAAATCTCAAGGTGTTCGCTGGCGATATCGTTAACTGCATCTACAGCTTCTTTAATATCTTTTGCAACAAGAATAAATCCGAACTTTTCGAGTGATTTTTCGAGAATTTCTTTTCTGGGTGCGTCTTTTAAGAACTCTTCGATGTATTTTTCAACATTTACTGCAAGTTCTTCGCTTGTAGTTATAAGAATACCGCTTGCCATTTCGTCATGTTCGCACTGGCTCATTAAATCTGCGGCCACAAATTTGGGATTTGCACTTTCATCTGCGAGCACGAGTATTTCGCTGGGGCCGGCAATGGAATCAATGGATACATGTCCGTATACGTATCTTTTAGCTAAAGCTACGAAGATGTTTCCAGGGCCTACGATTTTGCTGACTTTGGGAATGGTCTCTGTTCCATACGCCAGGGATGCGATAGCCTGTGCGCCGCCTACTTTATAAATTTCGTTTATACCGCAGATTTTGGCTGCAGCAAGAGTAGTATCGCTTACTTTACCCTCTGCATTGCAGGGAGTCGTCATAACGATTCTTTTACATCCTGCAACAAGTGCGGGAACAATATTCATAAGAGTCGATGAAGGGTAAGCGGCCTTACCGCCGGGAACATATACGCCGACTGTTTCGATGGGAAGAATTCTCTGGCCTAAAAACGTTCCGTCTTCGGTTGTGTCAAAGAAAGAATTTCTAACCTGTTTTTCATGATAAGCCTTGATATTTTCAAAAGCTTCTTTCATGATTGCGAATAATTCGGGATCAATGTTCTTTACAGCTTCATCGATTTCCGCATCCGTAACTCTTATATTGTCTTTGTTTAAAGCATATTTATCGAATTTTAGCGTATATTCGAATAATGCTTCGTCTTTTCTTGACTTTACGTCTTCGCAGATTGCTGCAACCTTTTTTTCGTACTCAGGATAGTTTGAAGTACTTCTTTTAAGAAGGTTGTTTAAGAGATTCTGCTTGTTCTCTTCGTTTAAAATATATTTATTCATGATTAATCCTTTCAAAATTTATAAATTGGCTTTTATATCCTCAACCAGCTTTTCGATTCTTTCCTTCTGCATCTTCATGCTGACCCTGTTTACGATAAGTCTTGATGAAATCGGACAAATCTCTTCGAGAACTTCGAGCCCGTTTTCTTTTAATGTGGAACCTGTTTCAACGATATCAACTATAACGTCGGAAAGTTCAACGATGGGGCCTAATTCCACGGAGCCGTTTAATTTTATGATATCAACGGTCTGATATTTTTTGTTATGGAAATAATCTTTGGCGATAACGGGATATTTCGTTGCGACACGAATCTGTTCGCGGTGTAATAAAAGAGCGCTGGCATCTTTGGGTCCGCATACACACATTCTGCATTTTCCGAATCCTAAATCCAGAAGCTCGGTTACTCTCCTTTGCTCCTCATCTATAATATCGCTTCCCACAACACCCAAATCGGCAGCACCGTATTCCACGTATGTCGGAACATCAGGACCTTTTGCGAGGAAGAATTTTAACTTGTTCTTTTCGTCAGTAAATATAAGTTTTCTGGTGGACTTATCTTTAATCTCATCGCACTTGATGCCAAGTTTTTCAAGCAAATCCATGGTCTGGTTTGCAACTCTTCCCTTGCAAAGTGCAATTGTCAAATATCTGTCGTTCATAAATATCTCCGTTTAACAGCTTATAATTTCATAACCGTTTGTTTCGCATAATTCTTTCAACTCGTCATCAAACAGTTTCTTTGCAACGGTTATGCATGTTATATTTTTGTCTCTAAGTTCGTTAGCTTTTTTTATGGCCTCGATTTCTTTACCATCCTCATATACCATAAAAGAAACTTTCTTCGCATCAATATCGGTTTTGATTTTCTGCTTCTTCATGCTCTGTAAAATATTGTCCACAAGGAATACGCAGCCTACGGCAGGAGCCGCATCGCCGTATTTTTCAAGCAGCGAATTGTATCTTCCGCCTTTGCAGATTGAATCGCCGACACCGTATGTATATACTTTGAAAAGCATACCGGTGTAATACTTAAAATTCGAATCTATATCGGGATCGTATGTAACATATTCCGAATAGCCCATACTGTCCAAAAGCTTGAGCATTTTATCAAGTCTGTCGGTATTGTTTTCCTTTGTATTTACGCAGATCTTAAACTCTGTTAAACCAATTGATAAAAGATTCTTAATGACAAGTTCGATTACTTCTGCATCACCCAGTACGGTATCGTCTTTAAGAAGTTCTATGCCCATCTGTGTTACTTCGATGGCCTTGCCTTCATATTCGCCTTTATTCGAAAAAGCATTTCCCTTATAAAAGAATCTTAAGGGCTTGTTTTCGTCGGAAAAGTATTTAACCGCACATCTTGCAACACCGGGTGTATAGTCGGGTCTTAAAACAAGCGTGCTTCCGTCTCTGTCGATAAATCTGAATGTCTTGGATTCATATGCGTAATCTTCGTCTTCAAGGAACACATTTAAGAATTCAAGAGTCGGTGTCTGAATTTCGTCATAACCGTAAAGCTTAATATTATTTTCAAATTTATCCATTATGTAGTTTTTTAAATCAAGCTCCGCTCCGTAAAAGTCTCTGACTCCGTCGGGCGTATGCAGTAATGATAAGTTCATTTTTAATCCTCGTTCACTTTAGCGCTTTAAATTGCTACCTAATTACCAAATTACCAAACTATTGTAACAAAGTATAAAGGACACCATATTAATTGTCAACATTTATTTTTATTATTTTTCCGCTTAAAGAATTCCAGGCATCGTTTTCGTCAAACTCCGGAAATACGATTTTATAAGCGACAAGATCCTGATGCCTGTTTACACTGTCGGTCTTGCCGTTATATTTTTTATCGCCAAGCAGCGGATAGCCGAGGTGTGATAAATGGGCTCTTATCTGATGGCTTTTGCCAGTTATAAGTTCTATTTCCAAAAGCGAATAATCTTTTTCTGATTTTAAAACATTTATCTTTGTCGAAATCGGCGAGTATTTTACGCTTCCGGGAATATTCTTAACATCATCATAAACGGATACCTTGTTGCTCTTTTCGTCTTTTGACAGATAAGCCTTGTAAAGGCCTTTTAAATCACAGCCGCCTTCGGTTTTTGCAAAATAGTATTTCTTAATGTCTCGTTTTTTTATTAAATCCGAGAGTCTCTGCGAACCGGTCAGGGTTTTTCCGAATATAACCAGACCTTTTGTGTTTCTGTCGAGTCTGTTTAAAACTGACGGTTTAAATTCTTTTAAAGTGTTTTCGTCGATGAAGTTTTTGGATAAAAGATAACCTATGCACCATTCGTTTAAGGAAGGAACATTTGCTTTGTCTTTCTGCGTCAAAACGCCTTCGGGTTTATTTACAATCATAAAATCTTCGTGCTCGAAGACTATTTCAATATTCTTTATGGATTTGTAAGCCTGTAAGTAAATACCGTTATCTTCTTTTACGGAATCGGACATTTTGAAAAAAGTATCATCCGAAAAAAATATTTTTACGGAATCGCCGGATTTAAGAATTTCATCACCCTTTGCTCTTTTGCCGTTAAGCTCGATGTTTTTCTTCCTGAGCATTTTATACAAAAAAGAATTGCTCGACGCGGGCAGAATTCTTTTAAGATATTTATCCAGTCTTTGATTTTCATTTGTTTTGTTGATTATAAATTCTTTCATCTTTTTTTATAAAGAAATGCTTTTTAACAGAGCGTACGCAGTTAAATCGGCATCGGATTTTTCGTATTCCGAAGTTACGCTCTTTAATCTGTCGAAATATTTATCCTTATTCTCGAGAATATACACTTTAAAGCCATTAATGGAATTATTGGTAAGGTATTTTTCGATATGTTCCCTGCATTCTTTTATGTCAAGTTTTGTGTCTCCGGATAAACAGATAATCGAGCCGTCATAAACAAAAGCAGAAAGAAGGGGAAAATTTACCTTATAGCTGGTAAGATAAAAATCAAATCCAAGGCAGATTTTTTTATCTCCGACAATTTCGAATATCTCGTCTTTAAGCTCTTCTTTGCAGGAATATTTTTCGGCTCTTATATACATGATAAAAGAAACGATAAGCTTGGCTACGGGAAGCATTCCGAGTACGGCAACAACCGTAAAAATATTCTTCGCATCGCCCTTATTAATGTAACCGATCATAAAAACACCGGCGCACATTAAAAGAAGTATAAGAGTTAAAAGCCCGGTTCTTACGGGCTGTTTTTTCAGGTATATAAACCCCCTATTCTGATAGATGAAGCTCAGAAGGCACCGGAGCTGTTTGAGTATATTAAGATTTTATGTGATGAATCAGACCGGATGGGGCTGTTTTGGCTGACTGGATCAGAGAGTAAAAAGCTTTTAAAGGGAGCGCAGGATTCTCTCGCAGGAAGAATCTGTATACTGAAAATGTATAGTCTGTCTCAACGGGAAAAAGCAGGAAAGAGTGAACTTGGAGAGATGGAGTTTTCCTACAATTCACTGATACAAAGAAGTAGTGAATTTGCGGAGAATGATCTGCCGGAAGAGCAGCAGCGCTGGT